>NZ_CP046056.1:1315000-1643750 GCF_016132445.1 Venatoribacter cucullus | reverse complement strand
ATGCAGTTGTACGCCACGTTCGCGCAGATCCTGTAACAGATGCTGCAGGGTTTCGAGGCCGATGTAATCAATATGGTTAATGGCACTGCCGACCAGCACCACGTGCTGCACAGCGGGGCGTTGCTGCAGGCTGTTTGCAATGGTTTCCTGCAGAAAATGGCTGTTGGCAAAGTACAGGTTTTCGTCGATACGGATCATCAGTACGGTTGGGCTGGTGCCCACCTGATGACGGCGGATATTACGGAAATGGTCGCTGTTGCCGACCCGGCCGATTTCGGCAATATGAGGTTCGCTGGTGCGTTTCAGAAACAGTACCAGCGACAGCAGCATACCCAGCAGAATGCCGCTTTCGGCACCGCCCAGCAGTACGCCGGCAAAGGTCATCAGCCACACCAGACCATCACTTTTCTGATAACGCCAGGCCTGCCAGCCCTCGGCAAAACGGATTAACGGCCATACGGCCACCACAATAATCACCGCCAGAACGGCATTGGGAAGGTTCATAAATAAACGGGCGGCGAACAGACAAATAACCGCCACCAATACCGCCGTAATAATACTGGCCAGTTGGGTTTTGGCGCCGGCCGCATGGTTAACCACGCTGCGGCCAAACCCACCGGCGACCGGAAACGCCTGGCTGAACGCCGCCACCAGATTGGCCCCGCCCAGGGCCAGCAGCTCCTGGTTGCTGTGCAGTTTCGGCCCACGCCGGTCAGCCAGTGATTGCGCCACCGCCAGACTTTCCAGATATCCGATTAACGCAATAACCGCGGCCGAAGGCAGTAATGACTGCCATTGCGGCCAGGTCAGCCAGGGCAGTTGCAGGGCCGGCAAACCAGCCGGTAATTCGCCCACCACCTTCACCGGCAGTGCCAGCCCGCTGACCGCTGCAATACCGGCGATTACCAGCACCAGCGGTGCGGCTTTGTTCAGCAAACTGGCCAGCCACTGTGGCAGGCGGCGGGTAAGACGGGGCATGCCTTTTTGCCAGCTCAGCAACAGCAGTAAAGCCAGAGCAAACAGCAACAATACATCCGGGCGTAACTGATCGCTGGCGCTCAGCAGGGTTTGAATGGGTTGCCACAGCGGGCCATCGGACGGAATCGGCAGGCCGGTGACATGGCGGATCTGGCTCAGCACAATCAGGATGGCGGCGGCACTGGTAAAGGCAGAAATAACCGAGTGGCTGATAAAGTTGGTCCAGCGCCCCAGATCAATCAGAAAAAATAACAGCAGCCATAAGCCGGTGAGCAGCGCCAGGCCCGCTGCCAGCGCCATATATTCGCTGCTGCCGGGGCTGGCCAGTGGCTGCAGGGCTTCAAAGGTCATTAACGAGATAATCGCCACCGGGCCGACTGCCAGCACCGGGCTGGTGCCGAGCAGGGCATATACAATAACCGGCAACAACGCCGCATACAGACCGGCTTGCGGCGGCATACCGGCCAGCATGGCGTAGGCAATGGCTTGCGGGGTAATCAGGATGGCGACAATCAGGCCGGCCGTGAGGTCGGCACCCAGCCAGTCGCGGCGGTAATTCTGCAGGGTGTTAGTCAGCCGCATGAGGGGCTCCGTCACGGTTGATGCCGCAGTACAGACTGTTCAGCACGGTAATAATACGTTCGGCTTTGTCATCGCACAGTTGGTAAAAAATGGTTTGTGCATGGCGGCGGGTGGCGACCAGATGTTCGCTGCGTAACCAGGCCAGATGCTGTGACAGTGCCGACTGGCTGAGTGGCAGGCGGCGGGCCAGTTCACCGACCGATACTTCTCCTTCACGCAGGCAGCACAGAATATTCAGCCGGTGTTCGTTGGCCAGTGCTTTCAGCAGCCGCACCGCCTGCTGCCGGTGTTCGGCCAGCGCGGCATGGTCGCTGCCGGATGACGGCAGGGAAGGGGTGGTTGTCATAAGCCAGCTCCGCAGCGGACAGATATGGTCAGGTATTGTATATCGAATATTGCTAAATAAGAATGTACTAATATAATCGGCAGCATTCAGACGACGGAGTACCAGTAATGAGCGCAGTCACCATCACCAGTTTTCTGCATGAAGACACCTCGACCTACACTCATGTGCTGACCGACACCGCCAGTGGCTGTACCGCCATTATTGATCCGGTGCTGGATTTTGATCAGAAGTCCGGCCGTACTGCCACGGTAGCTGCCGACCGGGTGCTGGAACATATCCGCAATCAGGGCCTTATCCTGCAGTATGTATTGGAAACCCACGCCCATGCCGACCATCTGAGCAGTGCTGATTATATCCGCCGCCAGAGCGGTGCCCGGGTGGTGATTGGCAAGCCTATCGTGCAGGTGCAGGAAACCTTCCGCAAAATCTTTAACGAAGACGAGCGCTTTCAGGCCGATGGTCACCAGTTTGATCTGTTACTGGGCGAAGGCGATGAACTGGCGCTGGGCAACAGCCTGATCCGGGTGATGAATACCCCCGGCCATACCCCGGCCTGCATCAGCTATGCGGTTAACGGTACCGATGTTTTTGTCGGTGATACGCTGTTTATGCCCGATGTCGGCACCGCCCGCTGCGATTTCCCCGGGGGCGATGCCGGTACCCTGTACGATTCCATTCAGCGCTTACTGGCGCTGGGTGATGAGGTGGTGCTGCATCTGTGCCACGATTACCCGCCGACAGACCGGCCGATGAGTTCGCGCTGTACGGTGGCCGTTCAGAAAGCCGCCAATATTCATGTGCGAACCGGCATCAGCCGGGACGAGTTTATTCAGCTGCGCAGCCGGCGTGACGCCACCCTGGATATGCCGCGCCTTATTTTGCCGTCGTTACAGGTGAATATCCGCGCCGGTGCTTTTCCGGAGCCGGAAGCCAACGGTGTTGCATACCTGAAATTACCGCTGAACCTGCTGTAAATCAGCCGTTCTGTCATCTGGCTGCAGCATGGCTTTGGCATTTACGATAATTTCTATTAGTCTGGAATCATCGTAACCAAAAGGAATAAGCCATGCTGGCGAACAACCGCTGGGTGCGTGCATCGGGAACGCTGCACGATAAGCCCATCAGCATTCAATACCGCGAAGACTGGGCGCTGGCCAAAGACGCCGGCGATTACCCGATCTGCGTACAGATTGCCTGGAATGCCGCAACCACTGACGACAGCACCGGCTTTCCGGCGCTGAGTGAACAGAGCGCGATTTTAACCTTCAGTGAACACCTGCAACGGCAGGCGGAAGCGGAAGAGAATGCCCTGATTCTGATGGTGATTACCCACGCCGGAGTCAATCAATGGATTATCTATGCCCGCGATCTGGAGAGTTTCAAGCAGGCGCTGGACAGCATTCCGACCAGCGCTGGCCTGTATCCTATCGAAGTGGTGGCTGATGAAGATCCGCAGTGGCAGACCTTCAGCCAGGTTTATCAGGTGATTCAGCCGCAGCCCTAGCCGCTTCTTCCGCCAGCCGGCGGGCTTCCAGTTCCGCCAGTTCGGCTTCGACCGCGACCGGGTTTTCCAGTGAAATCCGGCCGATTTTTCCCGCCCGCAGTTCATGCAGACACAATTCCGCCGCCTTATGCAGGTCGACAATACCACCGGGTTTCAGACACCCGCGGCGAGCGGCGATTTCGTGCAGGGCTGCACTGGCGGTTTCCGGTTGTTGTTTAAAGCGGAAACGTTCGCTGAGCTGTTGCGGGTATTCGCGCACCAGATAGTCCAGAGCGTGCATGGCCACATCTTCGTATTCCATGGCGGTATCTTTTACCGCGCCACTGGCGGCCAGCCGGTAACCGCTTTGTTCGTTCTCAAACTTGGGCCACAGAATACCGGGCGTGTCCGACAGGATGATGCCGTTTTTCAGGTCAATCATCTGGTTGGCTTTGGTCACCGCCGGTTCGTTACCGGTTTTAGCCACATAGCGACCCGCCAGGGCGTTAATGAGGGTGGATTTACCGACGTTGGGAATGCCCATAATCATTACCCGGATGGCCTGCTTTTTCTCGCTGCGGGCGCTGCCTACCTGCTTGGCCAGAGCGATCAGTTTTTTCACCTGATTACGGTCTTCGGCGACTAGGGGCAGGGCGCGGGTATTGTGCTGGCGTTCAAAGTATTCGACCCACCGGGCTGTAACCTCAGGGTCGGCCAGATCGGCTTTGTTCAGCACTTTAATGCAGGTTTTGTCGCCCTGCAGCTCGTCAACCAGAGGGTTGGTACTGGAAAAAGGCAGGCGGGCATCCAGCACCTCAATCACCAGATCAATATCCGGCATTGCCTCGCTGATTTTCTTGCGGGCTTTGTTCATGTGCCCTGGGAACCATTGAATTGCCATAGCGTGCTTTCCGGTTGACGAGTGTTTGAAAGGGCGGCACATTGTAAAGCAAGGCCGGTGGAGAGCAACCGCTCATCCTGTATTGCCTTGCGCAGCCGGATGGCTTTGCCCGACACAGGCTTGTCACAATTTCAGGTTACCGTCATCTGAGTCACGGTTCAGATGCTTTTGATCGGATTGGAGACAACCACTATGGATGTTTTGCAGGAAGACTTTGTACGCAGTGTCCGTAAACAAGGCCGGCATGCCTCAGCAACGGTATCAGGACAACGTCTGGAAGGTTTTTTGGTCGGTAATAAGTTCGTCTTTCCCGACCCCATGGATGTGTTATGGCGTCAGGCCGGGCCGGGTGAGTTCCGCGAATTGCGCATCTGGCGTAAATAACGGCTGTTAAAGCTCAGCAACGGCGAAGCAGATTGCTCCGCCGTTGCCGCAGGCATCAGCCCGCAAACATCGACAGCGCCGGAGCCGGCGCTGAGGTGGTGTTTTCTTCTTCATTACCGGCACTGATGGCCGGGCTGCTGTCCGTGCTCACCAGGTTTTCCTGCGTGTCTGCGTTATCCGTTACCGTATCTGCCTGAGTCCCGGCTTCCATGTCATTGCTGATGTCAGCAGACGGCTCAGCATCCTGCTCAGCGGTATTTCCGGTACTGGTATCTGAGGCTGACAGACGGGCTTTCTTGCGCTCCAGCTTGGTAATCTGGCGGTCATGGTTGGCCCAGACACCGGTCTTGATTTCAACATTACGCACGCCGTTTTCTTCGGCAATCTCATCGGCAATAGCGCGCGCAGCGTCATCGGCATCGCGGGCCAGCAGCTTACGTTCACCGGCGTCAATGCGGGCAAACAGATCAACCAGTGCATTGGATAATACTTCCTGAGCGATCTCGTCGCGGGTTTTGCGGAAGCGGCGGGCAATCACATTCAGCATGGCCAGATCGTTGGCGTCCAGGCGGACCGTCAGTGCAGCCAATGTCATTTCCTTTTCGCGCAGCGCCTTCTCTTCCTGATAGTAACGGTCAATCAGTGACTGAGTGCTGGTGGTATCGATATCCTGCATGATGAGCTTCCGTTAAGTAGTTTCTGTGTCGTTAGGGCAAAGGCGGTACTGTAGCGAAGGCCGGCGTTGGTGTGCAACCGCAGGCACCTGATTTATAGTGGCGCCTGACCTTAACCGATGGAGCTGGCCCATGACCATTGCTGATCAAATCCGCACCAAACTGGCGGTTCTGAACCCCGAACATCTGGAATTACTGAACGAAAGCCATATGCACGCCGGCCCGGCAACCGACTCACACTTCAAACTGGTTCTGGTCAGCGCGGCCTTTAACGGCCAGCGGGTGGTGGCGCGCCATCAGCAGATTTATAAGCTGCTGGCCGCAGAACTGCAGGGGCCGGTGCATGCGCTGGCCTTACATCTGTACAGCCCTGACGAATGGCAACAGGCAACCGTACCGCCATCGCCGCAGTGTCAGGGCGGCCATTGAGTTACTGACAGGCAGGGTGCATAAAGAGCCATAACCAATGCCAGATTGGCATAACTGCACCTATTGAGTGCCGGCCCAAACAGGCATCCTCCGGGCTGAGGATTACGGGTGAATGTATGCAAAGAATGACTGCCTGGCAGTGCGGATTAATCCTGATCCTGTCGCTGTTGATGTCGGGAGTCAGTGCCCAGACGCAGAACTGGTCGCTGGAAAAGCAGGATGACGACAACCGTATCCGGGTTTACACCCGGATCAATCCGGATTCGCCGTTAAAAGAGTTCCGTGGTGTGATGCAGGTACAAAGCAGCTTAACGGCGCTGGTGGCCCTGATTGAAGATCATCACCACGCGGCGGAATGGATTCATCAGTGCCGCGCCATTGATATTATCGAACGTCCCGGCGCCGAAGAGATTATGTTCTATATGGTGACGGGAGCGCCGTGGCCGGTAAAAGACCGCGACAGCGTGGTACACAGCCTGCTGCAGCAAGATCCGGATACTCACACCGTACGTATCGATATGGCGGTGCGTAACGATGTTTTTCCGCCCAACGAAGACATGATCCGAATTACCGATATGCAGGGCTTCTGGCAATTCCGGCCATTAGCGGCCGGCTGGGTGGAAGTGACCTATCAGGTGCATGCCGATCCGGGGGGCGGTATTCCGGGCTGGCTGATTAACAGCCTGGTGGTGGATACCCCGTACTACACCTTGCGCAATATGCAGAAAAAAGTGCAGGAACCGCGTTACCAGCAGGCCCGCCTGCCGCACGTACGTAACGTTCCTGACAGCTCCCTGTAACAAAACGGTAATAAATCCTCTCTAGCATCGCGGCCATCCAACTTTCTTCTTAGGTGGCCCCTGATGTTCCGGCAACTTTCTGCAGTCTTGTTAACGGTTTTATTCTCCTGTCTCAGCCTGGTAAGCCAGGCTTCCGTACTGGATACGCTGCCCTCCGACAGCAAGGTGCGGCTGTTTGCCATTCATGGCTCTAATACCATCGGTGAAGAACTGGCGCCCAATCTGCTGCAGAAGTGGTTCCGGGATGCCGGGTTATCGCAGGTTCGGATTGAGCCGACCGGTGTGGAAAACGAACGTCTGATCAGTGGCCGCCACGAGAAGCTGCGCACCCGGGTAGAGGTACTGGTGGCGGCCCATGGTTCCGGTACCGGTTACCGTTCGTTGCTGGATGGCAGTGGCGACATCGCTGCCTCTTCCCGCCCGATTAAAGACAAAGAATATGACTTGCTGAAACCGGTAGCGGATATGCGCTCGTTTGCTACCGAGCATGTGGTGGCTATTGATGGTCTGGCGGTGATTGTGCATCCGGATAACCCCATCAGCGAACTGAGTGTTGACCAGATTGCGGCGATTTTTTCCGGTGCGGTTCAGGATTGGTCGGAACTGGGTGGCTTCCGTGGCGCCATTCATCTGCACGCCCGGGATGATAAATCCGGTACCTGGGACAGTTTTAAAAGCATGGTACTGGATGATCAGCCACTGGCTGCCAATGCCCTGCGTTATGAATCCACCGCTGAATTGTCCGATGCGGTGGCGGCTCAGCCGGGTGCGATTGGGTTTGTTGGTTTATCGTCGGTGCGCTCAGCCAAAGCCATTGCCGTGTATGACGGTACGTCACGGGCCATGCTGCCGAACAAACTGACGGTGGCCACCGAAGATTATGCCCTGGCACGGCGCTTATTTTTGTATACCCGTGCGCAGGTAAAACCGGCCGTAGAGGAATTTATTCAGTTTGCGCTGGCCGACGCCGGCCAGCAGATTGTGGCGGATACCGGCTTTGTGTCACAGGAAGTCATGGCCGTTCTGCCGGAGTTTTACCACGAATTACCGCAGGAATTCCGTCAGCTGACCGAAGACGCCCAGCGTTTAACCCTGAACTTCCGCTTTGAGCAGGGCAGTGCGCGGCTGGATAACAAGGGCCTGAAAGATCTGCAGCGGTTGGTGCGTTACCTTGAGGCGCAGCCGCAGGCCGAACTGGTGCTGGTGGGTTTTGGTGACCCGAAAAAAACCGAAAATCGTTCGCAGTTATTATCCAAACTGCGTGCTATGTCGGTACGGCGGGAGCTGGTGCGCGAAGGTATTTACCCGCAGGCATCGGTAGGTTTCGGGGATGATCTGCTGGTGGCTTCGGTGGAAGGCGAAGATGGTCGTCTGAAAAACCGCCGCGTCGAAGTGTGGGTGCGGACACCGGGCGCGCAGATTGCTCCGCCAGCCACGCAGCCGGTAATGAATAATCTGGCCGGGGCCGAATAAATCCGCTGGCATCATAAAACGGGTGGTTAGCCGGCTAACAATGCCAAGGTATAAAAAAACGGGGCCTGGCCCCGTTTTTTTATATCGGAATAACGCTGTTTAACGCCTTTATTCGGCGTGCAGCATCAGATACAGCTCAACCACCGCAGCCGGAATATTGGCGCACATCTGGTTGGATAAATCGACGTCCTCGTCAATGTCGGCCATTTCCGGCTCATCCATAAACAAACCGGAGGCGTACATAATGGGGAACAGATGCTGCGCAACGGTTTCTTCGTTGCGCGCGTACCATTGTTCTTCCTGCAGCAGCACACCGGTCATAAAACCCATGGCCCAGCTTTCTACCGGTGGCTCGTCTTCGTCATCCAGCAGGGTTAAATCGCAGGGCACCGGGAAATCCTGACCGGAATCCAGCCAGGCCTGAATTTCTTTGCTCAGTTTCAGCAACAGGCTGTTCACCTGCTCTTGTTCGGCTTTGCTGAACCCCAGCTGTTCGTCAAAAGCGCAGTCCCAGATCTGTTGTACCGAAAACTCGACCGGGCCGGCGATTAACGCGGTCATCAGACCGTGGACGGCGAAAAAATCAAAACTGTCCTGCCGCTCGGCTTCGTCTTCCAGCAGGACGCCGAGGGTTTCCAGTTCGTCTTCAGAAAGGGATGGGATACTATTGAGATCTGACATGGGGTACTCCTGAAATAGCTGCTCATCCTAACAGGCTTATGACTGCGCGAAAATCTTACCGGCAACAATTTATGCTGACGCTGGGACAGGAAGAAGTCCCGGTGCTGGTATCGGCTATGCGGCGCAAAAGTATGCGGCTGCAACTGAACAGCAGCGGTGAGATTGATCTGCGTATTCCGCTGGGCACTGCCAAAGATCAGGTGCTGGCGTTTGTTAAGCAGCATCACGACTGGTTAGTGCAGCGGCGCAGCGAATTTCGCCAGCGGCGCCAGGCGCGCAGTGAGCATTTGCTGGTGCAGGGCCGGCAACTGCCGGTGCGCGAAAGTGCGCTGAGTGAGTTTATGGTGTCGGAACAAGCGGTGTGGGTGCCGTCCGGCTGGAGCGTTGAACAAACCCAGCTGGCGCTGGATACCTGGTTGCGCAGCCAGGCCAAACTGGAATTTACCCGCATGATCGAACGCTGGTGGCCGGCTTTTTCGCCCTTTGCCAGCCAGCGGCCGCAATTGCGGATTAAGAAAATGCGTACCCGCTGGGGCAGTTTGTCGCAACGTGGTTACATCAATCTGAATCTGGCATTAATGCAGCTGCCCGAACACCTGCTGGAGCTGGTGGTGGTGCACGAACTTTGCCACCTGAAACACTTTGACCACGGGCCGGGATTCCGTGCCTTAATGAGCCAGTGCCTGCCCGACTGGCGAACGCGCGAGCAGCAACTCAGCCAGCTCGCGCGGTTGCTTTAACCTGATACCTCAGCGGTTTTTAACCGCCGGGTTAATCCAGGCCTGGGAATACCAGTAATACCAGCCGGGGCTGTTTTTGCTGGGAGCGGTGCAGTTGTAGCGGTCACGCCCTGCTTTAATCGGACCACGGGCAGCGGTATCAATCTGAATACCCTGCCCGGTTTGCTGCACTTTGGTTGGAATAGCGCCTTCGGCACCCGAGTAGCATTGAATCTGGCGGGCATATAAGTCCGTGCTGCTGAAGGTCAGGGTTAAGGCTGGCGGGTTGTTGTCGGTACTCAGCACCGGCTCGACCGATTGTTCCGCCGGGATAGGAAACGCCTTGGTATAGAGCTTGGTACGCAGTGTTTTCGGATTGGCATAAATGCCGGCAGCCGGATAGCGTGGTAACGCCTGAAAATGCGAGCTGGTACCGACCGGGCCGGACTGTTGCCCCAGGGCAATGTAGCCTTGCTGCTGTAGCCAGTCGCGCACGGCAACGTTGTATTCACCATAGGGGTAAGCCAGTATTTTATGGCTGGTGCCTAATTCTTTCTGCAGGCGTTGTTCGGCGCCGTTAATTTCCATCTCCAGCCAGTCCGCCAGTTGGGTATTTTGTGGCGGTTCAATCAGGTAAGGGTGTGATTGCGTGTGGTTGGCAATTAAGCCGCCGTGGTTTTGCATATCGCGCAGCTGATCCCAGCTCATCACCACATTGTGGCGTTCGTCCACGGCCCTGGTGTTAACGAAGACGGTAAAGGGCCAGTTGCGGGCTTGCAGACGCGGAAAGGCGTTGTCGTAAATAGAAACGTAGGCATCATCGAAGGTAATCGCCACGGCTTTTTCCGGCAGGGCAATACCAGCGCGGATTTTCGCCAGCGCGTCTTTTAAATCGACCACCACCATATTTTCCTGTTCCAGCAATTGCATATGTTCTTCAAAACCTGCGGGACTGATGCTGGTAACCGGCGGCGTGTCGGTAGCGATATGGTGATACTGCAGAATCACCAGCTGGGCGTTGGCGGGCAGGGCAAGAAAAAGGCTGAACGAGGCCAGCCAGTGCGTGATTATTTTCATAAGTAGCGTTGCCGTAAGCGTTGATAAGCGGATTGAATATCGCGGAAGCGTTCTGGCTGTCCACCGCGATCCGGGTGATGGCGCATGGCCAGTTTTCTGTATTGTAGACGAATTTCCCCGGCATCCGTGGGCGGCTGTAATTCCAGTGTGGCCAGGTCAGCGGCTTCATCCGCCGGTTGCAACAGGCGTTGCCAGAAGTTACGCAGTAACTGTTCGATGTCGTCATCAGACGTTTGCAGATGCTGCAAATCCAGATAATACGCCGCCAGAGGATCGTGCTGGTCGGGTTGCTGTTGCTGGCTGTGCGCCGGCCAGGGGTGCTTCTGAATCTGCAGGGCGGAAATATCCAGCAGGGCGCTGCGTTCGTTCGCCCACTGTTGTCGCAGGCTATACAAACAATGCATCAGCAGAAAATGCGCCTGAAACATGGATTGGGGTTCCTGCAGTGCGGTGGGGCTGAACAGCCCTTGTTGCGGCTGCTGCAGCCAGCGCAGTAAATCGTATTCGGAACAGGGACAGCCATCGGCCAGGCGCAGGCTGAGTAAGGCCTGCAGGGGTTGCAGCGTATCCTCAGCGGTCACGCCGGCTCCTTCACGTAATCAATGGCGTTCACATACCAGGTGGCCTTGCCGGCCGGCGTGTTGACCACCACTTCGTCATCCACCTGTGCTTTCAGCAGCGCGCGGGCCATGGGGGAGTCGATGGAAATATAATCGTTGCGGCCGAAAATTTCGTCGTAGCCAACGATGCGGAAACGCAGGCTGTCGCCGGCGTCGTTTTCCACTTCCACCCAGGCGCCGAAAAATACCCGGCCATCCTGCTGCGGGCTGTAATCCACCACCTTGTGGTCTTCCAGCGCTTTGCGTAAGTAGCGCACACGGCGGTCAATTTCGCGCAGTCTTTTCTTGTTGTACTGGTAGTCTGCATTCTCACTGCGATCGCCCAGACTGGCGGCCCAGGCCACTTTGCGGGTTACCTCCGGGCGTTCCACCCGCCACAGCTCATCCAGCTCTTGCTGCAGCCGGTTAAAGCCTTCGCGGGTAATGAGTTTGGTCGCCATGCCGATAACCTTTGTGACGCTGAACAATGAATGCGGCAAGGGTAACATTGCCGGCGCGGAAACGGGAATGCCCGCCGCCCCTTTGCTATGCTGTCTGGTCTGGAACGCAGGAGAATCTTATGAAATCAGCGCTGCTTATGGGCTTTCTGGGCCTGTTGCTGATGCTCAGCAGCGGTAAGCTGTTGGCCGATCCGGCCTTTAGTGCCGTGTATAAAATGCCGGCGGATATTGAATGGGCCGATTCGCTCTGCCCATGGAAGTCGGCTACGGAGACGGGCTATTTGCGGCTGGTGCGCACCCTTGATGATGATCGTCACCGGCTGTTGGTGCAGTGGATCCGCAAGAGTATGAATGAACAGCCCGATGAGGCAGTTTCCACCCGTGTTATTGACGAGCTGGATCAGCTGTACAGGGTGCGCTTACAGCCGCCACAGGCGCAGTTACACCCGGATCATTGCGAGTTGAATATGGTCGCCGAAGATGTGGACAGTGAGCGGCGCTATCAGCTGCAGCTGCGTCTGAAAGGGCCGGGGGAATATCGGCTGATGGTGATTGAAAAATTACCGGGCGATCTGTAATCGCCCGTTTAAACCGATTGCTTAATTAATCGATCTGTACCACATCCAGACGGGTAAACAGATG
This sequence comes from Venatoribacter cucullus, assembly GCF_016132445.1. Taxonomy (NCBI): domain Bacteria; kingdom Pseudomonadati; phylum Pseudomonadota; class Gammaproteobacteria; order Oceanospirillales; family Oceanospirillaceae; genus Venatoribacter; species Venatoribacter cucullus. Next base: position 1,631,521 of record NZ_CP046056.1, on the reverse strand, counting down.
GCCCTTGTCCTGTTTATCCTGCAGGGTGACAAAATCAAACAGTTCGCGGTCGCCCAGTTGCGACGGTGCCACATTGCACACAGCAGCAAAAATGTTTTCACTGCGGCCGGGCTGCTCACGCTCCCACTGCGCCAGCATGTTTTTAATGTTCTGACGCTGCAGGTTTTCCTGCGAACCACACAGGTTGCAGGGAATAATCGGGAAGCCTTTGGCTTCGGAAAAACGCTCGATATCGCTTTCTTTGCAGTAAGCCAGCGGGCGGATCAACACATGCTTCTGGTCATCGCTTAACAGCTTAGGCGGCATGGCTTTCAGTTTGCCGCCATAAAACATATTCAGAAACAGGGTTTCAATAATGTCGTCGCGGTGGTGGCCGAGGGCGATTTTATTGGCGCCAATGGTTTCGGCAAAACCGTACAGGGTGCCACGGCGCAGGCGCGAGCACAGGCCGCAGGTGGTTTTGCCTTCCGGAATAATTTCCTTCACCACACTGTAGGTGTCTTTTTCGACAATATGGTATTCGATGCCCAGGGTGCTCAGGTATTCCGGCAGAATATGCTCAGGAAAACCCGGCTGTTTCTGGTCCATATTCACCGCCACAATATCGAAGTGAATGGGCGCGCTTTTCTGCAGGCTGAGCAGAATATCCAGCATGGTGTAGGAGTCTTTACCGCCCGACAGACACACCATGACCTTGTCACCGTCTTCGATCATACGGTAATCGTCGATGGCTTTACCGACGTTGCGGCGCAGGCGTTTCTGCAGTTTGTTGAATTCGAGCTGTTGTTTGCGTTCGGTGATGGATTCGATCATGGCGGGCCCCCTGAATTGCGCCCGCTTTATAGCAGAACAAGAGCGGCGAAGGAACCTTCGCCGCAGAAGAGTCAGGGCCGTTTATTCAGCGCTGTGCGCTTTGCATTCGGCTTCCGGGTTCAGGCCAGCCATTTCCCGCAGCATATCCAGATCCTGCAGAATCACTTCCTTGCCCTGGGTTTCGATCAGGCCATTTTTCTGGAAGCGGGTGAACACCCGGCTGATGGTTTCCACCGCCAGGCCCAGATAGTTGCTGATATCGACGCGCGACATCGGCAGACGGAAGTGGTTGGCAGAAAAACCGCGACGAGCATAACGCTGGGAAATATCCAGCAGGAAGGAGGCTACGCGCTCTTCCGCGTTCTTTTTGCTGAGCAGCAGCATCATGTTCTGGTCGTGGCGGATTTCGGTACCCATAGTACGCATTAATTGTTTGCGCAGATCGGGCAGGTCATCGGCCAGGGTATCCAGCTGCGGCAGCGGAATTTCACACACGGTGGTGGTTTCCAGTGCTTTGGCGGTTAACGGGTAGCTGCCATTGTCGTAACCGGACAGGCCAACCAGCTCGGAGGCCAGGTGAAAACCGGTAATCTGTTCTTCGCCATTGCTGGCCAGGGTGTAGGTTTTCAGCGCACCGGTGCGCACTGCAAAGACGGACTGGAAGGTTTCACCCTGCTGGAACAATAACTGACCTTTCTGAATCGGGCGGCCACGACGAATAATGTCATCCAGCCGTTCCATGTCAGAGTCATTCAGTGACAGCGGCAGGCACAAAGCATTCAGGGAGCAGGTTTGGCAGTGTGGTTGGGTACCACGCAGCGGACTTTGAACAGCAGAAGTAGGTTTCATAGCGTCGTCCAATCGGTATCCGGCGGTGCGGAAAAAAGGCTGCGGGTATGTTCGGCACTATCTTGCACTATGTCAAGAATGAAACCAGACGGCAGCCCCGGTCCATAGACCAAAGACTATCAGTAACAGCGCTGCTAGCTGGCGTACTGCCGGGCGGTTCAGCCAGGGCGCCAGCACACTGCCGGCTAAGGTGCTGGCAAACAGGGCTGGCAAGGTGCCAATACCAAAGGCCAGCATGGCCGCCGCGCCCATGGCCGGTGAGCCGTTCGCAGCAACCCAGGCCAGGGTGCTGTAAATCAGGCCGCAGGGCAGTAACCCCCACAGCATGCCCAGCCGCAGCTGGTCGAGCGGCCGGGCAGAACTGATAAAACGGCGGGTGATGGGTTGCAGGGCATTCCACACCGGTTTGCCCAGCTGTTCAAAACGGGTCAGCACCATCCACCAGCGTGCCACATACAAGCCCATCAGAATCAGCATGACGGCGGCGATGCTGCGCAGCACCAGCATCAGGCTGTCGTGCAGGCTGCCCAGCCATAAGCCGGCGCTGCCCACCAGCAAACCGAGCAGGGTGTAGCTGAGCAAACGGCCGCCGTTAAACAGCAACAGTGTTTGCAGCTGGCGTTCGCCGGCCCGGCTGCCAATGGCCGCCGCAATACCGCCGCACATCACCAGGCAATGGCTGGAACCGAATAATCCCAGCAACAGGGCAGTTACTAACGACAGCGGCTCAATCATGGGATTTTGGTGGCTCGTTGGCGGTGTCTGCGGCGGCATCGGGTTTTTGGGGGGCGTGTTCATCGTCATCGAACAGAATACGGTGCGCCGGCGAGTCCATATCATCGAACTGACCGTGGCGTACGGCCCAGAAAAAGACCCAGATGGCGATACTGAGCAGTACAAAAGACAGCGGCACCATGGCCCAGAGTAAGTCCATATTTAATGCTCCTTGGTCGGAATGGCCTGCAGCCATAACAGACGCATGGCATTGGCAACCACCAATACCGAACTTAACGACATCCCGATGGCAGCTTGCCAGGGTTCTACCAGCCCGGACGCGGCAGCCGGCAATGCCAGCAGGTTGTAGCCGATGGCCCAGGCATGGTTCTGGGTAATAATACGCCGGGTTTTACGGCCCGTATCCAGACTTTGCAGTAATACTTCCAGCTGGCCGTTGGTCAGCAGGGTATCGGCATTGGTTTTGGCCAGGTCGCTGGCTTCGTTGACCGCCAGCGATAAATCGGCGCCCGCCAGTACCGGTACATCGTTAATACCATCGCCGACCATCATTACTTTTTCACCGGCTTGTTGCCAGGTGTTAACAGCCGCCAGTTTGTCGGACGGGGTCATGCCGGCGCGAACATCGCTGATGCCCAGTTCGGCGGCAACGCGGGGGCCGGATTCACCCGGGTCACCGGTCAGCAGCGAAACAGCGATGCCGCGCTGCTGCAATCCTTTCACCACGGTGAAGGCGCTGCGGCGCAGGCTGTCGTTCAGCTGAATCCAGCCCAGCGGTTGCTGGTCGCTGGCCAGCAGTAACCATTGGCCGGCGGTATCCGGGGCCGTGATGGGTTGCGACCAGGCAAAATCGGCACGGCCCAGCCGTACGGTAAGGCCCTGCCACTGGCCCTGAATGCCCTGGCCGGAAATCTGCTCCGGCTGGCTGACCTGTGCAGCGTCAATACCACTGAAGGCCCTGGCGATAGGGTGGGTGCTGTATTTCTCCAGTCCGGCGGCCAGGCTCAGCAGTTCGGTTTCGGAAAGGTCGGCTAAGGGAACGACCCGCTCCAGCGTTAGGCGGCCCTGGGTTAAGGTGCCGGTTTTATCAAACACCACCCGGTTAATCTGTGGCAGGGTTTCCAGTACATGGCTTTTGCTGATTAACAAACCCCGTTCGCGCATGGCGGCGGTGGCTGCGGTCAGGGCGGTGGGGGTGGCCAGCGCCAGCGCGCAGGGACAGGTAACCACCAGTACCGATAAGGCAATAAAAAAGGCTTTTTCAACGCCATCCGGCAGCCAGAATAAAAACACCGCCAGCGATACCAGCAACACCGCCAGTACGAAATAACTGGCCACCCGGTCGGCAATGAGCGCCGCGCGCGGCTTGGCCTGCTGGGCGCGGTCGAGCAGCCGCATAATGGTCGACAGCTGCGCATCGGCGCCGGTAGCCGTTACCTGCATCAGTAACGGGCTTTCCACGTTCATGGTGCCGCCGATTAAGGTATCGCCCACTTTTTTGCCCACCGGCATGTATTCACCGGTTAAGGCCGCTTCATCGACCGAGCTGCGGCCTTCCAGCACAATGCCGTCAGCGGCAATGGCCTGGCCGGGTTTTACCCGCAGAATATCGCCGACGTTAATATCGGTAGAGGCAATCAGGACGTCGTCACCGTTTTCTACCCGCAGGGCCAGGTTGGGCAGCAGGGTTAACAGGTTGTTGCCGGCCCGGCTCATGCGGTGGCGGGCGCGCATTTCAAAATAACGGCCAACCAGCAGGAAGAAGATAAACATACAGATTTCGCTGTAGTACACCTCCACGCCCTGGTTAAAGGTACTCCAGATACTGGCCAGAAACGCCAGCATAATGGCCAGCGATACCGGCACATCCATGGTTAAGTGGCGCGCCTGAATATCACGCACTGCCGCGCGGAAGAAGGGGGCGCCGCTGTAGAGGATGACCGGAATGGCCAGAATCATCTGTGCCAGCCGTAAAAACATTTCCCCCTCCACCGTCATATCGGCGTAGGTGGGAATGGCCATCATCATAATCTGCATCATGCCAAAGCCGGCCAGCGCCATACGGCGGATGGCCACTTTGTTTTCTTTCAGGCGGCTTTCTTCCTGCGAGGTGGCCGAAAAGGGCGTGGCTTTGTAGCCCAGCCGCAATAAGGCTTCGATCAGGCTGGATACTTTAATATCGGCCGGACGCCAGCGCAGAAATAAGCGGTGGCTGGACAGGTTGAGCAGGGCTTGTTCCACCCCCGGCAACTGCGCCATGCGGTGTTCAATCAGCCAGCTGCAGGCGGCGCAGCTGATGCCCTCAATAATAAAGGTGGCCTCGGCCGCATCGCCGTCCCGGCCAACAAATTGTTTCTGCAGGGCGTCGCTGTCGTAAAACAGCAGGGTTTCGCGGGCTTCGACGTTGTTGTTATCGAACACCGCCGGGGATACATCCGGCAATTCAGTACGATGCCGGTAATAGTCTTTCAGACCACTGGCGACAATGGTTTCGGCAATGGCTTTACAACCCGGGCAACACATAGGCTGGGGCTGGCCATCAATGATGGCCGTCCAGCGTTCGCCTTCGGTAACGGCTTCGCCGCAGTGAAAGCAGGAGGGTTGCGACGGCTTGGCAGAGGTGTTCATTGGGCGCTTAAAATAACCGCCTTATTCGCCTGGATAAAATCGGTGGTGCGTACGCGCCAGCCTTGTTCCGGGCTTTGCAGCCAGATATGGCGGCGCTGCGGCAACACCAGTTCGTTTACCCCGGCGTACTGGCCGGGGCCGATGCGTTGCAGAAACACATCCAGATCCTGCTCCTGCAGGGTGGGGTGAATCAGCTTCAGCTGCAGTGAGGCCGGCTCGGCTTCGCCGCTGAAATCACCGCTTAACTGCAGCACTGCATCGCTGCTGTTAAAGGTCAGCTCGGCCTGAATGTTCAGGGCAGTGGCTTTGGCGTCCACTTCCACGTTTTCGGTAAAGCTGACACCGTCTTTGTAATAGCTGTCGGAGACCAGCGAATCTTTGCTGCCCAGGGCCAGGTTCAGCATCACAAAACCCCAGATAACGGCCAGCAGCGGAATACCGGCTACCAGCAAGACCATGGGTTCTTTATAAAACGGAGTTACGGGTTCACGCTCGGCTTTCATAGGACTTCTGCACTGTTAAAAATGGCCCAAGTGTACTGATGGGGTACGCTGGAGACCAGTGCGGTTTTGTCAGGAATTACCCTGAAAAAACCGCACCGTCACGGCTTAATTAAGCGGGGCAATAAAGGTGTTTTTCACCCGTTTAACCACTTCGCCGGTATCGGCTTCACGCACCACAAAATACACCTCGTTGCGGCTGCTGGTGAGTTTGGCGCTGGCCGGATCAATTTCCAGCGTCAGCAGCACTTCGCGCACCTCGTTCACCCGCAGATCGTAGGTTTCCGCAGCATCCATGGTCGCGCCGTCCAGGCCTTCCACACTCAGGGTGTACGATTTCGGCGCCTGCGACATGTTAATCAGCTTCAGGGTGTAGCCGTTGGTAATGGTGTCATTCACCGTTTGCTGGTACAGCGCACCACGGCCACGTTCCACTTCCAGTTTGAACGGGGTACGGGTCAGCAGCACATAAGAAAACGCAGTCAGCATGGCCAGCATCACCACGGCATAGCCGAGCAGACGCGGACGCATAATATGGGTTTTACCACCTTCCAGTTCGTTTTCGGTGGTGTAGCGGATTAAACCTTTCGGCAGTTCCAGTTTTTCCATAATGGAGTCACAGGCGTCGATACAGAGCGCACAGGCAATACACTGATATTGCAGGCCATCACGGATATCGATACCCACCGGGCACACCTGCACGCACAGCGAGCAATCGACACAGTCGCCCAGCTGTTTCTGCGCTTCCTGGTCGGCTTCTTTTTTGCTGCGCTTGCCGCGCGGTTCGCCACGGTTGTAATCGTAGGAAACGGCTAAGGTGTCGCGGTCGTACATTACCGACTGGAAGCGGGCGTACGGACACATATAAATACACACCTGCTCACGCATCCAGCCGGCGTTGATGTAGGTGGCGACGGTAAAAAAGGCAATCCAGAAAAACGCCCAGCCGTTAATGTCGAGGCCCAGCATATTAGGCACCAGATCGCGGATGGGGGTGAAATAACCGACAAAGGTTACCCCGGTCCAGAAGGCAACCAGCAACCACAGGGTATGTTTAAGGGCTTTTTTGCGCGCTTTGGTGGCGCTCATGGGTTCTTTATCGAGCTTGATCCGGGCATTACGGGTGCCTTCCACACGCTCTTCGATCCACATAAAAATAAAAGACCAGGCCGACTGCGGACAGGTATAACCACACCAGATACGACCGGCAAGGTTGGTAATGGTAAACAGAGCAAAGGCAGAAATAATCAGCAGCCAGGACAGCAGCATAAAATCCTGCGGCCAGAAGGTAATGCCAAAAATATGGAATTGACGCGCCGGTAAATCAAACCAGACGGCCTGACGGCCTTCCCAGTTCAGCCAGGCGGTACCGAAGTACGCCAGCATTAATGCCCACAGAGTCCAGGTGCGCAGCTTCTGAAAAATCCCTTCAATTTCACGTACGTAAATCTTCTTACGCTTTTCGTACATGCTCTTGGTTTCAGGGGTAACGTTTTTAACCGGAATATTACTCATAGGGCAAACCACCTCGGTTGTATGCAATGCGGCGCTTTATGAAACCGAAGCCGGGCAGGGGATCCACAGCGCTTTCTATATAACGAAACGATTATATAGTTTTTTGGCAGGTCTAAAGTGAAAAAAGCGGCAGAATGCCGCCTTTTTCATGTTTTCTTGTCCTGGCTCAAAGGCCTCCGGACATACGCCTGCCGGGTTAACCGGCAGGCTTTTTTACCCTTACTGCTGTGCCGGAGCTTCGTTGGACAGCGAGTAAACGTAAGTGGCCAGCAGGTGAATTTTCGCTTCTGCGTTGTTACCCAGAATTTCCAGGTGAGCCGGCATGTTGCCATTACGGCCATGACGCAGAGTGAATTCGATCTGCTTGGAAGAACCACCGTACAGCCATACATCGTCGGTCAGGTTCGGAGCACCCAGCATCTGGTTGCCTTTACCGTCCGCGCCGTGACAAGCCAAACAGAACGCCTGGTACTGCGGAACAGCATTTTTGGCGGCGGCTTCATCGTGGCTTAAACCAGACAGGCTGCGCACGTACTGAACCATATCCAGAGTACCCTGCTCACCCAGGCTGGCTGCCCAGGCTGGCATGATGCCCTTACGACCGTAGGTCAGAGTGTGCTTGATGGCTTCCGGAGAACCGCCGTACAGCCAGTCTTCGTCGGTCAGGTTCGGGAAACCCAGCGCGCCTTTGGCGTTGGTGCCGTGGCACACAGAGCAGTTGCTCTTGAACAGGCGCTGACCAGACTGCAGGGCATCTTCGTTAGCGATCAGTTGCTCTACCGGTACGGCTGAGTATTCAGCGTACAGCGGAGCAATGTCTTTATCGAAGGCCTGAACCTCAGCTTTCCACTGGTTTTCAGACGACCAGCTTACCTGTTCGCCATCCACTTCAACGGTCAGGATGCCTTTGAAGTTACCCAGACCGTATACGCCCAGATAGGCAACAGCGAATACGATGGTGCCCCAGAACATCAATACCCACCAGCGCGGCAGCGGGTTATCCAGTTCCTGAATACCGTCGTAATCATGACCAGTGGTCTGGTCCGTTTCTTGTTTACGCTGGCCGCGGCTGGTGTACTGGATCAGTAAACCGCAACCAATGATGGATCCCAGTACGATGACGGTGACCCACACTTGCCAGAAAGTGCTTAACATAGCTTATTTACTCCGATCGTTATCGTCGTGCGCGGGCATCTCGTTATTGTCGTGAAACGGGATTTGCGCATCGTCATCAAATCTTTTCTTCCGGCTTGAGCCATAAGCCCACCAGAGGATTGCACTGAAGGCGATGAGGGCAAAAATACTGCCCAAGCCGCGCACGTCGTTAATATCCATGGGGATTACCGTTTAGTAGTTACAGTGCCCAGTTGCTGCAGATACGCAACCAGAGCTTCGATTTCAGGCATGCCATCAACAGCGTCTTTGGCCCCTTCGATATCGTCATCTGTATACGGTACGCCGACCATACGCAGAGCTTCCATCTTCTTCGGAGTCATACGGCCATCGACTTTGTATTCGAACAGCCAGGGGTAAGACGGCATGATGGACTCAGGTACCACGTCGCGCGGGTTGTACATGTGCGCGCGGTGCCATTCATCAGAGTAACGGCCACCCAGGCGAGCCAGGTCAGGACCGGTACGCTTGGAGCCCCACAGGAACGGATGCTCATATACGTGCTCACCGGCGGTGGAGAACGGGCCGTAACGCTCAGTTTCAGCGCGGAACGGACGTACCATCTGGGTGTGACATACGTGGCAACCTTCACGGATATAAATATCGCGGCCTTCCAGCTGCACCGCCGTCAGCGGCTTCAGACCTTCAGCCGGCTTGGTGGTGTCTTCATGGAAGAACAGCGGAACGATTTCGACCAGACCACCCCAGCTCAGGGCGATCACGATCATCACCACCATTAACGGCAGGCTTTTCTCAATATTGTCGTGCTTAATCATGTCTCACTACTCCTTAAGCCTGAGCTGCTGCAGCATTGCCAGCTTCTTTGTTGGCAGCGCGGACAGTCATATACACGTTGTACGCCATAATCAGCATACCCAGCAGGAACAGGGCGCCACCGATTACACGCACCACGTAACCACCGTGAGACGCTTCAACCGATTCAACGAAGCTGTAAGTCAGGGTGCCGTCGGCGTTTACTGCACGCCACATCAGACCCTGCATAATGCCGTTCACCCACATAGAAGCGATGTACAGCACAGTACCGATGGTGGACAGCCAGAAGTGGGTGTTGATCAGCGGGATAGAGTGCATCTCACCGGCTTTGCGACCAAACATAATCGGGATCAGGTGGTACAGAGCACCGATAGACACCATCGCAACCCAGCCCAGAGCACCGGAGTGAACGTGGCCAATGGTCCAGTCAGTGTTGTGAGACAGCGCGTTGACAGTCTTGATAGACATCATCGGGCCTTCGAAGGTAGACATACCGTAGAAAGACAGAGACACCACCAGGAAGCGCAGGATCGGGTCGTTACGCAGTTTGTGCCAGGCACCAGACAGCGTCATCATACCGTTGATCATACCGCCCCAGCTTGGTGCCAGCAGGATCAGAGACATAACCATACCGGCAGTCTGAGCCCAGTCCGGCAGTGCGGAGTAGTGCAGGTGGTGACCACCGGCCCAAACGTAGATGGAGATCAGCGCCCAGAAGTGCACGATGGACAGACGGTAAGAGTAAACCGGACGGCCAGCCTGCTTCGGCACGAAGTAGTACATAATCCCTAAGAAGCCTGCAGTCAGGAAGAAACCTACTGCGTTATGGCCCCACCACCACTGGACCATGGCGTCGATGGTACCGGCGTAAACAGAGTACGACTTGGTCAGGGAAACCGGTACGGCCAGGTTGTTACCGATGTACAGGATCGCGATCATGATCATGAACGCAGCGAAGAACCAGTTGGCAACATAGATATGGCTTTCTTTACGGATCGCCAGGGTGCCCAGGAAGTTCACCACATAAGCCACCCACACCAGCGCTACCAGAATATCAATCGGCCATTCCAGCTCTGCGTATTCTTTAGTAGTGGTCATACCCAGCGGCAGAGTAATAGCGGCCAGAAGAATCACAACCTGCCAGCCCCAGAACGTGAAGCTTGCCAGCGTGTCTGAGAACAGACGGGTGCGACAGGTGCGCTGCACAATGTAGTAGGAGGTTGCAAACAGGGCAGAACCGCCGAATGCAAAAATTACCGCGTTGGTGTGCAACGGACGCAAGCGACCGAATGACAGCCATGGCAGATCAAAGTTCAGTGCGGGCCAGGCCAGCTGAGCAGCGATGAGAACACCGACTGTCATACCAACAATGCCCCAAACTACGGTCATGATGGCAAATTGTCTTACCACCTTGTAGTTGTACTCGGGATGGTCAAATGCTGTGCTCATGATTGGATTCCATTTAACAGCGAGGGTTGAGGGTTAAAAAAATCGGCGTAATTATGGTGTTTGACCGCCGCCAATGCAATCAAACACAGGAAAAACACCTGATTTTACAGCAAGTTAAACTGCTGATTCCGGTACTATCCAGCCACCTTATGAGAATTATTCTCAGGCAGTCCGGAAGGACCCTGCCGCACACCAATACAGATTCCGGGTCTGTCGGAATACGGATGAGCAGATCATATTCAAGTCGCCGCTACCCACATTGATATAGCGCAAGAAGTTCCGGTGGTGGTAACCGTGCTGTCACAGGGCGTGAGCGGGGCTGGCAGGTATTGCTTTGCTTGACGGGATAATCTGAGGGAAAACAGCAGGATTGTTTCTTTTTTTAAGGGTTTTGATGTTCCGGAGCCGCACAACCGGCTCCGGAGCAACCTGCAGACAGCGTTTCCGCCTTATGCCTGCAACAGCGTAATTTTTTCTTCCTGCTGCAGAATCGGCTTAATCGCATCAATCAGCTTTTTACGGTCTTCAGAGTGCGACCACTGGTACCAGGCTTCTTCACTTTGCCAGTTGGTGATAATCACCCGGTGATTGGCGTTTTTCAGATCTTTGTAGTTCACCCCGGATACATAGCCCGGCGCCTCCAGCATGGTACGCAGCATGCTTTTAATAGTGGCTTCATAGGTGGACTCCATACCTTCGGCGATAACCCGCTCGATGATCACCTTCAACATACGTGTTTCCTTATTAGCAAATAACAGATTAAAGACAGTTAAGACTGAGGTGCAGTTCAGGCCTATACGTTAGAGGCGCTGCCGGATGAATGCAATCGTCAGGCGGTGCGGCTGCAGAAGTAAGATGTTAATCATTCTCAATTAAAAGTTCCCTTATGATAATAAAAAACAATATCAAAAGTTAATAAAAGCGTTTCTCATTTAGATTGGCTTTGTTAGTATGCCCTGGCTTTCGGGGGAGGACCGCAACAAGACGAGTCGTCCGGATACAACAGCAGGTGGCTGGGGGCAGCCATCGACAGAGGATCAATCATGAAGAAACACACCAATACCGCCATGCGCAAAGCGCTGCTGCCACTGGCCATTGCCGCCGTCAGCCTGAATGTTCAGGCGCAGGAGCAGGTCGATGCCGTACAACTTTCCAAAATGGTGGTCTCAGCGGCGGGTTTTGAACAGTCCGTTATGGATGCACCTGCCAGCATTACGGTTATTGATCGTGAAGAACTGGAAACTAAGCGTTACCGCGATCTTGCTGAAGCTTTGTCGGGTGTTGAAGGTATTGATGTGCTCGGCAGTACCGGTAAAGCCGGTGGTCTGGATATCCGTATTCGCGGCATGAGCAGCGAATACACTCTGATTTTGTGGGATGGTCGTCGTCAGAATTTGGCTGGTAACTCTACGCCGAACGGCTTTGGTGATACGCAAAACAGCATTATGCCGCCGCTATCTGCCATTGAGCGCATTGAGGTGATTCGTGGCCCGATGTCTACTCTGTACGGCGCCGATGCTTTAGGTGGTGTGATTAACATTATTACCCGTAAGGTGGCCACCGAGTGGGGCGGTAACATCCGGGTCGAAGCCGGTGTTCCGGAAGACAGCGCCTGGGGCCAAAGCCGCAAGGTGGATGTTTATGCCACCGGGCCGCTGGTGGAAGGCTTGGCCGGCTTGGCAGTGCGGGCGGGAATGTATGACCGTGAAGCGTCTGATCTTATTGCTGCGCCTGGGCTGGTGCCTTCTGGCCGCAACCCCGCCCCGGCTGAATCCGATCAATACAATGTGGGGGCGCGTCTGACCGTCACACCTACAGAGAATCACGATATCTGGTTTGATGTTGATTATGTTGATACTCGTTACAATAACGAAGATTCCCGCTTAGGTACCCTGGATACTCCCTCCAACATCAGAGGCTATGAGGACGAGCTGGGCTTTAAGCGTAGCCAGATTGCGCTGGGTCATAATGGCCGGTTTTCTGCCGGTACGCTGGAATCCAGCATTATGCAGACTGTAAACGAAACCGAAGGTCGCACCATTCCCTCGGCGGCCAGACCGGCAGGAGATCCTTCGATTGGTAAGGCTCGTGAGTTAGAAACCACCAATACCGTTATTGATACCAAGTACGTAGCTCCTGTTGGCCAGTCCAATCGTATTACAATCGGTGGCCAATACTGGGATGCCGAATTGGTCGACGGCTTGCTTCCACAAGATACCCATGAACAGACTATGTGGTCATTGTTTGCCGAAGATGAGTGGCACGTTCTGGATAATATTGCTGCAACCATCGGTGCCCGTTACGACGACCATGATGCCTTTGGTGGCCATGTCAGCCCACGCGTTTATTTGGTCTGGAATACCTCTGAACAAGTAACTGTGAAGGGTGGTATTAGTCAGGGTTTTAAAACCCCGCGTATTGATCAGTTAATTGATGGTGTCAGTGGCATCAGCGGGCAGGGTACCAATATTTCGATTGGCAACCCGAATTTAGAACCAGAAATCAGCACTACTACGGAACTGGGAGTTCTGTTCGACAATATGCGTGGTTTAAGCGGTTCAGCAACAGCTTTCCACAATAAAATTGACGACAAAATTGCCAGCGAAGGCAGCTGTACCGAGCAGTTTATTTCCAGCTGTTCTGCTAACTCCACGGCTACTTACAGCATTAACATTGATGAAGCTGAAACCTGGGGTGTTGAACTGGGCTTAGGGTTGCCATTGGTTGAGGACGTATTGGCATTGCATGTTAATTACACCTGGACTGACAGCGAAGTGACTGAAGGTGGTAAAAAGAATGGCCAGCTCAGTAACACCCCCGAACACATGGCTAATGCTACCTTACGCTGGACCTTGAACGAGCAGGCCAATCTGTGGTTGCGTGGTCAATATCGCAGCGACAGCAATCGTTTTTCTGGTGCTGTCAGCGAATTGAGCGCTGCCAATCGTAAAATTTACGATGCGGTCGGTGACCTGAAAGGATACACCCTGTTTGAATTAGGTGGCTCTTATAAGGTTTCAGAAACCCTGTCGTTGAATGCCTCGGTATCCAACCTGCTGGACAAGGATTTTACTGAATACGCCAGCTACGATTCGGATAACGATGGCATCAACGATGCATATGCCAGCAAATACTTCCAGAGTTCTTCCAGTGTGGCGGGGACAACTTTGCCCGGTCGTACTTTCTGGTTATCCGCTAATCTGAGCTTCTGACTTTTCCCTCACCCAATAAGCCGCACCCCATGGTGCGGCTTTGTCGTTTCTGCCTTGCAATAATGAGGTACCAAAACCCCGCAGACTCAGCCAAAGCAGTATATAAAAATACAAGATGCTAATAAAAACACTTCTTATTTGCATAGCGTCTGGTACACTTTCGCCCCAGATAAACACCACAACCTTCCGGCCTTACCGGTGAGTTTTAACATCCCATGAACACATCTTCGCCAGCCCGTATTTTTAATCGCCTGTCATTCGGCACCCTGCGCCAGTGGCACTGGGTCAGCTCGGCGGTGTGTCTGGTCGGCATGGTGTTGTTCGCCTTTACCGGCATCACCTTAAACCACGCTGGTGATATTGAAGCCCAACCCGTTACCACCACGCTGGAAGTGGAATTAACCGAAGGCTTGCTGAAAACCCTGCACAGCCGCAGCGAAGGCCCGTTACCGCTGGCGGTGCGCCAATGGCTGCTGCAGGAGCACGGCATTAATACTCCGGCGACCGCCGCCGAATGGGATGGCAGCGAACTGTATTTGGGCATGCCTAAACCCGGTGGTGATGCCTGGCTGAGCATCGAACTGGACAGTGGTTATTTAATTTACGAAAACACCGAGCGTGGCGTTATTTCCTATTTGAACGACCTGCACAAAGGCCGTAATACCGGCACCGCCTGGAGCTGGTTTATCGATATTTTTTCCGTGCTGTGTCTGGTGTTTTCCCTCAGTGGTTTATGGCTGCTGGTGCGTTACGCCCAACAACGCCCCGGCACCTGGCCGATGGTGGCCCTGGGTGTTGTGATTCCGCTGTTAATTATTATTTTGAGCGTGCATTAAGGAGTGATTATGAAAAACGCATTACTGCCCGCAGCCCTGCTGCTGGCCGCCACACTGCCGGTGCAGGCGGCAGAATTAAACGTAGCGGTACAGCTGCCCAAGCTCACCGTAGCCGAATACCACAAGCCCTATGTGGCGGTGTGGATTGAAGACAGTAACAAACAAGTGGTCAGCAATTTGGCTGTTTGGTACGACGCTAAAATGAAAAACAACGAAGGTGAAAAATGGCTGAAAGACATGCGCCAGTGGTGGCGTAAAACCGGCCGCACCTTAACCATGCCAGTCGATGGCATTACCGGCGCCACCCAGGGTCCGGGCCAGCATCAGCTGAATTTTACCGTGGGTAAAGCGCCATTAAATAACCTGGAATCCGGCGATTACACCCTGCGCGTTGAAGCCGCGCGCGAAGTGGGCGGCCGCGAAGTGGTCGACATTCCGTTCCAATGGCCACCAGCCAAAGCCGCAACCTTTAACGCCACCGGCAGCACCGAACTGGGTGCCGTGGCCGTCAGCATTAAACCCTGAGCAGGAGCACCAATATGTTGAATAAAACCATGTTGAATAAAACCGCCTTTAAACCCTTGTTAGTCGCCGCACTGGTGCTGGGCAGCGTGGCCGTACAAGCGCACCGCGCCTGGATTCTGCCGCAGGAAACCGTACTGTCGGGCGAAGGCCGCTGGGTCAGCTTTGACGCCGCGGTTTCCAACGACGTATTCTTGGCCAACTACAATCCCGGCCGTTTCAGTGACGTTAAAGTGCAGCAGCCCGACGGCAGCGAAGCCGGCATCCAAAATCTGCATACCGGGAAATACCGCACCAATTTTGATGTGGAATTAAAACAGGAAGGCACTTACCGCATTTTTACCGCCAGCAGCGGCCTGCGCGCCATGTGGGAAGAAGATGGCAAGCGCCGTATGTACCCCGGCCGTGGTGAGCAATACAGCGCAGAAGGTTTCAAAAAAGCCGTACCGGAAAACGCGGAAAAATTAGTGGTATCACAGGCATCCCGCCGCATGGAAACCTTCGTTACCCTGGGCGCGCCCAGCGACAAAACCCTGCAGCCTACTGGCCAGGGCCTGGAGCTGGTGCCGGTAACTCACCCGAATGATTTATACGCTGGCGAAGCGGCTGAATTCCGTTTTGTTATGGACGGCGAACCGGTGCAGGGCGTGGAAGTAACCCTGATTCGTGAAGGCACCCGTTACCGCAACAGCCAGCAGGAAATCACTCTTACCAGCGACAACAACGGCCTGGTGTCGGTGAACTGGAACGGCGCTGGTCGCTACTTCCTGGAAGCGGAATACAAAGACAACAAGGCCAAAAAACCGGCCACTGAACGCAGCGGTACCTACGTTGCCGTACTGGAAGTATTGCCGGACTAAGCCAAGCGGACGAAACCATGCTAAGCGCCGTTCCTTACCTGCAGGCCAGCATTATTCTGCTGGCCTGGCTGGCCTTCACATTCTGGTGCTACCGTCAGCCCATAAAGCGCTGGTGGCAGGGCACAGCGGCCACCTGCACCACGCTGGTGGCCTACGCCAGCGAAAGCGGAACGGCGGCGGCGTTAGCCAACCAGCTGCAACAACAACTGCAGCAGCAGGGCAAATCTTCTGCCTGCCTGCCGCTGAACCAACTGCAGCCGCAACAGCTGCAGCAGTGCCGGCAACTCTTTATTGTGGCCAGCACCTACGGCGACGGTGAAGCGCCCGATAACGGCCGTTTATTTCTGCCGCGCTTACGTCAAACCCAACCTTTAACCCAACTGCGCTACGCCGTATTGGCACTGGGCGATCGGCAGTACAGCCAGTTCTGCGCCTTCGGTATGCAACTGCACCAACAACTGCAGCAAGCCGGCGCGCAGCCGCTGTTTGATGCCATCACCGTGCACCAGCAAGACCCACAGGCGCTGCAACACTGGCAACAACAACTGCATAAGCAGGGCATTATCAGCCAGCCCGGCAGCAGCGCCGCCGCAACGCCAGAGAACGAACCAATAAACTGCAGCTTGCTGCAACGCCACTGGCTTAACCCCGGCAGCCCCGGCGCCCCGGTCTACCAGATCGACCTGCAGCCGCAACAACCCCTGCAGTGGCAAGCCGGCGACATCGCCCGCCTGCACATAAATAACCAAACCCGCGACTACACCATCGCCAGCTTGCCCGCTGAAGGCTGCCTGCGCCTGCTGGTGCGCGAACATCATCACCCCAGCGGCCAAACCGGGCTGGGGTCTGGCTGGTTGTGTCATGGGCTGGAAGCGGGGCAGGCTTCTCACATCAGCTTGCGCAGCAACCCATCGTTTCACGCCCCGGAGGCCGAACGCCCACTCATCTTAATTGGTAACGGCACCGGCCTGGCCGGCCTGCGCGCGCACCTGCAGCAGCGCCAGCAACAGGGGAGCAGCCACAACTGGTTAATTTACGGCGAACGCAGCCCGCTGCATGACGGCCACTGGCAACAGGAACTGCAACTCTGGCACCACAGCGGCCACCTGCAACAACTGGATTTAGCTTTCTCGCGCCACTGCGCCGACCAACCCTGGCCACTGCTCAGCGGCCAACTACACCACGGCTATGTACAAAAAGTGCTGCAAACCCAGGCCCGCGAACTGCACCACTGGGTAGAACAGGGCGCCGCCATCTACCTGTGCGGCAGCCGTGCCGGCATGGCCACCGACGTCGAACAAGCCCTCAGCGACATACTCGGCCCAACCCGCCTGCAACAGCTTATTGAACAAGGCCGCTTCCGCCGCGACGTGTACTGAACCGTCATCGTTGTCGCGTCACCCATCACGATGTAGGAGCGCCATTTCTGGCGCGATCACCCGGCCCAGAAAACCGATTTCGCCCCAAGGGCAGACACTTAGAAAAAGGTCAGTATAATCAGGGCAATTCACCAGAAAGCAGTAGCCCAGGAAGGACAAGGAATGCCAGACCAGCATATGCCTCACCGTGCATGGCCCGCCCCAGCCGGCCTGCACCGCATTCTTAATACCGGATTCCCCGCTAACGGCATCAGCCATCCTCTGTGCTGCCTCTAATTTCCCAGGAACACCATGGCCATTAAGAAAACCCAGCTTTATTCATCCCTCTGGTCCAGCTGCGACGAACTGCGCGGCGGTATGGATGCCTCGCAATACAAAGATTACGTACTCACCCTGTTGTTTATGAAGTACGTCTCTGACAAATACAAAGACGACCCCTACGGCATGATCGACGTGCCCGACGGTGCCAGCTTTGACGATATGATCGCCGCCAAAAACGACAAAGAAATCGGCGACAAAATCAACAAAATCATCGGCGCACTGGCCGAAGCCAACGACCTGAAAGGCGTGATCGACGTTGCCGACTTCAACGACGAAGACAAGCTCGGCAAAGGCAAAGAAATGGTCGATCGCCTCACCAATCTGATTGGTATCTTTGAAGGCATCGATCTGTCCGGCAACCGCGCCGACGGCGACGACCTTTTGGGCGACGCTTACGAATACTTAATGCGCCACTTCGCGACCGAATCGGGTAAAAGCAAAGGCCAGTTTTATACCCCGGCGGAAGTGTCGCGCATCCTCGCCAAAGTGGTGGGCATTACCAGTGATACATCGCAAGACGCTACGGTATACGACCCAACCTGTGGTTCCGGCTCGCTGTTGTTAAAAGCCAGCGATGAAGCACCGCGTGGCTTGTCGATTTTCGGCCAGGAAATGGACAACGCCACCAGTGCATTGGCACGTATGAACATGATTCTGCATAACAACGCCACCGCCAAAATCTGGAAGGGCAACACCCTGGCATCACCGCAGTGGAAAGACTCTAACGGCCAACTGAAAACCTTCGACTTTGCCGTGGCCAACCCGCCGTTTTCCAATAAAAACTGGACCAGCGGCATCAACCCGCAAGAAGACGAATTTGGCCGCTTCAGCTGGGGCATTCCGCCAGAAAAAAACGGCGACTACGCCTTTCTGCTGCACATTCTCAAAAGCCTGAACAGCACCGGCAAAGGCGCGGTGATTCTGCCCCACGGCGTATTGTTCCGGGGTAATGCCGAAGCCCGTATCCGCGAAAACCTGATCAAACAGGGTTACATCAAAGGCATTATCGGCCTGCCGGCCAACCTGTTTTACGGCACCGGCATTCCTGCCTGCATTATTGTGATCGACAAAGAGCAGGCGCCGCAGAGAGCCTTCAGCGCAACTGGCGCAGCCAGTGATAAACAGGGCATTTTTATGGTCGATGCCAGCAAAGGCTTCGCCAAAGACGGCAATAAAAACCGCCTGCGCTCGCAGGACATTCACAAAATCGTCGATGTCTTCACCAAACAACTGCAACTGCCGCGCTACAGCCGCATGGTGCCGTTAAGTGAAATCGCCGCCAACGATTACAACCTGAACATTCCGCGCTATATCGACAGCAGCGAAGCCGAAGACCTGCACGATTTAAGCGCCCACCTGCAGGGCGGCATTCCCAACCGCGATATCGACGCCTTAGAGCGTTACTGGCAGGTATTCCCCAGCATCCGCGCCAGCCTGTTTGTACCGGGCCGCCCCGGCTACAGCACCGCGCTGGTGAAGGCCTCCGTGGTAAAAGCCAGTATTCTGGCTCACCCGGAATTTACTGCTTTTGCTACAGCCAGCACCCAGCCCTTTAACGACTGGGCCAGCGCCGCCGCGCTGGATGAAATTACCCTGGGCGAAAAGCCCAAAGACATTATTCACCGTATTGCCGAAGACCTGCTCAACCGCTACAGCAGTGTGCCACTGCTGAGCAAATACGATGTGTACCAGATTTTAATGGACTACTGGGCCGACACATTGCAGGACGACCTGTACCTGATTACCCAGGACGGCTGGCAAGCCGCCGCCCAGCTGCGCGAGCTGGTGGCCGATAAAAGCAAACAGGAAAAAATCAAAGAACAGCCCGATCTGGTGATTGGCAAAAGCAAATACAAAGCCGAGCTGATTCCGCCGGCATTAATAGCCGAGCGCTTTTTCAGCAGCCAGTTACGCCATATCGAGCAACTGCAAGCCAACCTCGACAGCGCCGCGCAGGAACTGGAAAGCTTCATCGAGGAAAACAGCGGTGAAGACGGCCTGCTCAACGACGCCCTGAACGATAAAGACAAAGTCACCGCTGCGACGGTTAAGGCTCGTATTAAAGCATTGGCCATTACTTTGGGTGGTGCTGAGTTGTTAAACGATAACTATGAGGCAGAACATCCCGAAGCCTACGAGGAATGGTACGCCCTGCAGCAATGCAGCAAGCTGATGGACGCAGAAACAAAAGCCAAAAAAGCTTTAAAAGAAGCCCAGGACGAACTCGACCTGGCCATATTCCAGCAATACAGCAAACTGGATGAAGACGACATCAAAGCGCTGGTGGTGGACGATAAGTGGCTGGCCACATTACAAGCCGGCCTGCAGGCCGAAATTGAGCGCATGACTCAGCAACTGGCTAACCGCGTTAAGGAGCTGGAGGAGCGCTACGCCGAACCACTGCCGGCCATTACCCAATCGGTCGATGCGTTAAGCGACAAAGTCGCTGGTCACTTAAGAGCCATGGGGCTGGAGTGGACGGTATGACAAGTTTTTCGGGAGAACCTATTTCTTCACAAACAGCGAACGCCGCTTGCGGCGGCCCGCAGGGCGGAGGCATGGATAGCCGGCGTACCAGCGGAGTAGCGGAAGTAAGTCCAAAGTATACGGCAGAGGCCAGTGCCGGATATGTTTCACGTTCTGCCAGCGCAGGTCTGAATCCTGCGCAGGTGGGAATGGTGTGCCCGCCGGGCTATAAACAAACGGAAGTGGGAGTGATTCCGGCGGATTGGAATACGCCGAAATTTGGTGAAATCTGTACTCTGATTAATGGGCGAGGCTTTAAGCCTTATGAATGGAGCACAGAAGGCCTGCCTATTATAAGAATTCAAAACCTTAATGGTTCTGATGAGTTTAACCACTATCAGGGATACTACGACCCTAAAATATTTGTGCAGGATGGACAGCTTCTTTTTGCATGGTCCGGCAGTCGGGGCACCTCATTCGGGCCTCATATCTGGTTTGGTGGTGATGCGCTCCTCAATTACCATACTTGGAAATTGGTAGTTAGGGGCGAGGGTGTTGATTCAGGATATTTTTTCCACATTCTGAAACAATTAACCAAGCAGATTGAAGATTCCGCACATGGTGCGTCTGCGCTAGTACATACCCAGAAAGGCGAGATGGAAAATTTCTTTGTTCCTTTGCCCAGTAGTAAGCGAGAACAAACCGCCATCGCTAATGCCTTATCCGATGTCGATGCCCTGGTCAGCGAGCTGGAAAAACTGATCGCCAAAAAACAGGCGATTAAAACCGCCACCATGCAACAACTCCTCACCGGCCGCACCCGCCTGCCGCAATTTGCGTTGCGCGACGATGGTACGCCAAAAGGCACCAAGCCCAGTGAGTTGGGGGAAATACCGGAGGATTGGGATTTAAAAACTGTCTTTGAGCTGGCTGGTTGTCAAAAAAGTCTTTTTGATGATGGTGACTGGATTGAAGCAGAACACATTACAGATAAAGGTGTCAGGCTAATACAAACAGGAAATATAGGTGTTGGTCGTTATATTGAAAAAGACGCGAAGAAGTACATTTTTGAAGAGTCTTTTGAAAAATTAAAGTGTAAGGAATTAAGGAAAGGTGATTTACTGATTTGTCGTTTGGCAGAACCTGCTGGACGATCATGCATTCTTCCTGATATTGGTGAAGATAAAGTAATTACTTCTGTTGATGTCACAATATTTAGATCATCGTCTGAAGTGGCTAATCGGGAGTTCTACAATCAATATTTTTCTTCATCTGATTGGTTTAAATCTGTTCTCGAACAGGTTGGTGGTACAACACATAAGAGAATTTCTCGTAGTGCACTTGGGAGAATTAGTGTGTGCTATCCGAATGCTGAAGAACAAACCGCCATCGCCACCATCCTTTCCGATATGGACAACGAGATTCAGGCACTGGAGCAACGCCTCAACAAAACCCGCCAGATTAAACAGGGCATGATGCAGGAACTGCTGACCGGAAAAACCCGTTTAGTATAAGGACATAACATGGCAAAAAATTATAAAAATCAGAAACTGCTCTATCACCTCACGGCAATGGAGAATCTGCCGTCGATTTTGAAAAATGGGCTGCAGTCACGTGCCGCATTGTCGGGTGCGGGTTTTGCTGATGTGGCGGATCACAGCATTCTGGAGTCACGTAAGAGCAAAGGGTTGGAAGAGCATGTGCCGTTTCACTTTTTCTCACGCACCCCGTTTGACTATGCAGTTATGCACAAACATCCAGCGACGCCCTTTGTTGTTTTAGCGGTTCATCGTGAGTTGGCAAAGGCCAATAACTGGAAGATTGTACCCAGCCATCCGCTGTGCGGTGCAGCCCCGGACATTATGGATTATGACGCGGGCTTTAATGCCATTAACTGGGATTTAATGCACAGCGAAGAGCACAGTTACGCCACTGATCAGGACTACAAGCAGACTTGCATGGCGGAATGCCTGTCACCGGTAACCGTTGATGCTGCGAAATTTCATTCCATCTATGTAAAAACTGACGCAGATAGGGCGACTGTTCAGGCGTATCTGAAAGCCGCCGGTTTGACGCTTCATGTCAATGTGGCGCCGTGGATGTTTGCAAGGTGATGCCATGCTTTATACCAGCCTGAATCCTCAAAAAGCCCTGATCTGGCGTATTGTGCACCGGGATAACCTGCCGTGGATTCTGGCCAATGGTCTGTATGCGGGAAATCATGCGCAGCACTCGGATAATTGGGTATCCATTGGCAACCCGGAGCTGATCACTAAGCGCGGCAGCCACCGGGTGCCGGTGCGGCCATTTGGTGTGCTGAATGATTATGTGCCGTTTTATTTCACGCCGTTTTCGCCCATGTTGCGCAATATTCAGACCGGCTGGGGCGGCATTACCCGCCGTAGCAATGACGAGATCGTGATTCTGGTGTCCAGCATTCACCGGCTGGAGCAGGCGGGCTTGCCCTATGTGTTTACCGACAGCCATGCCTATTACCAATGGGCGAATTTCTACACCTGTGCTGCACATCTGGATAAGATCGACTGGCCTTTGCTGCAGCGGCGCGATTTTGCGCGCAGTGTCGATGATCCGGCCAAGATCGAACGCTATCAAGCCGAGGCGTTGGTGTATCAGCATTGTCCTGTTACGGCGCTGATCGGTATCATCACCCATAACGACACAGACCGGGCCGATGTTCAGGCTCAGGTAACAGCACAAGGGCTGGGGCTTCAGGTTGAAGCCCGGCCGGGATGGTACTTCTGATGATTGAATACACACAGGGCAACTTGCTGGAAGCGCCGGTTGAGGCGCTGGTAAACACCGTTAACACCGTGGGTGTG
Organism: Venatoribacter cucullus; assembly: GCF_016132445.1. Classification (NCBI taxonomy): domain Bacteria; kingdom Pseudomonadati; phylum Pseudomonadota; class Gammaproteobacteria; order Oceanospirillales; family Oceanospirillaceae; genus Venatoribacter; species Venatoribacter cucullus. The sequence goes on along the minus strand of NZ_CP046056.1, from coordinate 1,608,649 downwards.
ATGGGCAAGGGCATTGCATTGATGTTCAAAGAGCGCTTCCCGGCCAATATGCAGGCCTATGCTCAGGCCTGTAAGCAACAGCAGGTGCAGACCGGGCATATGTTCATTACCGAAACCGGTGAACTGATGGGCCCGCGCTGGATTGTGAATTTTCCCACCAAACAGCACTGGCGCGGCAACTCCCGCATGGAGTGGGTAGAGTCTGGCCTGCAGGATTTACGGCGCTTTATTGTCGAGCAGCAGGTACAGTCGATTGCCATTCCGCCGTTGGGAGCAGGGAACGGTGGCCTGAGCTGGGCGGATGTAAAACCCCGTATCGAGGCCGCGCTGGGGGATATACCCGGTGTGCAGGTGCTGGTGTACGAACCAACTGCTGCCTACCAGAACGTGGCCAAGCGTAATGGCGTGCAGAATCTTACCGAAGCACGGGCCTTAGTGGCCGAACTGGTGCGCCGTTACTGGTTGCTGGGTATTGATTGCAGCCTGCTGGAAATTCAGAAGCTGGCCTGGTTCCTTCAGCGCGCCATTCAGTTGCAGGGGCTGCCCGATAAGCTGCAGCTGAATTTTGTTGCCAATAATTACGGCCCCTACGCCAATAACCTTGATCATCTGCTGAATGCACTGGATGGCAGTTATCTGAAGGCCGAGAAGCGTATTCCCGACAGCGACCCACTGGACGTGATCTGGTTTCGTGACGAAACCCGCGACAAGGTGCAGGCCTACCTGAATTCGGCCGCCAAAGACTATGTGCCTGCACTGGAAATGGCCTCGGCCATGATTGAAGGCTTTGAAAGCCCCTATGGCATGGAGCTGCTGGCAACCGTCGATTGGCTGTTAACCCGTGAGGGGGTTAATGCCAATGTGGCCGATGTGCGCGCGGCATTGCAGCACTGGCCAGCGGGGGCGCGTTGGGCGCAGCGTAAGAATCGGTTGTTCGACGACAACAGCCTGCACATTGCGATTGAGCGTCTGGCTCGGTTTCAGGCTGCCTGATTTGTTTGATCGTTGTTTGATGAGTTACAGTTCCTGATAGTTAATAATCTTGCCATTAACGGGCGTATGCCTGTATCCATGCGGGTTAGCAGCGTTCAGATTTGTTTGATCGTTGTTTGATGGGCATCTAACTGGAATGGGCTTTTAAGGGATTGAAGGTATGTCGGTAGTAGGCCAGCGCGAACGCGCAACACAGAACCGGGTGGTGGAGTTATTCCGCAGCGAGCTGGGCTATCGCTATCTGGGCGACTGGAGCGACCGGCCCGATAACCGCAATGTGATGCCCGACCTGCTGGTGCCCTGGCTGCAGAAGCGCGGCATCAGCGAGGCGCTGATCAAGCGTGTGATGCGTCAGTTGGATACCGCTGCTGCGCTGGGAGAAGGCAAAACCCTGTATTACGCCAATCAGGAGGTGTACAGCCTGCTGCGTTACGGCGTGAAAGACAAAGAAGGTGCAGGCGAGCTGAATCAGACGGTATGGCTGATCGACTGGAAAAACCCCGAAGCCAACGACTTTGCCATTGCCGAAGAGGTGACGGTAAAAGGCACATCGCAATCGGCCAAAACCAAGCGCCCGGATTTGGTGTTGTATGTAAACGGCATTGCGCTGGGCGTGATTGAACTCAAGCGTTCGTCGGTGAGTGTGACCGAGGGTATTCACCAGAATCTGGATAACCAGAAGAAAGACTTTATCCGCAATTTCTTCACCACCATGCAGTTGGTGATGGCCGGTAACGATACCCAGGGCTTGCGCTACGGCACCATCGAAACCCCGGAAAAGCATTATCTGGAATGGAAAGACGATGAAACCCTGCCAGAAGGCAACTTGCTGGATTACCACCTGACCCGACTGTGCAACAAAGCGCGCTTTCTGGAAGTGATTCACGATTTTATGGTGTTTGACGCCGGGGTTAAAAAAACCTGCCGGCACAACCAGTATTTCGGTATTCAGGCGGCTAAAAAGCACATTGCCCGCCGTGAGGGTGGCATTATCTGGCACACCCAGGGTTCGGGTAAAAGTTTAACCATGGTGTGGCTGGCCAAGTGGATTCGTGAAAATCAGCCCAATGCCCGCGTGTTGATTATTACCGACCGCAGCGAGCTGGATGAGCAGATCGAGAAAGTATTCAGTGGCGTGCAGGAGCAGATTTATCGCACGAAAAGCGGTGCCGACCTGATTGATAGCCTGAATAAACCCACCCCCTGGCTGGTGTGTTCGCTGGTGCATAAGTTTGGCCGTTTTGGTGATGACGATGATGACAACGAACAACACGCGGCCGATTTTATCGCCGAGCTGAAGGCGTCGTTACCGGCTAACTTTCAGGCCAAGGGCAATCTGTTTGTGTTTGTGGACGAATGCCACCGAACCCAGTCGGGCAAGTTGCACGACGCCATGAAAACCATTCTGCCGCAGGCGATGTTTATTGGTTTTACCGGCACGCCGCTGATGAAGAAGGACAAGAAAAAATCCATCGAAGTGTTCGGCCCTTTCATTCATACCTATAAGTTCGATCAGGCGGTGGCCGATGGCGTGGTGCTGGATTTGCGCTACGAAGCCCGTGATATCGACCAGCACATTACTTCGCAGAAAAAGATCGACGAATGGTTTGAGGCCAAAACCCGCGAACTGTCCGGGCTGGCCAAAACCCAGCTAAAGCAGAAATGGGGCACCATGCAGAAGGTGCTGTCGAGCAAGTCGCGCCTGCAGCAGATTGTGAACGATATTCTTCTGGATATGGAAACCCGCCCACGCTTAATGGATGGCCGTGGCAACGCCATGTTGGTGTGTGCCAGCGTGTATCAGGCGTGTAAAGCCTACGAGATGTTTAACCAGACCGATCTGGCCGGTAAGGTTGCTATTGTTACCAGCTTTCAGCCTACGGCGGCCAGCATTAAAGGCGAAGAAACCGGCGAAGGCCTGACGGAAAAACTGTTCAAATACGATATTTATCGCCGTATGTTGGCGGACTATTTTGAAACCACCGAAGAACAGGCGGCCAGCCGCGTGGATGAGTTTGAGATAGACGTTAAAAAACGCTTTATCAAAGAACCGGGACAAATGCGGCTGCTGATTGTGGTAGACAAACTGCTGACCGGCTTTGATGCGCCTTCGGCAACCTATCTGTATATCGACAAACAGATGGCCGACCACAATTTGTTTCAGGCTATTTGCCGGGTTAACCGACTGGATGGCGACGATAAAGAATACGGCTACATCATCGACTATAAAGACCTGTTCCGCTCGTTGGATAAAGCCATTAAGGATTACACCGCCGGAGCCTTTGATGGCTACGATCAGGAAGACGTTGCCGGCCTGCTGAAAGACCGGTTAGTGCAGGCTAAAGAAGACCTGGATAACGCACTGGAAGTGGTGCGTGCCCTGTGCGAAGACGTGAAGGCACCCCGTGGTCAGCTTGAGTATCAGCATTATTTTTGCGGTGAGTCGGGCAACAATGCTGATGAATTAACTGAGCGCGAAGCCTTGCGCTTAAACCTGTATCAGTCAGTGGCTAAGTTGATTCGTGCTTATGCCAATATCGCCAACGAAATGCAGGAGGCGGGTTATACGCGCGAGCAGATAGACGCTATTCGTGCCGAAGTGGCGCATTACGAAAAACTGCGCGAAGAAATCAAACTTGCCAGCGGTGATGCGCTGGATATGAAGCGCTTTGAGCCGGCTATGCGTCATCTGCTGGATATGTATATTCGCGCCGATGACAGCGAAAAATTGATGGATTTTGAAGAGCTGGGGCTGATTGAACTGGTGGTGCAGAAAGGCGTAGACGGGCTTGAACAGCTGCCGGAATCTTTGCGCAAAAATGACGAAGCCATGGCCGAAGCCATTGAAAACAACGTGCGAAAAACCATCATTGACGAAAACCCGGTTAACCCGCGTTACTACGAAAAAATGTCGGCGTTGTTGGATGAACTGATTACTCTGCGCCGTGAAAAGGCGATTGAGTATAAAAAATATCTGGAAGAAATTGCCAAATTGGCTCGGATGGTAAAACGCCCGGAAGACACTGCAGCGGTTACTTATCCGCCGACCATCGACACCGGCGCTAAACGCGCGTTGTACGATAACTTAGGCCGTGATGAAGTGCTGGCTAACCGTATTGATACCGCCATTCGTTACACCAAAAAAGCCGACTGGAACGGTGATCGCATTAAAGAGAAGGAAATCGCTAATGCGATCCGAGATGAGTCCAAGGGCTATGAGGTGGATATTCAGCAGGTGATGGAATTGGTCAAAGCGCAGAAGGACTACGAATAATGGCAGAACTCCGCTTTGGAGAGCTGACACTGGTCCTGCAGCGTAAAGCCATTAAAAACCTGCACATCAACGTGTTACCGCCTGACGGTAAGGTGCGGGTATCGGCACCGCTGCAGATGACCGATACCGCCATTCGTATGGCCGTCATCTCGCGTATTCCCTGGATTCGTAAGCAGCAGAAAAGCTTTACCAGCCAGCCACGCCAGACCGAGCGTGAAATGGTGAATGGCGAAACTCACTACCTGTGGGGCAAACGGTTACGGCTGGATGTGCGTGAGCGCGCGGGCAAACACGAGGTTAAGGTTACGAAAACCAAAATCACGCTGTTCGTTCAGCCTGGCACCCATCGCGATAACCGTATGGCGCTGTTGAATGAGTACTATCGCGCGCAGATGAAAACGGCGACGGCGCAGTTGCTGGAATACTGGCAGCCGTTAATAGGCGTGCAGGCCGATAGCTGGGGCGTTAAGCGCATGAAAACCAAATGGGGCAGCTGCAATATTAAAGCGGCACGCATCTGGCTGAACCTTGACCTTGCCCGCAAAGCACCCGAGTGCCTGGAGTTTATTCTGGTGCATGAACTGGTACACCTGCATGAACGGCATCATAACGAGCGCTTTATGACGCTGATGGATAAATACCTGCCTGACTGGCGCGAGCGCCGGAATCTGCTGAACAGTTCGCCGCTGGCGCATGATTCGTGGGCGTATTGATAAGCACAGTGCGTGATTTTTTCTCAGATGTATCCGCCAGGCGTTGGTAACAGCGTTGGAAAAACGCCCCTGTAAACGCCCCTGTAAACGCCCCTGTAAACGCTCCTTTAAACCCCGAACTGGCTGACCGCGGCAGTGGGCTGGCGAGGGCGCTCGCTTTGCCCGTGGCATGCGTTGACCCAAATCAGATGGCGGGGTTATAGTAACTCCGACTGAAGTGCGCTTATGGGCACGGAGGCTCTGTGAACAGTCGGGCATTGATCAAAGACCTCGAGGAGGATGGCTGGTATCTGGTGAATGTCAGAGGCTCGCATCACTATTACAAGCACCCAACCTAACCCGGCAAAGTAACGGTGCCACATCCTAAAAAAGACCTGCCGCCCGGTACTGTTCGTGCCATACGAACACAGGCACAGCTTTAATTAAGGGGTTGTCTATGAAATTTCCTATTGCGATTGAACTTGGCAACGAAACCCAGGCTTACGGGGTCGAGTTTCCGGATATCCCGGGCTGTGTATCGGCTGGCGATACCCTGGATGAGGCCATCGCTAATGCTTACGAAGCGCTGGAAGGGTATATGGAGTTTCTGTTTGAAGAAGGTGACCCGGTTCCCCAGGCTGGCCTGATTGAAGAACACCGTAAAAACCCGGCGTATACCGACCGTATCTGGGCGTTGGTGGATTTTGATATCACCCCTTACCTGGGTAAATCACAGAAAATCAATGTCACCTTGCCTGATCGTCTGATCAAACGGATTGATGCCATTGTGTCGGCGAATCCCCGTTATGGCAGCCGTTCTGGTTTCCTTGCTCAGGCAGCATTGGATGAACTGAATAGCCTGCATTCCTGAATTTCAGTCTTCACCACTCAGTTCAACCCATAATAATGTGCCGTTTGGTGATACCATCGGCACTTCTTTTTATACCAGCAATACTCAGGACTCTCTCATGGCCAAGAACTTCGAGGTGCAGGGCACCATTCATTCCATCGACGAAACCCGTTCCTACGGTGCCAACGGTTTCACCAAACGCGAGTTTGTGATCAAGCTCACCGGCGAAGGCGAGAAGCCGGAGTATCCGAATTACGTGGCGCTGGAGTTGCTGAAAGACAAATGTGCGTTGATGGATAACTACCGCATTGGCGATGAAATTAAAGTGACCTTCAACCTGTCGGGCCGTCTGTGGGCCAAACCGGGTAACCCGGAAAAATGCTTCACCAGCCTGCAGGCGTGGCGCATTGAAGGGGCGGGCAGTGGTGGTGCGGATGAGTTTTCGCAAACCATGCCAAACTACGATGCCCCGGCCTATGATGACGACGTGCCGTTCTGAGGAAGGTCTTTCTAAGAAAGTACCGTCTGAATAATCTGATCTGAGGGTAAGCCTATGGTCCAGCGCGTTTTAGTAGCCGGTTCTTCTGGCGGTATTGGTGCCGAACTGGCCCGCCAGCTGCGCGCAGCGGGTTATACGGTGTTTACCCTCAGCCGTTCCGGCGCGCCGTCGGATTTCCATTGCGTGGCCGATTTATCGGCAGCCACTTCAATCCCGCTGGTGCAGCCGTTTTTACAGCAGGCGCAGCAGCACGGCGCACTGCTGCATTGGGACGGTTCGGTTATTCCGTCTTAACGTTCTTCTGTTTTAAAGTTCTACTGGGTTATCCCAGCCTTTTATATGAATGCGCAGGTCGCTTAATTCCAGGTCTTCTGGTTCCAGTACCGCCTCGCCAAAACGATAAATCGGTTTGGTTAGACCGGCGCTGGTGTCTTTATCCCATTGCTGGCTGCGTTGCTGCACATCGACATTTTTATTGTGATAGTCGTGCCATTCCTGGCCGCTGTATTTACGCTGCAGAATTTCCAGGGTTTTGTGTGGGCTGACAAAAAACGCCGAGGCGTTGTTGCCGCCAAACCCTTTGGAGTTTACAAAGGCCAGCGGAGTTTTTTCGGCATCCATTTCTTTGTGTTGCAGCAGAATGTTCAGGTTGCTCTGGTACACATCTGCGGCTACCGCGCTGGTGGTGGTAATGCCGGGAATAATGCCGTGCGCCCAGCTGCCCAGCGTGGCCATTAACTGGTCGGCGCTGGCGGCCGAAATAGAGTGGCCAACGTGGGCTTTTACGGCGGTAATGTCCCAGGCCGGAATGCGGAAGGCTTTGGCCAGTTCGCTGAAAATATGCGATTCGGTGGTGCGGTTGGCCGGCGTGCTGCTGCCGTGGGCATGTACGAACGAGCCATGTTTTAGCGCCAGCTCACCCAGCCAGCGGCGCGCTTCGGCCATGGCTTTGCCCATGGTTAAGTAGTTGCCAACGCCCGGGTTGGAGATGGATTTTTTATAGCCGTCGGCATTAATAAACACATCGCCCACACTGCCATAAATGCTCAGGCCCAGTTCCAGCGCTAAGGCGTCGTCGGTCAGCACAATAAACTGCGCTGATTCGGCAATGGTAAAGCCGCCGTTTTCACCAAACGGGCGGCTGGCACGGCGGAAATCCGGGGTGTCATCGCGGCCCAGGCCGTCCAGATCGCGCAGTTTTTGTTCGGTGACCAGCGCCGTCATGGCGCTGAAGCCTTCAACAATTTCCGGGGTTAATGGCGCTTCGCTGTTGCCCACAATCACCAGCCGGCGGCGGCCGCTGTGAATATCGTCCAGCGCCACTTTTAAGTTGTATAAAAAGGTCGCGCAGGCGCCGGTCATGCTGCCGGTGGCGCCGACGTTGCCCAGCACATAGGCGTTAATAAAGTCGGCCGGCATTTCACTTAACCCCAGCGCGCACTGTTTGGAGCTGGTGCGTTTGCCCTGCAGGAACGACTGCAGCATACCGCCGTGGCCATTGGCATCCTGCTGGCCCATGGCCGAACCGGCGTACACGGCAATCTGGTCGGGGCGCAGGTGCTGGCGGATCACTTCCCAATCCAGCCCCAGCTGGCCCAGCGCATCGGAAACGCCATACACCGCCATCTGCAAGCCACGCGGATGATGACGCGACGGGTACAGCGACGCCGGATCAAAGCCTTTGGGGGTCTGGCCGGCGCTTTGTACCGCCAGCCGTTTGTGGCTTAAGCGCCAGCAGGGAGTGCCTTCGGCATCGGTAAAAGGCTGGTGGAAGGGTACGGCGGCGGCGTCCCAGTCGATATTGTCCCAGCCACGGATCAGGCTGCCGTTAATAATCTGCTCGCGCCAGGCGGCGGTTATGTCGCTTTGCTGCGGCAGGCCCATCAGCTGCGCTAAGGCGTTCAGCGTTTCCAGTTGCTGGGTGGCAGAAAGTTTGTCCAGCACCAGACGACGGAAAGCCTGATGGCCGGAACTGCGGCCGGCGGCATTGATGCCACCGAAGGCGGTAATAACAGCAAGTTTGCGCATAACCCGGAAATAACCCTGTACCTGTTTGGAATGCGGCCATTGTAGGGGGCGCACCGGCAGGGTTATTAGGATAGATTGGTCATAAAGCAGGACAATAAGGTCGCAATTGTTGCGACCAAGGCAAGGGTGTCTTAGCGGGTGCTGAACTGGCGCGGGTCTGTCCGGTAATAACGGCACAGCAGGTCAAATACCTGCGGTTGCTGTTGCTGCAGGTGTTGCGGCTGCTGGTAAAAGGTTTCGGTCAGTACGGCAAAAAATTCGGCCGGTTCGGTGGCACCATAGGGGTCCAGCCAGGGGCGTTGCTGGTAGTACATGGCCTGCTGCAGGTCGTTGAAGGCGGCGGTCATAATGCGCGGCCAGTCGTCGCTCAGTTCGCTGTTCAGCGGTGGCGCGCCATCGGCCATGCCGTCGAGGTAGTCCAGCTGGTGAGCAAATTCGTGCAGTACCACGTTGTGCGGAAAATGCCGGTCTTTGCTGGCTTCTTCGCAGCTGGTCCAGGCCAGTACCACGCGGCCGGCGCTCCAGGCTTCACCGGCACGCACGTCGTTACCCTGATGCACCACCAGCCCGTCCTGACGGCGGTTGGGTACTTTGTAAACATCCGGGTACACCAGAATGCTGCGGATGTCGTCAAAGTGCGAAAAGCTGCGCCCCAGCAGTAACAGGCAGGCGTGGCCGGCAATGGTGATGCGCACACGGTCGTTGATGGTAAAGCCATCGCAGCCGTAGAAGGTTTTTTCCGCCATAAACAGCTGTACGCATTGTTCCAGCCGGTATTGCTGGTTGCTGTTCAGATGGGCGTAGTGGGGCAGTTGTTCGCGCAGCAGTTGGCGCCAGCGCGGTGGAAACGGGCTGTCCAGTTCGCGCTGACGCCGCCAGCTGCGGTAAAAAAACAGCCAGAAAATAAGCGCGGCCAGTACCACGGCAGCGAACACTAAAAACAGGGTAACGGGTTGCATAACAGCACCGGACGGTAAGATTGGGCAGCATCATAACGGAATAACGGGGGCTGGCGATGATTAAACACATTACTTTACTGGCGATTGATCAGATGCTGAGTTCCAGCGTCGCCATTCCGCTGGAAATGCTGGAAGCGGCCCGGGCACAGCTGCGGGTAAAGCGCGATGCCCGCGCCGGTTTTAAGGTGGATGTGGTGGCGGCCGAGCTGCAGCCGCTAACCATGCTGGGTGGCTTTCAGATCCGCCCGTCCAAAACCCTGCCCGATATTGTGCAAACCGATTTAATTGTGGTGCCGGCGCTGTGGCGTAACCCACGCCGGCAGTTGCCAGCGCTGGCCGGTACGGTGGACTGGCTGGCGCGCCAGTATCGCGCTGGCGCCAGCATTATTGCCGTGGGCACCGGGGTGTGCCTGCTGGCGGAAAGCGGCATTCTGGATGGCAAACCGGCCACTACCCACTGGCATTATCTGGATGCCTTCGCCCGGGATTACCCGCGCGTGCAGTTGCAGCGCCAGCATTTGTTAACCCAGGCCGGGCGCATTTATTGTGCCGCCAGTGTGAACTCTGGTGCCGATTTAATGGTGCATTTTCTCGGCCTGCAGTACGGCCGCGAACTGGCCTTAAAAGTTGAGCAGCAGTTTTCGCCCGAGGTGCGTAATCCGTTTGAGAAAAAGGTGTTTTATGCCGGCCAGGCGCAGCAGCACCCGGACGAGGAAATTGCCCTGGCGCAAACCTGGCTGCAGCAGAATCTGCAGCGGCCGCTGGATTTGGCGGCGCTGGCGCAGGCCGCCGGGTTAAGCAAACGCCAGTTTGACCGGCGTTTTCAGGCGGTTACCGGACAAACCCCGGGTCAGTATTTGCAGCAACAGCGCTGTGATGCGGCGCGTGATTTGCTGCAGAACTCCAACCTGAGCATTGCCGACATTGCCGCGGCAGTGGGCTACAGCGATGGCGGCTACTTTACCCGCATTTTCCGCCGCCTGGCGGGGCAAACACCGGGGGAATACCGCAAAAAAGTGCGCGCCAAACTCTTCCGTGGCAGCAGCTCCGGCCCGGCGGGCATGGTATGATGCCGGCCTTTGATTCTGATGATGAAGCCGGCATGAGCGACGATAACAGCACCCCGTTTTCCCCCTGGGGAGCCCGTAAAAAAACCGACGGCGAACAACCGCGTTCCGATAAACCGCGCAATGACAAGCCACGCTCTGACAAGCCGCGCTCTGACAGTCCTTATGCTGGCAAACCGCGTACGGATAAGCCTCGTTCAGATAAACCCCGCTCGGATAGCCCTTATGCGGGCAAACCGCGTTCGGACAAGCCCGGCTCGAACAAACCGCGCTCAGATAAGCCGCGTTCTGACAGTCCCTACGCCGGCAAACCGCGTGCGGATAAACCCCGCTCGGATAAACCGCGTTCCGGTTCGCCTTACGGTCAGCGCCGCGAACAGGCCGCGCCGACCGAACCGGTGTCGCCCCTGTACGGTGAAAAAAAGGCCGAAGGCCTGCATCCGTCCAACCCGCATCAGGGCCGTTACGATATGGAGGCGCTGGTGGCGGCGTTGCCGGCGCTGGATAAATACTTAGCGCCCAATCCGCGCGGTGAACAAACCATTGATTTCAGCAACCCGAAGGCGGTGTTGTGTCTGAATCAGGCCATTCTGGCGCATCACTATGGCATTACCCAATGGCAGATCCCGGCCGGCTATTTGTGCCCACCGATTCCGGGCCGGGCCGACTATCTGCAGTATTTAAATGATTTGTTGGCCAGCGGTGAGCGGGCGACCAAAAACCCGGTGCCGCGGGTGCTGGACATCGGCACCGGCGCCAACCTGATTTACCCCATTCTGGGCACCCGCACTTTTGGCTGGCAATTTACCGCCACTGATACCGACGGTGTGGCAGTGACCAACGGCCACCGCATTATTGCTGCCAACCCGGCGCTGCAATCGGTACAGCTGTTGCTGCAGCGCAATCCGCAGCAGTTTTTCAGCGGTATTATTGGTGCTGATGATTACTTTGAATTAACCCTGTGTAATCCGCCGTTTTTCAAATCGCAGCAAGAAGCCGAAGCCCAGTCAAGGCGCAAATGGCGTAATTTAAAAGGCGAAGAAGCCTCGGTAAAACGTAACTTTGGCGGGCAGAGTAACGAGCTGTGGTGCGAAGGTGGTGAACTGGCGTTTTTAAACCGTATGATCGAAGAAAGCGTGCAGTATGGTGCGCAGGTCGGCTGGTTTACTGCGCTGGTATCGCAGCAGGATCATATTCCGCTGTTAAAACGTACATTGCGTACAGTAGACGCGCAGGGTGTAACCGTGGTGCCCATGGCACAAGGGCAGAAAAACAGCCGCTTTATTGCCTGGCATTTTTAATTTTCACCGGCATTGTTATAAAAAAGATCGCAACAGGAAGATGTATGGATAGCACCGAAAACCTGACCGCGTTACTGGCCATGGCTCAGCCGGGCCTGTACGACGATCCATTCCGCAGCGCGCATTATCTGGAAATGCTGTGGCCGCACGCCGTGTCCCGGGTGACGCTGCAAAAAGCCTTACGCAAGGCCTTACAGCCACGAGAGGGTGTGTATATCGGTATCGCCTTTGGGGCCGCTGCCTGGCAGCGTTTTCAGCCGTCTTTTACCCCGGTCCAGTTGCAGCCTTTTCCCCGTCTGGAAGGTAAAAACGGCTATGCCATGCCGTCGACGCAGTCGGATATCTGGTTCTGGATTCACGGTAATGATCAGGGTGATGTTATGGACGCGGTGTTGCAGGTGCATGCCGCCGTGCGCGATGTATTAATTGCCCAGCTGGATTTAAACGGCTTTAAAAACCGTGAAGAACGCGATTTAACCGGCTTTGTGGATGGCACCGCCAACCCGAAAGAATTACAGCGCGTGGCCGCCGCTCAAATTCCGCTGGGCGAAGCCGGTGCTGGTGGTTCTTATGTGCTGACGCAGAAATGGAGCCACCATCTGCATACCTTTAATAAACTCAGTGAATACGAGCAGGAGCAGGTGATTGGCCGCACCAAACACGACAATATCGAGCTGGAAGGCGATGATATGCCGCCCACCTCGCACGTCAGCCGTACCGATGTAACAGTGGATGGCGTTGGGCAGAAAATCTGGCGCCGCAGTACGCCTTATGGCAATGCGGAAGACCACGGTCTGTATTTTATTGCCTTCGCCTGCAACCTGAAGCGTATCCGCATTCAGCTGGACCGTATGCTGGGCAATACCGACGATGGCTACAGCGACCATTTAATGCGCTATTCCACCGCCGAAACCGGCGCTTACTGGTTTATGCCGGCGGAGGCCGATCTGGAAGCCATTCTTACCCGCTGATATTCACGCATTGCCGCCAGCGCCTGAACAGGGCTAAGCTGGTGGCTGCGGTTCTTATAAAAACAGCGGAGGCAGTATGCTGAACAAAGACACCACCGGCCTGATGATTGTGGATATTCAGGGTAAGTTGTCCGACCTGATGCACGACAGCGCGGCCATGTTTACCCAGGTACAAAAACTGATTAAAGGCGCCGAAGTGCTGGGCCTGCCGGTAATCTGGATGGAGCAAATTCCGTCCAAACTGGGCAAAACCCGCCCGGAAATTGCTGCGCTGCTGCCAGGCCAGCCGTACGAAAAACACAGCTTCAGTGGCATGCAGAACACCGAGATTGCCAAAGCCGTGCAGCATACCCGCCGTAAGCAATGGCTGGTGGCCGGGCTGGAAAGCCATGTGTGCGTGTACCAGACGGTGTGCGATTTACTGCGCAGCCAGTACGAAGTGCATCTGGTTACAGACTGTGTCAGTTCCCGCGTGCTGACCAACAAAGAGCTGGCCATCCGTAAAATGGAAAAGCTGGGCGCGCATTTAACCAGCATGGAGCTGGCACTGTTTGAATTGCAGCGGGTCGCCGAAGGGCCGGAATTCAAACAGCTGATTCAGATTATTAAGTAAGTTTTCCGGCGGTTTTTTCTGCCTTTTTTTGCAAAATTTGAGTGGTGTTCAGCCGAACACCACATCAAACACATCCTGATAATTTTCGGCGAAATGCGCAGTCATCCCTTTGCGGATATGGTCGGGGAGTTCGTCGTAATCACGCCGGTTCGCCTCTGGCAAAATCACTTCCATAATTTTTGAACGCCGTGCGGCAATCACCTTTTCGCGGATACCGCCCACCGGTAATACTTGCCCGGTCAGGGTGAGTTCGCCGGTCATGGCCAGCGGGCGTTTAATGCGTTTGTTCAGCATCAACGATACCAGCGCGGTGGTCATGGTGACGCCGGCGCTGGGGCCATCTTTTGGAGTGGCCCCTTCGGGGACGTGCAGGTGAATAAAACGCTGGTCGAAAAAGGCCGCATCGCCGCCAAATTGCCGGGCGTGGCCGGCGGCAAAACTGTAGGCAATTTCGGCCGATTCTTTCATCACCTCGCCCAGCTTGCCGGTGAGTTTAAAGCCCCGGTTTTGCTGGTGTACCACCGCCGCTTCAATGGGTAATGTGGCGCCGCCCATGGCGGTCCAGGCCAGTCCGGTTACTACGCCGACGCCGCGTAAAATACGTTCCGCGCGGAACACCGGCGCACCTAGATAAGCCTGCAGGTCTTTCTGGCTTACGGTAATTTTCAGCGTCGGGTTGTCCAGTAATTTCACCACCGCTTTGCGGGCTATCTGCTGCAGCAGTTTTTCCAGATGGCGTACGCCCGACTCGCGCGCGTAGCCTTCTATCATGGCTTTTAAGGTGCTGTCGGCAATTTTTACCTGCGATTTTTTCAGCCCGTGGCGTTGCAATACCCGTGGCCATAAATGGCTTTTGGCAATGGCCAGTTTTTCTTCGGTGATGTAGCCCGACAGGCGGATGGTATCCATGCGGTCGAGCAATGGCGCCGGAATGCTGTCGAGCTGGTTGGCGGTGCAGATAAACAGCACTTTGGATAAATCCACGCGCAAATCCAGATAATGGTCGAGAAATTCGCGGTTCTGTTCCGGGTCCAGCACTTCCAGCAAGGCTGAGGCCGGGTCGCCCTGATAGGACGAGCCGAGTTTGTCAATTTCATCCAGCATAATCACCGGGTTGGCCACTTCCACGTCTTTTAAGGCCTGAATCAGCTTGCCGGGAAGGGCGCCAATATAAGTACGGCGGTGGCCTTTAATTTCGGCTTCATCGCGCATACCGCCAACGCTGAAACGGTAAAATTTGCGCCCCAGCGCATCGGCAATGGAACGGCCAATGGAGGTTTTACCCACCCCAGGCGGGCCAACCAGCAACATGATGGAACCAGAGACTTCCTGCTTAAAGGTGCCTACGGCCAGAAACTCCAGAATGCGGTCTTTTACGTCGTCCAGCCCGGCGTGGTGTTCGTTAAGCACCTCGCGTGCCTGCGCTAAATTAAAGGCATCGGTGGAGTAGATGCCCCAGGGAATGCTGGTGGCCCAGTCTAAATAATTACGGGTAACGGCATATTCGGCCGAGCCGGTTTCCAGCATCTGCAGTTTATGCAGTTCTTCATCAATGCGTTTTTGCGCCGCTTTGGGCAAGGTTTTACCCTGCAGGCGCTGCATAAATTCGTCGATTTCGGCGGTTTTATCGTCTTTGGATATGCCCAATTCTTTCTGAATGGTTTTTAACTGCTGCTTCAGGAAAAACTCACGCTGATGCTTGTTAATGTTGTCGTTAACGGTTTTGTTGATTTCCACCTGCAGGCGCGCCACTTCCACTTCTTTTTTCAGCAGCAGCAAAACTTTTTCCATGCGCTTCTGCAGCGGAATGGTTTCCAGAATTTCCTGCAGCGCCGGGCCTTCGGCAGTGGTAATGGCCGCGGCAAAATCGGTTAACGGCGACGGGTCGTTGGGGCTGAAGCGGTTTAAATAATGCTTCAGTTCCTCAGAGTACAGCGGATTAATGCTCACCAGTTCTTTAATGGCGTTGATTACCGCCATGGCATAGGCCTTGATTTCGTCGGTAAAGTCACCGCTGTGGCGCGGGTAATGTACCCGGCCGAGCAGCGGTGCTTTTTCACTCAGCCATTCCAGCACTTTGTAGCGGCGTACGCCCTGGGCAATAAACTGGATGCGGCCATCTTCAGCCTGCACATGATGAATGCGCACCACGCAACCCATTAACGGAATACGGTCAATGGTGGGGATTTCGTCGGTTAATTTATCGTCAACAAAGGCCAGCCCCAGCAGTTTATGGTCGGTTTTAGCCACCCGGCGCAGGGTTTCGCCCCAGAGCTTTTCATCGACAATCACCGGCTGCACCTGAGCCGGAAAAAAAGGCCGGCCATTCACCGGCAGAATGTTCAGCTGCCCGGGCAATATTTCGTTGGCCAGTGCCACCCCGGAGGGGGTTTCTTCACGGCCGATGTATTCGTGTTCCTGATCCGACATGATTCACGTTCCATTAGGGATTGCTGGCTATATGAGGGCGGTGCCGCCGGCTTTTCAAGGCGTTGCTGTTGCAGCGGTGGAACAGAGTGGGGCAGAGAATGGCTTGCATCATGGTTCAGGGTGGCAAAATCTTTTAAACTGCCCGCCTTTACGATGACCTGTATAAGCGGAACGCCTTCATGAAACAAACCAAAATCCTGCTGCCCGAAACCGATATCCCGAAACAGTGGTACAACGTGGCGGCCGATCTGAAAAACCCGCCGGCGCCGTCACTGGGCCCGGATGGTAAGCCGCTGGATGGTTCTGCGATGTCGGCCATTTTTGCCGACAATATCATTGAGCAGGAAGTCTCGATGCAGCGCTGGATTGATATTCCGGAGCCGGTGCGTGAGATTTACCAGCAATGGCGCCCGACGCCGATGTTCCGCGCCCACCGCCTGGAAGAAGCGCTGGGAACGCCGTGCAAAATTTACTACAAGTACGAAGGCATCAGCGCCGCCGGTTCGCACAAACTGACCTCGGCCATTGCGCAGGCCTATTACAACAAACAAGCCGGTATTACGCGCTTAACCACCGAAACCGGCGCCGGCCAATGGGGTTCGTCGCTGTCGCTGGCGGGCCAGATGTTCGGCATTGATGTGCGTGTGTACATGGTGAAGGTGAGTTTTGAGCAGAAGCCGTTCCGCCGTTCGATGATGCAGACCTGGGGTGGGGAAGTGATTGCCAGCCCGAGTAATCTTACCGAAGCCGGCCGTAAGATTCTGGCCGCCGACCCCAATAACCAGGGCTCACTGGGCATTGCCATTTCCGAAGCGGTGGAAGAAGCCGCCAGTCGCGCCGACACCAAATACGCCCTGGGTTCGGTGCTGAACCACGTGCTGCTGCACCAGACCGTGATTGGCCTGGAAGCGAAAAAGCAATTTGCGCTGGTGGGTGACTACCCGGATATGATTTTTGCCCCTTGTGGTGGCGGTTCTAACTTTGGTGGCGCGGCGTTCCCGTTCTACGCCGACGAAGCGGCCGGTGGCAAAAAAGTGCGTCTGGTGGCGGTTGAACCGACCTCCTGCCCGAGCTTAACCCGTGGTCACTACGCCTACGATTTCGGTGATACCGAAGGCCTGACCCCGCTGATGCTGCAATACACCCTTGGCCACGACTTTATGCCGCCGGGCATTCACGCCGGTGGTTTGCGTTACCACGGTGCTTCTACGCTGGTATCGCAGATGTACCACGAAAAACTGATCGAAGCGGTGGCGGTACCGCAGGTCGCGACCTTCCAGGCCGGTGTGCAGTTTGCCCGCACTGAAGGCATTATCCCGGCACCGGAATCCAACCACGCCATTCGTGCCTGTATCGATGAAGCACTGCGTTGCAAGGAGACTGGCGAGGCCAAGACGCTGTTCTTCAACCTTTCCGGTCATGGTCATTTCGATATGGTGTCGTACGACAAGTATCTGAATAACCAGCTGGAAGACTACGAGTACCCGCAGGCGGAAATTGATGCAGCGCTGGAGCGTTTACCGAAGGTGAAGGGCGCTTAACAGCGCGGGGTTTTTTGCCAGCCCGTTGGGCTGGGTGTCTTTGGCCATCACTGCGGTTTGTGCTGCAGGCCAGCCTTGCAGACTGGTACGGCCGCCGCTGCCGCGGCTGGCCTGATGCGGGGCTCCGCCCCTGCGCCCCAATGTAAGGGGAGGAATCCCCTTACAATCCCCTCTGGCCCGCGTCCCAGCTGATCCTCGTTTACCAAAGCCAATAACGCATACGCGGTCAAGGGGCATCCATGCCCCTGGCCGCTCGTTTGGAGTCATCCAAACGATGCTATTGGCTTTGCCAAACTTCGGGCTGGAACGAATGGGCCGGAACAAACCCCAGCGGCTACGCCGGAAAGGCTTTTTGGGGCGTGCTACGCACGCAAAATCCGAAAACCGAAAATTCTTCCGGCCGCAGGCCGATATATGATTTTAAATTTGCTGCGGTTTTATCCGCGCCTATAGCACGCCGAAATGAAGCGTCATTGACAGGCCCGCCCGGATGGACCGGGCGAGGATCGTGGCGCACGACGCGCCTTACGATCCGTGGCCGCAGGCAATGACGGTGAATGAGGGAATACGTGCTATACAGCGCAAAGCTGGAGCGCGAGGATAAGTTCCTCGCAATCGGGGCGCGGGGGCGGAGCCCCGCATCAGGCCGCCAACGGCGGCCTGTCCAGCGGCTGCAGGCCGCATAAGCTGCCGCGCAGCGGCAGCTAAACCAGCCCGGCAGGGCTGGCGTACAGCATGCAAGGTCAGCTGCGGCCGTACCAGCGGGCTGGCAAAAAGGCTGGCAGCCGTCAGCCAACGGCTATAGCCCGGGCTATTTCTTCTTCCGTCAACGGCCGGTACTCACCCACGGCCAGGTCAGCGGGCAGCTCCAGCCCTCCCATACTCTCGCGGTGCAGTTTTTCCACATGATTGCTCAGCGCGGCAAACATGCGCTTAACCTGGTGGTAACGACCCTCGTGGATGGTCACCAGCACTTCGCGCGGGGTAATGCGCTGCAGCTGCGCCGGTAAGGTGGGGGTGTCGTCATCTTCCAGCAGAATGCCGCGCTCAAAACGCAATTCGGCTTCGTCGCACAGGTCTTCAGCCAGCCAGGCACGGTATACCTTGGGTTTGTGGCGTTTGGGCGAGGTGAGAATGTGCGACCACTGGCCGTCGTCGGTGATCAGCAGCAGGCCGGTGGTGTCGACGTCCAGGCGGCCGACGGTGTGCAGGTCGCGTGGGTTGATAATGCCTTCCAGCAGGTCGAACACCAGCGGGTGAGTGCTGTCGCGGTGGGTGCACACATAACCGGTCGGTTTGTTCATGATGATGTAGCGGAAGCCGCTTTCCAGCGTCAGGGTTTCACCATCGAAGGTCACCAGATCGGTGTCGGCAATTTTAACGGCGGCACTTTTGGGCTTGTCACCGTTCACCAGCACCCGGCCTTGTTTAACGGCTTTGGTGGCCAGTGAGCGGGTGAGGTCGGTGGTGTCAGCAAGAAATTTATCAAGACGCATGGCAGGTTCTGGCGGCTGGGAAAGCCGCGCATGGTAGCACATTGCCGCACGGTGCGTCTGGCGCATGGGCAGCGGCCTCTGTACAATTCGCGCCCAATTCTGTGTTCAGGCTGGCCGGCTTCTGCCCGGCAGCTGTTTTCTTCGGTGAGGCTCTTGTATGTCCAGTGGTAAAGTCGGTTTTGTCAGCCTCGGCTGCCCGAAAGCGTTGGTTGATTCAGAAAAAATTCTGACTCAGCTGCGCCTCGACGGTTATGAGGTGGTAAATAGTTACGACAACGCCGATGTGGTGGTGGTGAATACCTGTGGCTTTATCGATGCCGCCAAACAGGAATCGCTGGATGCCATTAAAGAAGCCATGACCGAGAACGGCAAAGTGATCGTTACCGGCTGCATGGGCAAGGGCAAAGACGCCGAAACCATCAAAGAACTGAACCCCGGCATTCTGGCCATTACCGGCCCGCAGGCCTACGAAGAAGTGATGACCGCGGTGCATGAATGGGTGCCGCCGGTGGATAAAGAACACAATCCCTTTATCGATCTGGTGCCGGTGCCGCCCGAGGGCGTGAAGCTGACCCCGCGCCATTATTCCTACCTGAAAATTTCCGAAGGCTGTAACCACAGCTGCACCTTCTGCATTATTCCCGATATGCGCGGCAAGCACGTCAGCCGCCCGATTGGCGATGTACTGGACGAAGCCAAGCGTCTGGTCGCTGCCGGCACCAAAGAGCTGCTGGTGATCTCTCAGGATACGTCTGCCTACGGCGTGGATATGAAATACCGCACCGGGTTCTGGGACGGTAAGCCGGTGAAAACCAAGCTGTACGATCTGTGCAAAGAACTGGGCGATATGGGCGTGTGGGTGCGTCTGCATTATGTGTACCCGTACCCGAGCGTGGATGACATTCTGCCGCTGATGGCCGAGGGCAAAATCCTGCCGTATCTGGATATTCCGTTCCAGCACGCCAGCCCGCGCATTCTGAAGCTGATGAAGCGCCCGGCGCATGCCGAGAACACCCTGGAGCGGATTAAAAAATGGCGCGAACTGGTGCCGGAACTGGTGATCCGTTCCACCTTTGTGGTCGGCTTCCCCGGTGAAACCGAAGAAGATTTCCAGCTGCTGCTGGACTGGCTGGAAGAGGCCGAACTCGACCGCGTTGGCTGTTTCAAATACAGCCCGGTGGAAGGCGCCAAAGCCAATGATCTGCCGGACCATGTACCGGAAGAGATTCAGCAGGAGCGCTTCGACCGCTTTATGCAGGCGCAGCAAGCCATCAGCGCACGTAAACTGCAGCGCAAAATCGGCACCCGTATGACCGTGCTGATTGATGAAGTGGATGAAGAGGGTTCGGTCGCCCGTTCAGCTGCCGATGCACCGAACATCGACGGTATGGTGTACCTGAACGATTTCTTCGACTGCCAGCCGGGCGATTTTGTTGAAGTGGAAATTGAACACGCCGACGAATACGACCTGTGGGCGTCGCCGGTTACTGGTGCTTGAGGCTTGAGGCTTGAGGCTTGAGTGTATTTTAAAGTCCCTTAATTGGGACTTTATTTTGCCTTTTGGTTTTTAACGTTCCTTTTTAGTAACTCTATGGCTTGTTGGCTATAACCTTCTATCGTAAAAATTTCCGGCGCATTGGCGGCTTAACTTATGAAAAAAATACTGCTGCTTTCTGCCTATAAATCCGACAGTCATGCCAGCTGGGTAAAGTGGCTGACCCAAAATTTGTCTGCCGACTGGCGGGTGCTGGAATTACCGGGGCGCTATTACCGCTGGCGTATCCGCGGCAATCCGCTCAGCTGGCTGGATGAATTACCGGCGCTGCTGAATGATTGGCAACCCGAGCGTATTCTGGCCACCTCGATGGTGGATATCGCCACTCTTAAAGGCTTATTCCCGCAATTGGCCGCAGTGCCGGTCAGCTATTATTTCCACGAAAACCAGTTTGCCTATCCGCAGGGCGAAGGGCAGCACCATTCGGTTGATCCACAAATGGTGCAGCTGTACGGTGCCTTGTCGGCCGATGAGTGTTTGTTTAATTCGCAGTTTAATCGCGATACCTTTCTCGCCGGTGTGGATGCCTTATTAAAGAAACTGCCGGATTGCAAACCGGCTGACTTACGCGCGCGTTTGCAGCCCAAGTGCCGGGTGTTGCCGGTGCCGGTTAATCCGCTGGCCGTCGGTGAAAAAATACCAGGGTTAATTTTGTGGAATCATCGCTGGGAATACGACAAAAAACCGGAGGATTTTCTCACCATTCTGCGCGGTTTAAGCAGCAAACACGTCAATTTTAAGCTGGCATTGCTGGGGCCGAGGGCGGAAAAAACACCGCCAGTGCTGCAACAGATACGCAGCGAATTTGCCGCCGCCATTGTCGCCGATGGCATGGTCAGCCGGGCGGAGTATGAACATTGGCTGGGCGCGGCGCCGGTGGTGGTGAGTACCGCCATTCATGAATTTCAGGGCTTATCGGTATTGGAAGCGGTCAGCGCCGGCGCGGTGCCGGTGGTGCCGGATGATCTGTGTTACCGCGAACAATACGCCGCGGCTAACCGGTATGCGCCGGGGCAGGTGGAGCAAGCAGCGGCACAGATTATTGCGGCGTTACAGCAGTATCAGCCGGTCGCCACACCGGCAGCGTTTATGCAGGCCGGTGCTGACTGGAAAAGCTGGCTGGAACAGGCCTGATTGAACAGCCGCTGTCAGCGGCCATTCAGCTCGTCTAACTGACGCAGCATACTGCTCATAATCTGCTGGTACAGCATCTGGCCGGCGTGCAGGTCTTCCACGCCCATATCAATGCTGGGGTTATCGTTCACCTCAATAATCACCACGCGCTCGCCGCTTTCTTTTAAATCCACGCCATAAAAACCATTACCCATGGCTTTGGCGGCTTTTAAGGCGGTTTTCACCACTTTTTTCGGTACTTTTTCTACCGCCATGGCATCAGCGTTGCCGGATTTATGCGAGCGGGCGCTGTGGTTGTAAATCTGCCAGTGGCTTTTGGCCATGTAATAACGGCAGGCGTACAACACCTGATTATTCATAATGCCAATGCGCCAGTCGTAATCGGTGGGCATATATTCCTGCAGCAGCAGAATGGCCGAGCGTTCGCTGAGGCGGGCAATGATTTCCTGCAGTTGGTCGCGGTCTTTGGCTTTTTCCACACCAATGGAAAACGAGCCGTCCGGAACTTTAACAATAATGGGCAGGCCCAGCTGGTGAATTAAGCCGTCCACATCGTAGGGTTGGTTGCCCATAATCAGCAGGGTTTTCGGCGTATCGACCTGGAAACGCTGCAGCCGTTCGTGCAGATACACTTTGTTGGAGCAGCGCATAATATCGGTGGGGCTGTCGATCACCAGCAGGCCCATATTTTCGGCGTTCTGGGCAATCTGGTAGGTGTGGTGATCCACTTTGGTGGTTATCACGGATAAACAGCGCGTCGTATTCACCAATGCGCGAGGCGTCTTTCCAGGTAATAAATTCGACATTCAGGCCCAGTTCTTTGCCGGCTTTTTCAAAGGATTTCAGCGCGCCTTTGTTGGACGGTGGCAGCGCTTCTTCCGGGTTGTGCAGAATCGCTACGTCGTATTTGTAGCCTTTATTGGCGCGGCGGGTGCGCCAGATTTTATGACTGAACGCATCCAGCGCATCGGCAAAACGGGTCTGCGCAGTGTCGTCCAGATCATCCAGCGACAGGCTGCGTACCGCCGTGATGGTCCAGACGCTGGCCTGGTGGCGGGTGAGGGTAATATCGACCACCGGGAAGGCGAAGGTATCAAAGATTCGGCGCGCTACCGAAGCCAGTTCCGGCTGTTCGGCCTGACCGAAATAAAACCTCAGGGTAACGGTTTCGCCACTGCTGACCGTGCGTTTATACAGGGTATCCAGCTGGCGGCCGTAGCGCAGTGGCAGCTACTGGGCTATGCGCTGGTGTTGTTTCATCGTGGCACTTCACTGGCGCGGTTGTATTCATTGGCGGTAGCACCGACGGCACGCGGTCGTGGCCTGGGGCAACATTTGCTCGACCATGTTGAGCAGCAGGCGGTGGCCCGCCATGTGTTGTTTATGCGCTTAGAAGTGCGTCAGGATAACGCCACCGCACTGCAATTATACGAGCGCAGCGGTTATCACAAGCTGCGCCGGTTACAGCATTATTATGACGATGGTGCTGACGGCTGGCGGCTGGAAAAACATTTGCGCCGGGCGGTGGCACCATCGGCGAACTTGCCTTTTTACGCCCAGACCACGCCTTTTACCTGTGGTCCGTCGGCCTTGTTAATGGCCTGGCGCAGTCTGCAGCCACAGGCGCCTGTTAGCCGGCTGGAAGAACTGAATATCTGGCGCGAAGCCACCACCATTTATTTAACCACCGGCCATGGCGGCACGTCGCCGCAGGGGTTGGCACTGGCGGCGTGGCAGCGCGGTTTAACGCCGCAGTTGTGGTTGTCACAGGCCGATGTGCCGTTTCTGGATGGCGTGCGCAGTTCTCATAAGCGTGAATTAATGCAGCTGGTGGGTGAGGATTTTCAGCAGCGCTGTAATTCTGCCGGAATACCTCAGCGGCTGGGCGGTTTTATCGTGGCCGATTTGCGCGCGGCGTTACAGCAGGGCGAGCGGATTTTATTGCTGATCAGCACCTGGCGGCTGAACCGTAATAAGGCGCCACACTGGGTGTGGCTGGTGGCCATGGACGAGGATTATGCCTACATCAACGACCCGGACGTGGACGAAGCGCTGGATCAGGTGGCACTGGACAATATTTATGTGCCGGTGAGTCTGGATAACCTGGCAGCCATGATTCAGTACGGCAGCCGTCGTTATACCGCCGCCGTATTACTGCGCTGACGGGCCGTGAATATAGGGTTCGGTGCGGGCCGGATCGACCAGATGGTCCAGTTCCGGGCTGCGGTCAGCGCGCAGGGCTACCCAGGCGGCGACGTCTTCGCGCCATTCTTCCATCGGGCGTAATTGCGGCGCGGCCAGCACTTTGGCTTCGGTGCCGCGAAAGGCAAATACCAGTAAATGTTCGACTTTATAGGCCTGCAGCAGCATGGTTTTTTCCTTTAATAATGGCCGCGGTTTATACCAGAATTCCTGTTGTGGGTCATGAGGCGGGCAGCTGGGTGGTATGGCTGAACGGTAATAATTCCGCCGCCTGGTGCCGGTAATGGTCCACCTGCTGCGCTTCAGCAGCGGCAAACTGACCAATGGCCTGCTGAAATCCGGGATGCAGCAGCTGGTGGTAGCTGTAGGTGGTGATCGGCTCAAAGCCGCGGGCAATTTTGTGTTCGCCCTGGGTGCCGGGGTCAAAGCGCTGTAAGCCCTGCTGCAGGCAAAATTCAATGCCCTGGTAATAACAGGCTTCAAAATGCAGGGAGTCGATATCATCCAGCGCGCCCCAATAGCGTCCGTATAAGGTATCGGCATCGAAGAAATACCAGGCCGCGGCCACCGGTTGCTGGTCTTGCCAGGCCAGCACCAGCAGAATTTGCTCGGGCATGGTCTGCACCAGCTGGCGGAAAAAGGCTTCGTTCAGATAGGGCCAGGAACGCCGGCGCGCATAGGTCATCTGGTAGCAGCGAAAGAAAAACGCAATATCCTCGTTGCTGATACTGGCGCCGGTTTTCCGTTCCAGGCGGATGCCCTGTTGCTGCACGCGCTGCCGTTCTTTACGCACGTTTTTGCGTTTGCGGCTGCTGAAATGGCTGAGGAAATGTTCGAAATCCTCATAGCCACGATTAAACCAGTGAAACTGGCAGTGCTGCCGTTGCACCAGTTCCGGTTGCTGTTGCAGCACGGCGCGTAACGGCGCGTCCGGAAAATTCAGATGCCAGCCGGAACTCTGTTCCTGCGCGCACAGGCTGTTCAGTGCCTGCACCGCCTCTGTTACGGCGCGGGGTTCGCGGTACAGCAGGCGCGGGCCTGTGGCCGGGGTAAAGGGAATGGCACACAGGCGTTTGGGGTAATAATCCAGCCCGTATTGTTCATAGGCTTCGGCCCAGCGCCAGTCGAATACATATTCCCCATAGCTGTGCTGTTTGGCGAAGCAGGGAATAATCAGCGTCGGTGTTTTCCCCGGTTCGGCCGCCACCAGATACCCCGCCTGCCAGCCGCTGTCGTGATCGGCGTTGCTGCCAATGCAGCCACTGTCTTCCAGCGCGGCCAGAAATTCATAACGCAGAAACGGGTAGCCTTGCGCTGCCACCTGTTGGTACAGCGCCTGCCAGTGCGGGCGGGGAATATCGTGCAGGCTGCTGAGCAGCCGGAGTTCTGTCATGGCCGTGACCTGTCTGTCGTTTGTGCCTATGATGATACGAAATGAAGTAACAACAGCGTGCCCTGCACCTGATGGAGTGAAGTATGTTCCAGCTTGATCCCCGCCTGCAATCCGACACCACCTTTATTGGCCGTTTACCGCTCAGCCAGGTGCTACTGATGAACGACAGCCGTTATCCCTGGGTCATTCTGGTGCCGGCGCGCAACGATGTGTTTGAAATGTATCATCTGTCGGAAGCTGACCGGCTGCAGCTGGCGAAAGAATCCAGCTGGGTGCTGGAAAAAATGGCCGATCATTATGCCGCCAAATCCATGAATGTCGCGGCGCTGGGTAATGTGGTGGCGCAGCTGCATGTGCATCATATTGCCCGCTTTACCGATGACCCGGCCTGGCCCGGCCCGGTGTGGGGTCACAGCCCGGCGGTTCCCTATACTCCGGCACAGCTGGAGCAGCGGGTGCATGAACTGAAAAGCCTGTTTGAAAGTCATTTTGTCGCCGATATGAACGCCGAAGACGACGCTGAAAATTACGTTTACTGGTAAGCGGAGGGGACTTTTATGCAGATTATTCGCCGCTATATGCATAACCCGTTGCGTAATTTTAATTACCTGATCGGCTGTGAAGAATCCGGCCAGGCCATTGCGCTGGACCCGTTCGATGCCGACATTATGCAGGCTATGGCCGTTGAACAGGGCTGGGTGATCCGGTTGATTATTAATACCCATGAGCACCACGACCATGTGCAAGGTAACCTGGCACTGCAGGCCTTAACCAACGCCCCGGTGTGGGCGCATGAGAATGCCCGGGTGCCGGGGCAGTCACACGGCATTAAAGCCGGTGATGAGATTAATCTGGGCAGCATTCAGCTGCGTGCCCTGCATACCCCCGGCCATACTCCGGTGCATCTGTGTTTGCTGGCGCCGGCCTCGGCACAGCAGGAGGTGCCGGTATTATTTTCCGGCGATACGCTGTTTAACGCCTGCGCCGGTAACTGTAAAAATGGCGGCAACGTGGATGATATGTACGACAGCTTTGTGTCGCAGCTGCTGCCATTGCCGGATGCTACCTTGCTGTATCCGGGCCATGATTATATGAAAACCAATCTGGCCTTTGCGCTCGACCGCGAGCCGGGTAATGCCATGGCTTCTTACTGGGCTGATCAGGTGCAGGCGCTGGAGCCGGATGCTATGCCGGTGATGACGCTGGGGCAGGAACGTGAATACAACCCGTTTTTACGGCTGCATGAGCGCCGTATCCGCGAACAGTTATTACAGAAATTTCCGCAGCTGGGGCAGGGCGACCGCGATGTATTCCGGGCGTTACGACAGTTGCGCGACCACTGGTAAGATTCCGGTACAGAGACAAAAACGGCCTGCAATGCAGGCCGTTTTTTATGGCAGCGATGCCGATTACATCGCCATGTCTTTCAGTTTTTTCAGCGGCAGCACTTTCACTTTGGTGCTGGCCGGCTTGGCCGCTACGTCCATAGTTTCACCCGGACGGAAGGGGTTGGGTACGCCTTTGCGGGCTTTCTGCGCCGGTTTTTTCACGGTTTTGATTTTCAGCAGACCGGGCAGGGTGAACTCACCGACGCCGCGCTTCTTAATGTGGCGTTCAATAATGGACGACAGCTCATCCATGACGGCATTCACATCTTTACGGGTCAGGCCGGTCACTTCGGCAATTTCTGCAACCATCTGAGTTTTGCTGTATTTGGTGGCGATGGCGGTGGTTTTGCTGGCCGGGGTTTTTACCGCCGCGGCTTTCGCTGCGGGAGCTTTACGGGCTGCTGCCGGTTTGGCTGCAGTGGTCTTGGCAGCCGGAGCCTTGCGGGCAGCCGGGGCTTTGGTGGCAGTGGCTTTGGCAGCCGGTTTCTTAGGTGCAGCCATGATGTAATCCTTATGATTGTTGTTTCCGCGGGCGGATTTTCCGGCGCCTGACAAGCCTGATTATAACGCCTGTGACGCTGGTTACGTTCCTGATTCTTATGCAAATAAAAGCCAGCGGCAAGCGTTTTACCCGGGTTTTTAAGGGTTTTTCTGCGTCAGAATGTGAGCCGTATCAAGCTCTGGCGGTTTTGTCTGCTGCGCACTGGTAAGGTGCCGGTGTTTTTACGACGATTTTGCCGCAGGCGCTGTCAGGGCAAAGGATATCCGGTATACTCTCCCGCCATTATTTATGCTCAGCCGCCAGCCGGCCCGATGCACCATTCATTGACGATTCAGATGCAGGACCAAGCGATGCGCACACATTACTGTGGTGATATCAACGAAACCTTGATCGACCAAACCGTAACTTTCTCTGGCTGGGTGCACCGTCGCCGCGATCACGGTGGTGTGATCTTCCTGGATGTGCGTGACCGTGAGGGCATGGTGCAGGTAGTGTTCGATCCGGATACCCCGGAAGCGTTCGCCACCGCCGACAGCGTGCGTTCTGAATACGTGGTACAGATTACCGGTCGTGTGCGTGGCCGTCCGGCCGGCACCACTAACGCCAATATGAAAACCGGCATGATCGAAGTGCTGGGTAAAGAAATCGGCATTCTGAACAAGGCCGCCACACCGCCGTTCCCGCTGGATGGGTACACCGATGTGGGCGAAGACGTGCGTCTGAAATACCGCTTTATGGATCTGCGTCGTCCGGAAATGCAGGAAAAGTTGCGCTTCCGTTCCAAGGTAACGTCCCATGTGCGTCGTTACCTGGAAGCCAACGGTTTCTGGGATTTTGAAACCCCGATCCTGACCCGCGCCACCCCGGAAGGTGCGCGTGATTATCTGGTACCGAGCCGTACCCACGAAGGTTCTTTCTTCGCGCTGCCGCAGTCACCGCAGCTGTTCAAGCAGCTGCTGATGGTATCAGGCTTTGACCGTTACTATCAGATCGCCAAATGCTTCCGTGACGAAGACCTGCGCGCTGACCGTCAGCCGGAATTTACCCAGATCGATATCGAAGCGTCTTTTATTAATGAAGACGACATCATGGGTATCGCCCAGGGCATGATTAAAGAAATTTTCCAGCAGGAACTGAACGTCGATCTGGGCGATTTCCCGCGTATGCCGTATGCCGAAGCTATGAACCGTTACGGTTCAGACAAGCCGGATATGCGTATTCCGATGGAAATTATCGACGTTGCCGAATTCCTGCAGGACATCGACTTCAAAGTATTCTCCGGCCCGGCCAAAGATCCGAAGTGCCGCGTGGCTGCATTAAAAGTACCGGGCGGTGCTGAACTGTCCCGTAAGCAGATCGACGAATACACCCACTTTGTTTCCATTTACGGTGCCAAAGGTCTGGCCTGGATCAAAGTCAACGAGCTGGAAAAAGGCGTGGAAGGCCTGCAGTCGCCGATTATTAAGTTCATCGGCGATGACAACACCATGAAGATCATGGAAAAACTGGGTGCGAAGAATGGCGATATCGTGTTCTTCGGTGCCGACAAAACCAAGATCGTCTGCGATGCCCTGGGCGCACTGCGCTGCAAAGTAGCCGCCGATCTGAACATGTACACCAGCGAGTGGGCCGCGTTGTGGGTGGTGGATTTCCCGATGTTCGAAGAGAACGACGATGGCAGCATCACCTCACTGCACCATCCGTTCACTGCGCCGATCGGTTCACCGGAAACCATGGCCAAAGATCCGCTGAACGCGCTGTCCCGTGCTTACGATATGGTTCTGAACGGTACTGAATTGGGCGGTGGCTCTATTCGTATCCACGATCAGGATATGCAGCAGGAAGTATTCCGTGCGCTGGGTATTTCGGAAGAAGAACAACGCGAAAAATTCGGCTTCCTGCTCGACGCGCTGAAGTTCGGTGCACCGCCGCACGGTGGTCTGGCTTTCGGTCTGGATCGTCTGATTATGCTGATGACCGGCGCTCAGTCTATCCGTGAAGTGATTGCCTTCCCGAAAACTCAGTCCGCAGCCTGTGTGATGACTCAGGCGCCGGGTGAGGTGAGCAATACCCAGCTGCGTGAATTGCACATTAAGCTGCGTGAAAAAGCCAAGCCGGCGGCTGCTGAGTAATAACAGCAGCGCATAAAAAACGGGAGCTTCGGCTCCCGTTTTTTATGCCTAAAACAATCAATTATTGGTCGCTGTTTAATTGCGTTAATAATTCGTCTTTTTCCTGCCACAGGCGTGTGACCCATTGCTGGATTTCCAGCCGCAGTTCGCCGTCGGTTTCGTAATCGCCCTGGCTGAAATGGGGCGGAATGGGGTGTTCGTCGATGCGCACCACACAGCGCTTAAAGGCTCCGCACATCATGCCCCAGAACGTGGGGATACCGTCCGGGTAATAAATGGTCACGTTGGTTAAGGCGCTGAATTTATCGCCCAGCGCCTGAATGGCAAAGGCCAGACCGCCGGCCTTGGGTTTCAGCAGGTATTTAAACGGCGATTGCTGGTCGCGGTGTTTGTATTCGGTAAAGCGGGTGCCTTCCAGAAAATTCATCACGCTGGTGGGCGTTTGCGAGAATTTTTCGCAGGCTTTACGGGTTTCTTCCAGGTCTTTGCCCGCTTGCTCCGGGTGTTTGGCCAGGTAGGCCTTAGAGTGGCGACGCATAAAGGGAAAATCGAGCGCCCACCAGGCCTGACCCACAATGGGAATATAGCCCAGTTCTTTTTTAATAAAGAATTTCAGCAGCGGCACTTTGCCCAGATAAATCTGGTACAGCACAAAAATATCCACCCAACTCTGGTGGTTGGCGTTGATTAAAAACCACTCCTGTTTACCGGTACGCTGTAAGCCCTGAATATCCCACTGCACTTTATAAACATGGTTCATCCACCACAGAATGCAGGCAACCCAGAGGCTGGCGATGGCGGTAATAACCGGATTGGCCAGAATCTGGGCCAGACGCGCCGGCAGAATAATCCGCAGAAAGATAAAGAAGAATAAAAACACCCCCAGAAACAGGGTATTCAGCAGCAGTGCTAAGGCGCTGACCATGCCCAGCAGCACAGAGCCTTGCCGGACCGCAGAGGTTTGCATAAGGGATTCCTGCAAGCGTTAAACCGGCGATATGGTAGTAAAAAGCCCGGAATCGGGCAATTTATCGGCTGATTTGGTTTCGGTATTTCTGTGTTTTTTGGTAACCGGATCGAAGGCGGGGAGAGGTTGCAGACATAAAAAACCCGGCCGGAGCCGGGTTTTTCAGCAATTCACCGTCCGGTTAATTACTTGTCTGTCGCGATCACCGCAGTCGCGGCTTTCTTAGTGTACTGATCCATCTTGTCGAAGTTCAGGTACTTGTAGATATCGGCAGACATGCTGTCCAGTTTGTTGGCGTATTCCATGTATTCTGCCGTGGTCGGCAGTTTACCCAGAATCGCACCCACTGCTGCCAGTTCCGCCGAGGTCAGGTACACGTTGGCACCATCGCCCAGACGGTTCGGGAAGTTACGGGTAGAAGTAGACAGTACGGTGGTGTTCGGAGCCACACGCGCCTGGTTACCCATGCACAGTGAACAGCCCGGCATTTCGGTGCGCACACCGGCAGTGCCGTAGATGTTGAAGTAGCCTTCTTCCATCAGCTGGGCTTCGTCCATCTTGGTCGGCGGCGACATCCAGAAACGGGTCTTCAGGGCGCCTTTGTTCTGGGCCAGCAGTTTACCCGCAGCGCGGAAGTGACCGATGTTGGTCATGCAGGAACCGATGAACACTTCGTCAACCTTGTCGCCTGCTACTTCAGACAGGAACTTGGCATCGTCCGGGTCGTTCGGGCAGCACACGATCGGCTCTTTGATGTCAGCCAGGTCGATTTCGATCACATGAGCGTATTCAGCGTCTTTGTCGGCACGCATCAGTTTCGGGTTCGCCAGCCAGGCTTCCATCGCTTTGGCACGACGCTCCAGAGTACGGGCATCGCCGTAGCCTTCTGCGATCATCCAGCGCAGCATGACGATGTTGGAGCGCAGGTACTCGGCAACGGATTCTTCTGACAGGTTGATGGTACAACCGGCGGCAGAACGCTCGGCAGAGGCATCAGACAGTTCGAATGCCTGTTCGACGGTCAGGTTTTCCAGGCCTTCAATTTCCAGGATACGACCCGAGAATTCGTTGACCTTGCCTTTCTTCTCAACGGTCAGAATGCCTTGCTTGATACCGTACAGCGGAATGGCGTGAACCAGATCGCGCAATGTGATACC
Source organism: Venatoribacter cucullus (assembly GCF_016132445.1). Taxonomy (NCBI): domain Bacteria; kingdom Pseudomonadati; phylum Pseudomonadota; class Gammaproteobacteria; order Oceanospirillales; family Oceanospirillaceae; genus Venatoribacter; species Venatoribacter cucullus. Next base: position 1,577,505 of record NZ_CP046056.1, on the reverse strand, counting down.
CGGCTGCATTTTGCCTTTAAAACGAACCAGAACAGACTCCGGCATATCCAGCGGCATAACACCGGTCGCGGCCGCGAAGGCCACCAGACCAGAACCGGCCGGGAAAGAGATACCCAGCGGGAAACGGGTGTGCGAGTCACCACCGGTACCCACAGTATCCGGCAGCAGCATACGGTTCAGCCAGGAGTGGATGATGCCGTCGCCCGGACGCAGCGCAACACCACCACGGGTACGGATGAAGTCGGGCAGGGTGTGTTGCATTTCGACGTCAACCGGCTTCGGATACGCAGCGGTGTGACAGAACGACTGCATCACCAGATCGGCCGAGAAGCCCAGACAGGCCAGGTCTTTCAGCTCATCACGGGTCATCGGACCGGTGGTGTCCTGAGAACCAACGGTGGTCATTTTCGGTTCGCAGTAAGTGCCCGGACGAACGCCTTTGCCTTCCGGCAGGCCACAGGCCTTACCCACCATTTTCTGCGCCAGGGTGAAGCCTTTGGTGCCGGCTTCCGGATCTTGTGGCAGACGGAACGCGGTGGAGTGACCCAGACCCAGCGCTTCACGGGCTTTGTTGGTCAGACCACGACCGATGATCAGCGGAATACGGCCACCGGCCTGTACTTCGTCCAGAATCACGTCGGATTTGAACGCGAACTCGGAGATCACCTCACCGGCTTCGTTGAGGATTTTGCCTTCATAAGGACGGATTTCGATCACGTCGCCCATGTTCATCTTGTCGACCGGTGCTTCGAATACCAGAGCGCCGGCGTCTTCCATGGTATTGAAGAAGATCGGGGCGACTTTGGAACCGATACACACACCACCGCCGCGCTTGTTCGGTACGCCCGGGATGTCATCACCGAAGAACCACAGCACGGAGTTGGTAGCGGATTTACGGGAAGAACCGGTGCCGACGACGTCACCCACGAAGGCAACCGGCAGGCCTTTGGCTTTGATCGCTTCAATCTGCTTCATCGGGCCGGTCACGCCGTGCTCTTCGGGCGTCAGACCATCGCGGGTCATTTTGTATGCAGCGCGGGCGTGCAGCGGGATGTCCGGACGTGACCAGGCATCCGGAGCCGGAGACAGGTCGTCGGTGTTGGTTTCGCCGGTGACCTTGAACACGGTCATTTTGATGGAGTCGGCAACCTTGTTGCGCTTGGTGAACCACTCAGCGTTGGCCCAGGATTCCATCACCGCTTTGGCGTGCGCGTTGCCGGCAGCGGCTTTGTCTTTTACGTCGTTGAAGTTGTCGAACATCAGCAGTGTGTGCTTCAGCTCTTCAGCCGCCAGAGCGGCCAGGTCGGCATTGTCCAGCAGCTCAATCAGCGTGGTGATGTTGTAACCACCCTGCATCATGCCCAGCAGTTGTACCGCTTTCTGCTTGCTGACCAGGGGAGAGGAGGCTTCGCCTTTAACGATGGCGGTCAGGAAGCTGGCTTTAACATAAGCGGCTTCGTCCACGCCCGGCGGAATACGGTTTTCCAGCAGGTCAACCAGAGTGGCTTCTTCGCCAGCCGGTGGGTTTTTCAGCAGATCGACCAGAGCGGCAGTTTGTTCTGCGTTCAGCGGCTTGGGCGGAATACCCAGAGCAGCACGTTCGGCAACATGAGCACGGTAGGCTTCTAACACAGCGGTTTCCTCATCGTTAACAAGTAGACTCTTCACGGTCCGTTCATTTGTCGGGCCGAATTATAGCTTCGCCCCAAAATTCTAACACCAGTGCTGAGAGCAATACTCAGAGACAAAGGTCGACAATCTGTGGATCGCGGCGATACTGCATCACAGGGGTAAACATACGCCGCTTCTGCATAATTTCCAGTCGCCCTTGTCTTTTTATCAGGTGCGCCTTTCTTAACGGTTGGCCGCGATAATATCGCGCAATACCATTGGCAGAATGCCTTTGTGGCGGATCTGCTCAAGCTCCGATGACGTATCCACCCGCGACAGCAGCTTGTGCTGTTCCGATGATCCGTCTTTGCGCTTAATCGTCAGCGTCACTGAGCCGCGTGGCGCAAGGCGATCAATACCCGCCAGGTCAAAGGTTTCAGAGCCATCTAAGTTCAGAGAACCCAGCGTCACGCCTTCCGGCAGTTGCAGAGGCAATACGCCCATGCCCACCAGGTTGGACTTGTGAATACGCTCAAAGCTTTCAGCGATGATGGCTTTCACACCCAGCAGCGCCGGTCCTTTTGCCGCCCAGTCCCGTGATGAGCCAGTGCCATACAACTTGCCGCCGAATACCACGGTTGGCGTGCCTTCCTGCTGGTAGCGTGATGCCGCATCGTAAATCGACATTTTTTCCGCGTCGCCATTGGCGTTGTAGTAATTCGTCACCGCACCAGTGGTGCCCGGCAGCATCAGGTTGCGGGCTTTTACGTTGCCGAAAATACTGCGCAGCATCACATGGTGGTTACCACGACGCGCACCCAGCGAGGTCAGGTCGTTGGCATCGACACCGATCGACATCAGGTACTGGCCCGGTGCGGAATCCGGACGGATACGGCTTACCGGCGAAATGTGGTCGGTGGTGGTGTTGTCATCGCACATCACCAGCATGCGTGCGTTGCTGATGTTGTTGAGGGAATCCTTTGGTGTTTCCAGTGAGAAACCGTCAAAGAACGAGATTTCCTGAATGTAGCTGGATTCCTCGTCCCACTGATACACAGGGCCAGTCGGTGATTCCAGCTTCTGCCAGGTTTCCGGGCCAGCGAGTGAGTTTTCGTAGGTTGCGCGGAAGGCTTTCGGGTCCATGCACTCGTGCATGGTTTGGGTAATTTCCGCGTTGCTTGGCCAGATGTCTTTCAGGAACACATCATTGCCCTGAGCGTTTTTGCCCAGTGGCTCTTTGGTGACGTCGATATTCACGTTGCCGGCAATGGCCATCGCAACAACCAGCGGCGGCGACATCAGGAAGTTGGTATCAACATCCGGGTGAACACGGCCTTCGAAGTTACGGTTACCCGACAGCACGGACGACACAATAATGTCGTGGTCGCGCAACGCCGCTTCAATGCTCGGCGCCAGTGGGCCAGAGTTACCAACGCAGGTGGTACAGCCGTAGCCTGCGGTATTAAAGCCCAGCGCATCCAGATGCTGCTGCAAGCCGGCTTTGGTTAAGAAGTCGGTCGCTACCGGTGAGCCGGGAGCCATTGAGGTCTTAACGCCGTCCGGCACTTTCATGCCCAGTTGGTTGGCTTTTTTCGCCAGCAAACCAGCGGCAATTAACAGGCCCGGATTCGAGGTGTTGGTGCAGGCGGTAATCGCAGCAATTACGATGTCGCCGTCTTTTAAGGTGCGCTCAGGCAGTGACTGGAAGATACCGGCTTCGTCGGCCTTAACCGGCGTGACGGTGGCTACTTCAGGCACGCGAGAGCCTGCGGTAGCAGCCTTCTGGAATACCTTGCCGATATCGCCCAGCGGCAGACGGTCTTGTGGTCGTTTCGGCCCGGCAACGGATGGTTCAACGGTCGATAAATCGAGGTGCAGCAGGTCGGTGTAGCGCGGTAGTTTCTGGCCGGCTTTCCACGCCATGTTCTGCGCCTGGTAATACGCCAGTGGCAGGTCGCCATCGCGGCCGGTGGCTTTCATATAATCGGCGGCAATTTCATCAAACGGGAAGAAGCCCATGGTCGCGCCGTATTCCGGCGACATATTGGCGATAGTCGCACGGTCTGGCAGCGACAGATTCGCGCTGCCTTCGCCGACGTATTCCACGAATTTACCGACCACACCGCCCGGGTATTTGCGCAGCATTTCGGTGATGGTTAATACCAGATCGGTGGCGGTCACGCCTTCGCGCAGGGCGCCGGTCAGCTCCACACCAATTACCTCAGGTGCCAGCATTTCCATCGGCTGGCCCAGCATAGACGCACCAGCCTCAATACCGCCCACGCCCCAGCCAACAATACCCAGCGCGTTGGCCATGGGCGTGTGGCTGTCCATACCGATCAGGGTATCCGGAATCATAAGGTCGTCTTGTTCTAAATAACCTTGCGCCAGATATTCCAGGTTCACCTGATGCACGATGCCGGTTTGCGGCGGAATAATGCGGATGGTGTTAAACGCCTGCGCACCCCATTTCAGGAAGGCATAACGCTCTTTGTTGCGTGCCGCTTCCAGCTCGCTGTTAATGCGTAGCGACGCCGGGCTGCCGGTGTTGTCCATGGTGACCGTATGGTCGATCACCAGATCCGCACGCACCAGCGGCTCAATAATGGCCGGGTTCAGGCCCATGCGCTGTACCGCTGAACGCATCGCAGCAAAATCGACGATGGCGGGTGTACCACTCAGATCGTGCATGATCACCCGACCGGCAGTGAACGGAATCTCTACCGGCTCTTTACCCTGATGCTCAGGCCAGTTACCCAGCGCCTGCAGCTGCTCAACCGTGATGCCGTTTTTGCCGACATTACGCGCGATGCCTTCAAGGATAGGGCGCAGGGAAAACGGCAGTTCATCCAGATTAATGCCTAAGCGCTTTGCGGTGTCTGGCAGGCTGTGAAAACGATGAGACGTGCCTGGCAGAGTCTTGATTGAGCTGGATGGGTCGAAATGGGTGGCTGATGTCATGCTGGATTCCTGGTGAAAAAGGATGTGCCGAAGCGTATGAATTGTCGGCAATTTTAACGGCAGGAGGGGGTAAATCAAGGTTTATGACTGCCGCTTTAGTCGGATTGTATACAATCCTGCGCTTCTCGGGCGTAGGCAGATCATCACCGCCGTAGGGGAGGGTTACAGGGCCATACTCGCGATAAAAAAGTTGCGCCTGATCCAGAAGTTTAACCCCCATGTGTATGAATGCTGGTATGAGGTGTTGCAACCAGTAAGCGTTTCTCTCTGGCAATAAGGTATCCCATGAAAAAAATTAGGCTGCCGATAGGAAATCTATCAACCGTAGCAATCGGTAATCCACATGCAGTTCAGGCTATTGAAAAGTTAATCAATGCATTATCTGAAGATAATGTTCTTTGTATCTATGGTCCCTGTGGGGTTGGTAAAACACATCTAATAGAACTAACTAAAGTTGCGTTGCTCGAATCAGGAGTGTTAGAAAATGAAATCGTGCATATCGATGCAGAAGAATGGATTAGGAGGATGGTGGCAGCCCTTAAACGTAATCGTATGAGCGAATTCAAAGTGGAATTTGATGCTGCCAAGTATGTGATAATAGAAGATATTCAGTATTATTTTTATAAAAGCCGTTCTCAAGAAGAATTCCTTCAGTTCGTAAAGAGAGCTAAAAGGTTAAATATAAGTATTATTGTGACATCGAGCAGCAATCCACTTGAGCAATGTGATACTGCTGCTATTAATGAGCATCTAATTTCGAGGTTGTGTTCGGGTGTGCTTGTTCACTTGATGGGTCCAGTCGGTGATATAAAAAAGAAATTTATTGTTGGCTATGCAAAAGAACAATCATTGATGTTGAACGAGTTGACATTGAATTGTATATATTACAATACTAATGACAATTACTTTGAGCTGATGGGTGTTTTGAATACTATTAATTTTCACTACTCTATTGGGAGTGGCGTGGATATTACAATTTCAGATTTGAGAGTACTGTTTCCGGGTTGGTGTTTTTAGGAGTAGTGTAATTGATCAAGTATTGAATTCTGATAATGATGAGGCTTGATTGGTAATAGTGACAAGTAGAGGTGTGCAAGAATTGGTTGGTTTTGTTGCTTGTCATTAATTGGAAATCTTATTAAGGAAAGTATTTTAATGAATGATGGTAAATTGATTAAAAGGTTTTATTCACCTGATTCAGCAGTGGCGCAACTCATAGAAGATGCTGTACAGATATGGCCTCATGGTTATTGCGAGCATACCACATCATATCAATCAGAATCAGATGGATGCTGGTTTATTGAAATATCACCACAAAGAGATAGCGAAAGCACTAGATCGGTGATTGATGCGTATATGCATATTGGTTGTGGTTTTTCGTATGTCTGTATTGATGATCAAGATATTAAGTCATGGCTGAGTAATGGTAGTCAGTTTAGGGTGGTGACGATACAAGGTGGTCATAAAGAATTGGCTTTCAATTTATGGGGGGTATTGCAAAATACTATCAATACTTATAAGAGCCATGGGCTTTATGTGAAAGGCGTAATCTTAACGATAATGGGGAAAGAAATACCTCTTGATGAAATAGATCTTTACGTTTCCATAGTTCAAGGTTTTGAGGTGGATATAATTCCCAATACTTGCTTCTTTTTTGATGACCAAGAGCACGACACTTGGCTAAAGTTGCATTTGGCATTGCATTCTTAAGAGAAGCCTGGTTCGGCTGTTAGTGACGTTGACTTCTCATTTTTTAAAGAATAATTAGAGGGCAAGTCGGATTGTTATGATAGAAAATCCCCTTGAAAAATAGATGGTTATCAAACAAAAGAATGTGTTTGGAGTGCTAACCCTCATTGGGTTGAGCCTTGATATCAAATGAACGAGAAGTAACTCGCAGAACATTGATGAATGCGATACGTAAGTGTGGCGCTACCGAAGGTCTTGTGTTGAATGCAGGCGCGGTGTCGGATATAGGGGAAGTGAGCATCAGAAAGAGCTTTGAAATCAGTGTATCATTGGGGTGGGTGTATGTACTGACAATGCACATGTGGCATCATTCTTTCGTTCAATAAAAGTTAACCTGATTCGCAATGCGATATTTCATTCTGCAGAAGATTTGAAGTATGCTCTGGGGAGATGTGTCAACGATTACTGAAGCTGGAAACGGTTGAATTCGAGAGAGGATGCTGTTCTATAATAGGTACAAGTGGACAATGGCATGAAAATGAACGTGTCCGTTTTGTTGGGATAATATAACCATCACAAGCTCGCGCCTATTACGTGAGCGTTATGCAAAAAAGGAATGTTATGAGCATAAACAAAAAGTTAGAAGATCTATACTCTTCTTACCTTCCTAAGCTAACAAAGTTTGTTGAAAAGTTTTCCGGCGAGAATTTACACGGCCCATTACTGGTAAAAGTTGGTGGCTATACCCAAGAGCCCCTTAAATTAATGGTTGTAGGGCAAGAAACTTATGGATGGGAGCAGTCGTTATCTATCACTGATCAGTTTAATACCTATGAAGACTTTAACTTCGGTTCTGAGTATAAAAGTACACCATTCTGGAACATCATTCGAAAAGTGGAAGTCGCGCTTGGTGTTACGCCATACTCAATTGCTTGGTCAAACCTAAATCGTTTTGATCAAAATGTTGGTGCTCCTGTTGGAGAAGTTCTCAATCAAGTTGCCGAGTTTGATGATATTCTCAGAGATGAGATCGATATACTAAATCCCGATGTATGTATTCTCTTTACTAATCATAAGTATGATAGTCGGCTTAGTAAAATGTATGAGGGGCTAGTTTTTGAGGATGTAGACGGTTTACCAGAAAAGCACTTTGCAAGGTTGATTCACTCTCGACTACCAACGGTAACTATTCGTGCTCCGCACCCAAAAACAATACGAATGAAATCTTGGGAAGAATGCTTTCTTAACTATATTCAAAGTATTGCATAACAAATAATTCATGTTTGCGGCTCAGGATTCTTTGCTGGATGAGCAGGTAGTGGCTCTTCTAACAGCTGATCTAAAAAAACCGGCCCTCTTGCGAGTGCCGGTTTTTTTATTCGATCGCGTTTTGTTTTCAGTAGAAGCCGATCCGTTCAGTGAGCTGCATAAGCCGGTTTAAAACCTGCCTAAATCCGCTCTTCGTCATTGATCTTTTGTGCGTCTGAACACGTTCTTTGCAGAACCTCAAAACCCAATCATTCGTTCTGAGCTCAGCCCGCTGCCTGAACTCGAAGGTCAGGGCAGTGGGCTAATCGCCTCAAAAGCCGCCGCTCTTGGACATCCTTGTCCTTCGCGGCATTAGTACATCCTGTACGTCATTAAATAGCTTTCAGAGGGATAGACGGACGAGCCAGGTCTGCAGACGGCGGAGCGAAAGAAGTCAGGTTGATACCGTCAACGGCTGCTTTGTACTCTTCCAGAGTCGGGAAACGACCCAGAATAGTAGACAGAACAACCATTGGGGTAGAACCCAGCAGAGACTCACCTTTCTTCTCGGCGCTGTCTTCTACTACACGGCCCTGGAACAGACGGGTAGAGGTGGCCAGAACGGTGTCACCGGCTTCGGCTTTTTCCTGGTTACCCATGCACAAGTTACAGCCAGGACGCTCCAGGTACAGTTGGTTTTCGTACTTGGTGCGGGCTTTCTCTTTCGGATTGTTGTCATCGAAGATGAAGCCAGCGTATTTCGCCAGAACGTCCCAATCGCCTTCGGCTTTCAGCTCGTCAACGATGTTGTACGTCGGTGGTGCAACAACCAGCGGCGCTTTGAAGGTGATAGGACCGTTCTTTTCCAGGTTACGCAGCATGGCAGCGATGATCTGCATGTCGCCTTTGTGAACCATACAAGAACCAACGAAGCCCAGATCCACTTTACGGCCATTGTAGTAAGAAGCCGGACGGATCACGTCGTGGGTGTAACGCTTGGATACGTCTTCGTTGTTTACGTCCGGGTCGGCAATCATCGGTTCGTCGATGACGTCCAGGTCTACCACAACTTCGGCGTAGTACTTGGCGTTGTCGTCCGGAGCCAGGGCTGGTTCTTCACCAGACTGGATACCAGCAATACGCTTGTCAGCCAGGGCGATCAGGCCTTTCAGCATGCCGGCTTCGTTGTCCATGCCTTTGTTGATCATGATCTGGATACGGGACTTGGCCAGTTCCAGAGACTTGATCAGGGTGTCATCGGTAGAAATACAGATAGAAGCTTTCGCTTTCATTTCTGCAGTCCAGTCGGTGAAGGTGAAGGCCTGGTCAGCCAGCAGGGTGCCGATCTGTACTTCGATGACACGGCCCTGGAATACGTTTTCGCCGTTGAACTGCTTCAGCATCTGCGCCTGAGTGGCGTGTACGATGTCACGGAAGTCCATGTGCGGCTTCATCTTGCCTTTGAAGGTTACCTTCACAGACTCAGGGATCGGCATAGCCGCTTCACCAGTGGCCAGGGCGATAGCAACGGTACCGGAGTCAGCACCGAACGCCACACCTTTGGACATACGGGTGTGAGAGTCACCACCGATGATGATCGCGCGGTCGTCCACAGTAATGTCGTTCAGTACTTTGTGGATTACGTCGGTCATGGAGTGGTAAACGCCTTTCGGGTCACGGGCAGTGATTACACCGAATGCGTTCATGAAGGCCATCAGCTTAGGCGTGTTGGCCTTGGCTTTGTTGTCCCATACAGAGGCAGTGTGACAGCCAGACTGGAACGCACCATCCACGCTTGGAGAGATGGTCGCAGCGGCCATGGATTCCAGTTCCTGACAGGTCATCGGACCAGTGGTGTCCTGAGAACCTACGATGTTCACTTTAACGCGAACGTCAGAACCGGCGTGCAGAGGAGTCTTGGACTTAACGCCTACGGCGTTACGGTTGAAGATCTTCTCAACAGCAGTCAGGCCCTGGCCTTCGTGAGAGATTTCTTTAGAAGAGGCGTAAACAACCGGAGCTTCGATGCCCAGAGTTTCAGCGGCGAAGGTCTGGATTTTCTTACCGAAAGTTACGGCGTAAGAACCACCGGCTTTCATGAATTCCACTTTTTGTGGAGTGAAAGCAGAGGCTACGTCAACCAGCACGTTGCCTTGGCTGTCGAGCAGCTTCTTGGCTTTGGTGTCGATGGTCAGAACGGTGCCGGTCTTAACAGAGTACTTTTCTTCCAGTACTGCGTCGCCATTGGCGTCACGGACGATGTTGCCGTTTTCGTCTTTTTTCTGTACCCAGTTTTTCAGGTCCAGACCGATACCGCCGGTTACACCTACGGTGGTCAGGAAGATTGGGGCGATACCGTTGGTACCAGCAACCACCGGACGGTTGTTAACGAACGGGATGTACGGGGAGGTTTTTTCACCGGCCCACAGTGCCACGTTGTTCACACCGGACATACGGGAAGAACCCACGCCCATGGTGCCTTTTTCAGCGATCAGCATCACTTTGGCGTCTGGGTTGTCTTCACCCATTTTTTTGATTTCTTGCTGAGCGGCAGGAGAAATCATGCACAGGCCGTGCAGTTCACGGTCAGCACGGGAGTGAGACTGGTTGCCCGGAGACAGCAGGTCGGTAGAGATATCACCTTCAGCAGCAACGTAGGTGATAACTTTAATTTTTTCTGGGATGTCGGCCAGCTTGGTGAAGAACTCTGCTTTGGCGTAGCTTTCCAGAATGCCTTTAGCAATGGCGTTGCCTGCTTTGTAAGCGTCAGCCAGACGGCTGGTGTCGGCTTCGTACAGGAATACCTGAGACTTCAGAACTTCGCCAGCGGCGGCGTTGTTGGCGTCGTCAGACAGCGCGATGTCCAGCAGGGCTTCAACAGAAGGGCCGCCTTTCATGTGCGACAGTTGTTCTAAGGCAAAGGCCGGAGAGATTTCAGCAACGGTTTCTGCACCGGTGACGATGTCTTTCAGGAACTTGGCTTTAACACCAGCGGCCGGGGTAGTACCTGGCAGGGTGTTGTAGATGAAGAAGTTCAGAGAGGCTTCGCGCTCTGCATTGCCGGTATCTTTGATCTGGGCAATGATTTCAGACAGCAGTTCTGCGCTGTCGATCGGCTTAGGGTGTAACCCCAGCTCGTTCTTACGAACCTCAATTTCTTTCAGGTATTCTGAATACAGACTCATTAGCGACCCTCTCAAAGCCTCAGTAGCAATGTTTGAGCACGTTAGTCAGCAACGAGGGATAGTGTTCGTTGTGGCTAAGTACCATTAAGAAAGAAGGGCAGTTGCCTGAATAGACGATCAGCCTCTGCAGGAAACTACCCCTCTATAATGACGCGGAGTATACCGGAATTATGGCGTCAGGCGCATTAGTCCCCCTGATGTGCGTTATTCATAGGAGTGATGATTATCAGGCCTGATATTTTTCCGGTTTATCAGCGCAGGCGGACGGCGGCAGTCATGGTTTTCAGGGGGCTTTCTGACGTCATCATAGGTACATCAGAGGGGTTAATGCGGCGCGCTGAACCTTGAGGCAATACTGTTTGTTCTGAGTTTTGTTGTCCTGAACTTTGGCACAACAGGCCTGTTCCGAGCCATTGAGCAACGGGTATAGTCGGGTAAAACAATAAGCCCGGTCTTATCCGGCCCAGGACAACCGCATGACCATTCAGACGCATAAACGTACCTGCAGCCTGTGTGAGGCTACCTGTGGCATCGAGATTGAGCTGAATCCCGCGACCGAAGAGATTCTGACCATTAAGGGTGATAAGCAGGACCCGTTCAGCCGTGGCTATATCTGCCCGAAGGCGACGGCCTTGCAGGATTTGCACAACGATCCCGACCGCTTGCGTAAGCCACTGAAGAAAACCGCCGACGGCTGGCAGGAAATCAGCTGGACGCAGGCTCTGAACGAGGCAGCTGCAGGTTTGCGCCGGGTTCAGCACACTCACGGCCGTGACGCCGTCGGCACGTATCTGGGCAACCCGAACGTACACAACTACGGCAATCTGTTATTCGGGCCGCCGCTGCTGCGCTTGTTGGGTACCCGCAATAAGTTTTCCGCGACCTCGGTCGATCAGCTGCCGCACCACATGACCAGCTACTACCTGTTCGGGCATCAGTTGCAGATTCCGATCCCGGATATCGATCGCACCGACTTTCTGATCATTCTGGGCGGCAACCCGCTGGCCTCTAACGGCAGTCTGATGACGGCGCCCGATATCAAAAACCGCCTGAAAGCCATCAGCGCCCGTGGCGGAAAGATTCTGCTGATTGACCCCCGGCGCAGCGAAACCGCGGCGGTGGCGGGCGAGCATTGGTTTATCCGCCCGGGGCAGGATGTTCTGTTGTTGCTGTCGTTGCTGCATGTCTTTACCCATGAACTGTCTGCCCAGCTGCCGTCGTTACCGGATTACATCGACAGCGCCGATCTGGCGTCCCTGAGCGCGGCCTATGCTCCGGAAAGTACCGCGGCCCGCACCGGTATTCAGCCGGCGCAGGTACGGGAGCTGGCGGCGCAGTGGCTGGCGGCTCAGTCGGCGGTTTGCTACGGCCGTATGGGCGTGTCGGTGCAGCAGTACGGTGGCCTGTGTCAGTGGCTGATTCAGGTGCTGAACATCATCACCGGTAATTTTGATCGTGCGGGCGGTGCCATGTTTACCCGTCCGGCGGTGGATATTGTGGCGGTAACGGCGGCCCAGGGCGGACGCGGCCATTACGACCGTTACCGCAGCCGTGTGCGCGGCTTGCCCGAGTTTGGCGGTGAGCTGCCGGTGGCGGCGCTGGCGGAAGAAATTCTGACGCCAGGCAACGGGCAGATCCGCGCCATGCTGACTGTGGCCGGCAATCCGCTGTTGTCGACGCCCAACAGTGATCAGCTGGAGCGGGCATTCGGTTCGCTGGAATTTATGGTGTCGATCGACAGTTATCTGAATGAGACGACCCGCCATGCGGATTTGATTCTGCCGCCGGCCAGCCCGCTGGAGCGCGATCACTACGACATTATTTTCAATGCGCTGGCGGTGCGTAACGTCGCTAAATACTCGCCGCCGTTATTCCGCAAACCGTCCGGCAGTTATCACGACTGGGAGATTTTCCTGCAGTTGGCCAAACGCCTGCGCCGCGGTGGCTTACGGCAACGTCTGACCGATGGCTTGGTTCAGAACGTGATGGGCTGGCTGAAACCGCAGGGCATTCTGAACCGATTACTGAAATCCGGCCCCTACAAGCTGTCGCTGAAACAGCTGCAGCAGAACCCGCAGGGGCTGGATCTGGGGGAGTTGCAACCCTGTATGCCGCAGCGGTTGTTCACCCGCAATAAACGCCTGAATCTGACCCCGGATGTGTTTGTGCAGGCATTGCAGCAGGCCACAGAGGAATTGCAGCAACCGCTGGCAACCGGCGAATTGCTGCTGATTGGCCGCCGGCATATCCGCTCGAATAATTCCTGGCTGCACAACAGTCGCCGGCTGGTTAAAGGCCCGCAGCGTTGTACGCTGATGCTGAATCCGGTGGATGCGGAGCGGCTGGGCATTGCCGATGGGGGCGAAGTGCAGGTGCAGTCGCGGGTGGGGCGGCGCCGGGTGACGGCAGAAATTACTGACGAACTGATGCCGGGGGTTGTGAGTCTGCCGCATGGCTGGGGGCATGATGCACAGGGTATCCGCATGCAGGAAGCGCAGCGGGTTGCCGGTGTGAACTGTAACGCGCTGACGGATGATCAGCACATCGACCGCTTGACCGGTAATGCGGCGTTAAATGGCGTGCCGGTCCGTGTAGAAGCCATTGTCTGACGCGGAGGCCTGTGGCAATTGTCATCGCCGGTGACAATTGCCACAATGGCCGTCCCGAATTACATGAGCGCAGTCCAGTGCACATTGTTGCTGACGAAAACATTCCCCTGCTGAACGAATTCTTTGCCGATATCGGCACCATCACCCGTGTGCCCGGCCGTACTATGACCGCCGCTGATCTGGCCACCGCCGATATTCTGCTGGTGCGTTCGGTGACCCGGGTTGATGAGGCCTTGCTGGCCGGTACGCCGGTGAAGTTTGTCGGCACCGCCACCATTGGCACCGATCACATTGATCTGGAGTATCTGCAGCAGGCCGGTATCGGTTTCAAAAGTGCGCCGGGCTGCAACGCCCAGGCGGTGGTGGATTATGTTCTCAGCGCCCTGAGTGTGCTGGTGGATGAGCGTGGACTGCAGTTTACCGATTTAAGTGTCGGCATTGTTGGGGTAGGGAATGTCGGTCTGCTGTTGCGCCAGCGCCTGGAAGCCATGAAGGTGCCGGTGCTGGCCGTTGACCCGCTGCGCAGCGAAGAAGAAACCGGCCCGCAGGTGAGCCTGGACGAAGTATTGCAAGCGGATGTGGTCAGTCTGCATACGCCTTTAACCCGTGAGGGCGAGCATGCCACTTATCATCTGATCAATGCCGAGCGGCTGGCGCAGATGAAGCCCGATGCCTGTTTAATCAACAGCTGTCGCGGCGCCGTGGTGGATAACACCGCCTTGCTGGCGCACATGCAGAAGCACCGTGACTTTGAAGCCATTCTGGATGTGTGGGAAAACGAACCGGAACTGAACGTAGATCTGTTACAGCGTTGTCTGCTGGCCACGCCGCACATTGCCGGCTATTCGCTGGATGGCAAAATGCGCGGCACCGAGTTTGTGTATCAGGGGCTGTGTGAGTTTTTTGGCTTGCCGGTACGGCGCAAACTGGCGCAGTTTCTGCCGGAGCCGGGCGTAAAACGGGTGAATTTTTCCGATCAGGCGCCGCTGCACCAGGCGTTGCGGACCGCCATCCGTGCCGCGTATGAAATTCGGGTGGACGATGGCGTGATGCGCAGTGCCATCCGCCGCAGCGATAACCTGCGGGAAACCTTTGACCGTCTGCGCAGTAATTACCCATTACGCCGGGATATTCCCACCCTGCGGGTGGGCGTACCGGCCAAATGCCAGGAGTTGCAGAACCTGCTGACCTCCGCCGGTTTTGATGTGCGGCTTAAGTAACGCGGCCGTTATCCCGGCTTAGTGAAGCGGGATAAGGTAGGGCGGCTGCTGGTAGTGCAGCCGCAGTTTCTGACCGGGTTGCCAGTCTGGCAGCTCATGCTGATCGACATACCAGATTTCTCCCTCAGGCATGCGTAATTCCAGCCGGATATGATGTTGGGTCAGTTGGGTGCCTAACAATTCTGCCGGCCCCTGATCATCGGCTTCGGCCCATAACCAGTGCGGTTGCAATAACCACACGGCATCGTCACGATCGCTGTGCAGCTGGGGGCTGTGCAGGTAACGCGCGGCCTGGCTGGCCTGCAGCAGATTGCCGCTCTCCATAATCTGCGCTACGGCCACCGAGGCGGGCTGGTTGCGCACATCAAACACTGTGCCGGTCTGAGCGATGCGGCCATCCAGCATGACGGCCATACGGTCGGCAAAGGCAAAGGCTTCGTCCTTGGCGTGGGTAACAAAAATAACGCTGATATCCTGCTGGCGCAGCAGCTGGCGCAGGTCGGACATCATGCGTTGTTTTACCAGTGCATCGATGTTGGAAAACGGCTCGTCCATTAACAGCAGCCGTGGCCGGGGCGCCAGTGCCCGGGCCAGGGCCAGCCGTTGTTGCTGACCACCGGATAATTCATGCGGATAACGGCCGGCGAGTGTGTCCAGCTCGGTCAGTTGCAGCACTTCCAGGCAGCGCTGCTGTTGTTCGGCGGCGGTTAAATCCTGCAGGCCGTAACGTACGTTTTCGGCCACGGTCAGGTGCGGAAACAGGGCGTAATCCTGAAAAATAAACCCCACCCGGCGCTCTTCGGCAGGCATGGAATACTGCGCTGATAACACGGTGTCAGTGCCGATGCGGATATCCCCCCGGGCGCCCGGCGTCAGCCCGGCAATGCTTTTCAGCACACTGGTTTTGCCGCAGCCACTGGGGCCGAGCAGACACAGAATTTCGCCGCGTTGCAGCGTTAAACTGAAATCCTGCAACACCGTCATCGGGCCATAGCTGAGGGATAATTGCTGTATCTGCAGCAGTGGGGTTGGCATGGTTACTCCAGACGGTGATGACGGTTAAGCAGTAACAACGGCAGCAATCCTACCGCGCAGATCAGCAGCGCGGCCATGGCGGCATGCTGCAGGTGCTCATCCGAGGCAAACTGAAACACATAGGTGGCCAGGGTTTCCAGGCCGAAGGGCCGCAACAGCAATGACGCCGGCAGCTCCTTCACACTTTCAATAAATACCAGCAACAGCGCGGTGAGAACGGCCGGGCGCAGCTGTGGCCAGTGGACGCGGCGGAAAATAGCCGGCGGCGCATCGCCCAGTGTGCGGGCGGCCTGATCCAGCGATTCCGGAATGCCTTGCCAGGCGGCATGCAGGGTGCCGTTGGCCAGTGCTGCAAAGCGGATCACATAGGCCACCACCAGCGCGGCGACGGTACCGGATAACAGCAGGCCGACCTGACCAAGCCCCAGCCACAGCAGCAGATCGTTCAGCAGATAATCCAGCTGGGTGAACGGAATCAATAATCCAATCGCCAGAACGGTACCGGGAATGGCGTAGCCCAGCGAGGCCAGTGCCAGCTGGCTGCGCGCTGTGGCGCTGTTGGTAAAACGCAGACGGGCGTTGAGCACAATGGCCATGGAGGCGGTTAACAGGGCCGCGGCCAGCGCCAGCATAAAGCTGGTATGAATGGTGGGCCAGAGTTGCGGGCGCAGGTTGTCGCTGCTGTAACTCAGGCTCCAGCTGCCCAGCATCAGTACGGGTAACAGGAAACCCAGCAAAAACACCAATAACGTCAGCCCGGGTAACAGAATTTTTACCCGCCGGCTGGCTGGCTGGCGCCGCGCCGGCGCAGCTGAGCGGCTGTCGTAAAAACGCTGGCGCTGGCGTTGCAGCCGTTCGGCACCGGTTAACAGCAGCACCATTAATAACAGCAGGGATGCAATCTGGGCGGCGCTGGCAAGGCTGCCATACACCAGCCAGCTGTCGTAGACCGCGGTGGTGAGGGTGCTGACGGCAAAGAGTTTTACCGTGCCGTAATCGGCCAGGGTTTCCATGGCAATGAGGATGGCGCCGGTGGCCAGCGCCGGGCGTGCCAGGGGTAATTCCAGACTGGTAAAAATCCGCCGCCGGTTGGCGCCCAGTAAGCGGGCGGCCTGAATCAGGTTGGCGGGGCGCTGATCAAAGGCCTGGCGCAGCAGTAAATACAAATAAGGATACAGGCTCAGAGCCAGTAATAAGCTGGCACCCCCCAGGCTGCGGATGTGCGGAAACCAGTAGTCGGCCGGGCTGTTCCAGCCGATCAGCTGGCGCAGCAGGCTTTGCAGCGGGCCGGCGTAATCGAGCAGATCGGTATAGATGTAGGCACTGATATAGGCTGGCAGTGCCAGCGGTAACACCGGTAACCACTGCAGCCAGCGGCGGCCGGGTAACTCGTAGTGGGAAAAGCCCCAGGCCAGGGGCACCGCCAATAACAGGCTGATAACCACGGTCAGCAGCACCAGCAGCAGGGTGTTACCGGCGTATGTCAGCAGCAGGGCACTGTCCTGCGAGCTGTGCTCGCCCCGCCACCAGCCCTGTATGGATTCCAATACCAGGGCCGCCACCGGCAGTACCATCAGCAAAGCCGCCAGGGTGGCGGCCAGCATCAGCCAGCGTGATGAGCGGGAAGCGGTTTCAGAGGTCAAAGCGTACCTTGTCCATTAAGCGCAGGGCGTCACGGTGGTGGCGGGCGATATTGCCCAGTGGGTGCGGGTCGGCGTTGAAACTGCCCCAGCTTTGCAACAGTGCAGACGGCTTAACCTGTGGGTTAACCGGGTATTCCATATTCAGCTCAGCGTACAGCGACTGGGCGGTGGGGGAGGTCAGGAATTCCAGTAACTGCTGCGCCTGCGCGACATTCGGAGCGTGGCGGGTAATGGCAGCGCCGCTCAGATTAACGTGAGTACCGCGATCATCGCTGTTGGGGAACAGAATGCGTACCGACTCGGCCGCTTCGCGCATGGCCGGATCATCCAGCATTTTGCCCAGGTAATAGCTGTTGCCCAGTGCCACATCGCACAGACCCTGATGAATGGCGGCAATCTGGTTGCGGTCGTTACCCTGTGGCTTACGCGCCAGGTTGGCTTTGACATCGCGCAGCCATTGTTCGGTCCAAGCTTCACCGTGGTGAACGATTAATGAGGCCACCAGTGACAGGTTGTAGGGGTGCTTGCCACTGCGGGTACAGATGCGGCCACGGTATTCCGGCTTGGCCAGATCTTCATAGCGGATGGTGCTGATGGCCGGTTGACGGTCTTTGGCCACATAAATACTGCGGGCGCGGATGGTCAGCGCCAGCCATTGATTGGCTTCGTCACGCAGATGCGCCGGTACCGCGCCGGTTAAGGCCGGAGTTGCTTTAAAGGGCTGGGTCAGGCCCAGTTCGGCCAGTTCCAGCAGGTTGAAAAAATCACTGGTTAATACCACGTCGGCCGGTGACAGGTGGCCTTCGCGCTGCAGGCGTTGCAGCAGGCCTTCCTGAGCAAAGACCACCCGGGTTTCAATACCGCTTTGTTTGCTGAATTCGGCCAGAATGGGCTCAATCAGAAAGGGCTGGCGGAAAGAATAAATATGCAGGGTGTCGGCTTGGGCGGTGGCGGTTATTAATAACAGCAGGGCAACCAGCGGGGCGCGTAACAGATTCATGGCATATTCCTTAACATGAAAGCGGATGTGAATTGGACGCTATTGTAAATGCATCTGTTTCTTATGTCGCTTTGGTTTTATGCAGAAGTGTCAAGCCGTCGCTGGGGTCAGGGTTGCAGTAAATAGTGCTGCAATAATTCGCCACACCAGCCACTGTTACCCTGCAGGCGGGCGAATTCCAGTACCTGAAATACTGGCGTGCTGTCGGCTTGCTGGAGTTGGTCTGCGCCACGTTTTAATGAGTCTGGGTTGGCGATGGTCAGTAAACGGCGGAAGGATTTCCCGGTTAACACAAAATCGTCGACCGATTCCTGCCGGTTGAGGGTGCTGAAACGGATAAAGCCTTCGTCCTGCAGCCATTGTACTGCCCCCAGTGCGGCTAAATGGCGGGCACTGTGCAGGCCGAATTCATCAACGCTGTCCGGGCCGCAGATATCCTCAATAAACAGGGTCTGCGGCCGCGGAAAGCTGCGTATGCCGGTCAGCAGAATGGCCGCGCAGTCGTTCCAGAACTCATCAATATGAACATCCAGCATGCCGGTTACAGCTGTTGGTACTGTTCAAAGAAGGTACGCATTTTGGACAGCGCGGTGGTCATGTCTTCCGGGCGCGGCAGGAACACTACGCGGAAGTGATCCGGCTGGGCCCAGTTAAAGGCAGTGCCGTGCACGACCAGAATTTTCTGCTGTTCGAGCAGATCCAGCACCATGCGTTCGTCGTTATGGATATTGAATTTTTTGGCGTCCATTTTCGGGAAGCAATACAGCGCCCCCTGTGGTTTAACGCAGCTGACGCCGGGAATCTGGTTCAGCAGTTCGTAGGCAATATCCCGTTGCTGGCGCAGACGACCGCCGGGAGCAACCAGGTCGTTAATGCTCTGATAGCCGCCCAGCGCGGTCTGAATGGCGAACATGGCCGGCACGTTGGCACACATACGCATGGAGGCCAGCAATTCCAGGCCCTGAATATAATCACGCGCTTTGTGCTTGGCGCCGCTGATAATCATCCAGCCGGAACGGAAGCCCGCTAACCGGTAATTTTTTGACAGACCGTTGAAGGTAATGATCAGCAGGTCTTCCGCCAGTGACGCGGTGGAAACGTGTTCGACTTCATCAAACAGAATTTTGTCGTAGATTTCGTCCGAGAACACAATCAGGTTGTGCTGACGGGCAATTTCCAGCATCTGCAGCAACACTTCTTTCGGGTATACCGCACCGGTCGGGTTGTTCGGGTTAATCAGCACCATGGCGCGGGTTTTGGGCGTGATTTTGGCGCGCATATCATCCAGATCGGGCATCCAGCCGGCGCCTTCGTCACAGATATAATGCACGGCACGGCCACCCGACAGCGCCACAGCACCGGTCCACAGCGGGTAGTCAGGCGCTGGCACCAGCACTTCGTCGCCGTTGTTCAGTAAGCCCTGCAGGCTGAGTACGATCAGTTCGCTGACACCGTTGCCAACGATGATGTCTTCGATGCCGACGTTGGCAATATTCTTCTGCTGGGCGTATTGCATAATGGCTTTACGCGCCGAGAACAGGCCCTTGGAATCAGAATAACCTTCAGAATCGGGCAGGTTGTAAATAACGTCCTGAATAATTTCTTCCGGTGCGTCCAGGCCAAAGGGCTTGGGGTTGCCGATATTCAGTTTCAGAATGCGGTGGCCTTCTTCTTCCATACGCTTGGCGGCCTGCAGCACGGGTCCACGCAAATCGTAAAACACATTAGCCAATTTGTCGGACTTGAGGATCTCGTGCATGGAGTCGTACTGCCTTTGTTGAAAGGAAAAATGAAACAGGCATCATACTCCTGTGCCGGCGATGCCGAAAGACTAAGAAAGGTGGTAGTGCGTGATGAAAAAAATCCTTAAATCCCCGCAGCAATGGCAGCAGGAGCTGGACCCGGAAACCTATCATATTACCCGTGAAGCCGGCACCGAAGCGCCCTTCAGCGGTGAATACAATGATTGCAAAATCAGCGGCACGTATCGCTGTGTGTGTTGCGGTGAGCCATTGTTCTCTTCCGCGGCAAAATTTGATTCCGGCTGTGGCTGGCCGAGTTTTTCGCTGCCACTGCACGATGAGGTGATTGAAGAGCGGCTGGATACCAGCCATTTTATGGTGCGTACCGAAGTGCGTTGTGAACGCTGTGAGGCCCACCTTGGTCATGTCTTTCCCGATGGCCCGGCCCCGACCGGTTTGCGTTACTGCATTAATTCCCGTTCCTTAACACTGGAGCCGGATGCCGGCTGAACAGGGATTACCGGTGGGATGACCGGTTTGATCCGTGAATAAGGCAGCCTGAAGGTTGCCTTTTTTTCTGCCATCTATATTGTGTGCAATACAATTTTACAAAATATAAGGTCCCCGCTATGACTGTACTCAACCATACCTTGCCATTACTGAACGGCCAGCCACAGGATCTGCAGGAATTTGCCGGAAAGGTGGTGCTGGTGGTGAACACTGCCAGTGAATGCGGCTTTACCTACCAGTACGAAGGGCTGGAAAAACTGCATCAGCAATACAAAGACCGTGGGCTGGTGGTGCTGGGTTTTCCCTGCAACCAGTTCGGTCAGCAAGAGAAGGGTGATAGCGCCGCCATCGGTGCGTTCTGCCAGAAAAACTACGGCGTTACCTTTCCGATGTTCAGCAAGATTGAGGTAAACGGCGCCCAGGCGGCACCGCTGTACAACGAACTGAAGCAGGCGGCTCCGGGTTTATTGGGCAGCAAAGGCATTAAGTGGAACTTCACCAAGTTCCTGATTAACCGCAACGGTGAAGTGGTTAAGCGCTTTGCCCCGACCACCAAGCCGGAAAAGCTGGCCAGTGCCATCGAGCAACTGCTGGCATAATGCCGGCTCTTTGCTGTTGGACAGAATATGATGCTTAAACCTCAGCCTTTTCTGCACCTGGATAACCAGCTGTGCTTCAGTATTTACAGCCTGTCGCGGCTGATTACTCAGGCCTATCAGCCGCTGCTGAAACCGCTGGGGCTGACCTATCCGCAATATCTGGTGCTGCTGGTGCTGTGGCAGGCGGCGGAAGAAAACCAGCCGGCACTTACGGTGAGTTTTCTCTGTCAGCGCCTGCTGCTGGATACCGGAACGGTGACGCCGCTGCTGAAACGCATGGAAGCCGCCGGTCTGCTGCAACGGCGCCGGGCGGCAGCCGATGAGCGGGTCGTGGAAGTGTCGCTGACCGCCGCCGGGCTGGATTTACGCCAGCAGGCTGAGCACATTCCGCAACAGATACTCTGTGCGACCGGGGTTGATATTACCGAAGCGCAAAGTCTGAAGCAGCGGCTGGGCGCTTTGCTCAGTCGCTGGCTGGGGCGTCGTACTCCGGCACCCATTGCATCAATACCGCCTGAATCTGCTCCTGATTAAACGGCTTGCTGATAAAGTCGTTCATGCCGGCAGCCAGACAGTTCTGGCGTTCGTCATCACCGCTCAGGCCGGTCAGGGCGATAATGGGCGTATCGCGGTTCTGCGAGGTGGTACGTAGCTGGCGGGTGGCATCCAGGCCATCCATAACCGGCATCCGGCAATCCATTAAAATCAGGTCGTAGCGTTGCCGGTGGCCGAGTTCAACGGCTTGCAGACCGTTTTCCGCCAGATCGGGCTGGACATTCAGATTGCGCAGATAGCGCTCGCACAGCAGCCGGTTGATGCTGTTGTCGTCCACCACCAGAATGTTCAGATCGTGGCTGCCCGCTCCGGGTTGCTGCCGCATCAGTGTTTCCAGCGCCAGCATCAGCCGGCTTTCTGACCATTCATCGTCACTATGCAGTGACAGGGTCAGTTCGCTCTGATGTTCCTGGCGATGCAGGTCGGTCAGCAGAATCTGATGGCTTTCCGGGGGCTGGGTGGTGAACGGAATCTGCCAGTTCTGCAGCCATTGCTGAATGCGCTGACGCTGCTGGTCATCGCTCAGGCGCAGGCTGACCGGGTGCTTTGAAAAATATCCCCGTAAGGTGCTTTGCAAATGGCTGCGGCGGCGCAGCGGCAGAATGCATACCAGGCTTTGCCCTTGCAGCTCATAGGGTTCGAGGCGCAACTCACCATCCAGCAGAGTAACCAGCTCCTGCAGCAAACCCAGCCCCAGCAGTGAGGGCAGCTGGGCATTGGCAGGATCGAGCGGCAGTAATTCCCGCTGCATCCCGGCGGCCGGAATATGCAGCTGTTTGCCGGACAGACTGATCTGCAGCTGTTGCTGCAGCGGTTGCAGGTGCAGCACCAGGCTGCTGTGGCCACGGTGCAGCAGCGCATTGCTGAATAAGCCCTGCAGCAGTAAGGACAGGCAGGGACGGGATAGCAGAATGTCTTCGTGCAGGTCGCAGATAAGGCTGATGGCGCTGTTGCCGGCGTCACATTGCTGCAGCAGGTTTTCGCTCAGTTCACACAGATTAATGCTTTCAGAGGTCTGCACCCAGCCGCTTTCCTGCAGCGTGTTTAAGTCGGTGGTCAGCTGGCGTATTTGCGCGGTTAAAGCTCTGGCCGCTTCCGGCTGATGCTGGTCGAGGCACTCTGTCAGTTGTTGCAGAGGCGCCTGCAGGAGTTGCATCAGCTGGTTCAGGCGTAATTGCAACGCCGGTTGGCTGGTATGCAGGCGGCTTTCGTGTAAACGCCGGTTCAGCAGGGTCAGGGCATCGGTACGTTTGCTGACCAGGGCTTCGAGTTTACGGGAGTAATCCAGAATGGTGCTTTCGGCCTGGCTTTGCTGCTGTTGCTGATTCTGTAATTCGTGCTGCAGGTGGGTCAGCAACTGTTCCAGATACTCCAGCTCGTTGCCGCTGTCAGTCGTCATGGCCGGCAGCGGCGTTTTGGCTGTAGCGCGCTGCAGCAGGCGGTGCAGCGGCCGGATAAAAAAGAAAAAGATCAGCAATCCAAGGCTGCTGCAGATAAGCAGGGTGCTGAGCAGGGCGTAACCCAGCTGGCGGGCTACCGTGTTATGCAGCGCATTCAGCAAATAGCAGCGGTCGGGCTGCAGTATCAGCTTGCCCAGAGTGTGGTTGTCCTGCTGCAGCGGGTAAATACTCAGACCGGGGTCGGCAGACCATAATGTGGCGGTAAAGCCTTCGTTACAGCGATGCCGTTGCAGGCGATCCGCTTGCTGCAGAAGGGTGCCGGTTTCATCCAGCAGCACCACCGAGGCTATGGCCGGGTGCTGGGTAAGCCCGGCGATTAAGCCCTGTGTTAATTCTGGCTGCTGGTTATGCAGTAACTGGCGTAATACCGGCAGGGTAGAGTCCAGCAGATGGGACAGCGCTTCGTCCTGAAGTTGTTGCAGTTGCTGATGGCGTACCTGGTAGCTGCCGGCGCCAATCAGCAGCGTGGCTATAAGCGCAATGGCGATACAGAAAAACGCCAGTCGCAGCGTCAGCGTGCGTGGTAGTGGTATGGTCATAACATTCCCTTTGACCGGTTGCTGCTGGTTGATTAATGAGCAGGTCGCTCATTAATCATGCTTTTTTCGTACTTAATCAAATTTTTTCTTTTTCCATGAATCTTCTTCTGCACTCAGTGCGGCGGTGCCGGCTTCCAGACGGGTGCCCTGATTGCTGCGCTGACGCTGTTCTTCATGGTGTTGCAGACGGGTACGGATATCATCCAGTACCGGTGCCAGTTCTGCCGGTAACTCGGATTGCTGGGTCAGCAGGGTTTCGGCCTTGCGTAAAAAATGTATGGCCTGATGATGGTTATTGATTTTGCTGGCGGCGCCGGCTTTGTCCTCAAATACGGCCAGAGAAATTTTAAGATTCAGCAGCCGTGCTTCCTGCAGATAACGGCGGACTTCGCTGGCCTGTAACCGGCTGGCCTTGTAGGCGTCGCGCAGATAGCCGAGTAAATGGCGGATAGCATGTTGTAATTGCTGGGCTTCGCGGCTGCTGCCGGGTAATTTCTGTTTGCCGCCGGGTGGATTCTGTTGCCACAGCAGGGCATTTTCCAGCGCCAGTGCGATGCCCTTGTTGGCTGGTACGCCTAACTGGCGCAGGGCATTGGCATGGAACTGGATGGCGGTGGCCATGAAGCTCATCAGGCCAGGCGATAGCCACGGGCGCAGCAGTTCTCCGGTGCTGCTGAGTGAGGTGGCAAAATCGGCTTGTTTGACCGCTTCTCGTGCCCGGGCCAACCGTTGTTGCTCGCGCCAGCGGATATAAGAGAGTGCGCCCAGTGCCAGAATGGCAACACCGACAGCCAGCAAGACCAGAATCATGGTCGGCATAACAGGGGAAATTCCTTATGCAAATGGTTAACCGCGTATCTTACCTGCAATTCTGTCTGTTGTTTTACCCTTGCAGGCTGTGCTTAATGCTTTAACAGCAGATATGAGTGTAGCTGCAAAAAACTTATTTTCAGGGCTTGACGGTTAAAAACGGCATCACTAGAATGCGCGCTCGTTGATTGAGACGTCCCCATCGTCTAGAGGCCTAGGACACCGCCCTTTCACGGCGGTAACAGGGGTTCGAATCCCCTTGGGGATGCCACTTTTTATAAGGCTTTATAAAGGTGGCATTTATGGAATGCGGGAATAGCTCAGTTGGTAGAGCACGACCTTGCCAAGGTCGGGGTCGCGAGTTCGAGTCTCGTTTCCCGCTCCAGACTCTTGATCAATAAGTTGTTGATTTGAAAGAAAAAACTCTTGAAATTCAACAGCAGTGCAGTAGAATGCACAACGTTTTCTGCGATGTCCCCATCGTCTAGAGGCCTAGGACACCGCCCTTTCACGGCGGTAACAGGGGTTCGAATCCCCTTGGGGATGCCAACTTATTTTTTAAGTGGCACGCACAACAATTTGCGGGAATAGCTCAGTTGGTAGAGCACGACCTTGCCAAGGTCGGGGTCGCGAGTTCGAGTCTCGTTTCCCGCTCCATATTCTAAAAAGCCCGATTTTATGCCGGGCTTTTTTCTTTGCGCGTTCAACGGTTTGTCAGTCCCATCCATGGGACTGATCCTGTGGATTCGCTGCGCTCACACAAAGATGTTCCTGACATTTTTGTCCCGCTCCATATTCTAAAAAGCCCGGCTTTATGCCGGGCTTTTTTCTTTGCACGTTCAACGGTTGGTCAGTCCCGTCCATAGGTCGTCAATTTCAGGCGATACCGTTACGGCCGTTACGTTTAACACTGAATAACCGTTGGTCAGCGGCATTTAATAACTCATCCAGCACTGGCATTGAATTACCGGCCTGCACCCAGTGGTCGGTACAGGTCACCCCGAAGCTGGCGGTACAGGGCAGCTGCTGGCCATTAAAAGCGGTGGGGTTATTGGCAATGGCGTTATGCAGGCGGGTCGCCAGATTAAGCGCATGCGGGTAATCGGTTTGCGGCAGCAGAATGGCAAATTCTTCCCCACCCAGGCGGGCAGCGATGTCGGCGTCGCGGATATTGCTGGTGCATAACTGCGCAATCTGCACCAGTACGGCGTCACCGGCCGCATGGCCATGGTTGTCGTTAATCTGCTTGAAAAAATCCAGATCAAACATAATCAGGCTGGCCGGCTGGCCAAAGCGATGCGCCTGCAGCAAGAGTTGCTCACCCAGTTTAAAAAAGGCCCGGCGGTTATTTATGTGGGTAAGCACATCGGTATCGGCCAGTTGCTGCGCCTTGATCCGGGCTTCTTCCAGCGCCTGCTCAGTCTGCTTGCGGTCGGTAATATCGGTCGCGATTTCCAGCCGTACCAATCGGCCATCCACCCAGCGGATAGCCTGGTCCCGGCACTGAAACCAGCGGCCGGTGACGGTGTTCTGAAATTCCCACACATGCACGCCGCTGCTGTTGCCGCCGGCATCACGTAAATGATGGTTGGTACAGAAGGCGCAGGGGCCTTGCTGATTTTTTTGCAGAACTTCCCAGCAGCGGCGTCCGGCCGGCATACCCCATTTGCTGCGGCCGTATTCGTTCAGAAACAGCAGTTCGTGGGTGTCCATATCGGCCACGTAAACCAGTGCATCGAGGCTGTCGAGGATGGTGGTCATGGCGTGCTGGTGAGTGTCTTGAGGAGATTCTGGCATGAGGGGTGTTCGTCAGGGTTAAGCCTGTTCATTAAGTTGTAAACAGCCGTGAGCCTAGACATTAAAAGCCTGAACGGCAATAAAAATGGTCAAAATGCGTCATTTTAACCGTTATCCGATGGCGGGTTTCTCCACCGGCTTCACCCCGATGCGGGCAATACTGGCGCCATCGGTTTCTGCAATATTCCAGCGCATGCCGCTCCATTCACAGCTGTCACCGACAACCGGCTTGCCGCCAAGGCGCTGGGTCAGTAATTCGCCAATGGTGTCAAAGCCTTCAACGCTGGCCGGAATCGGGTAGAACATCGCCAGATCAGCGAGGCGGGCGCTGCCATCAATCAGGAAGTCACCAAAGAAGCTGAGGTCCTGATTGCGGGTCGGGGATTCGCTGAACATGCGGCCCAGCACCGGCAGGTCATGATCATGGCCGATGATGCACAAAATATCCCGGGCCTGCAGCCGGGTACTGCCGCTGGGGTGTAGGAGCTGTTTGTCGCGGAACAGCGCGACAATACGGGTATTGTCCGGCATTCGCAGTTCGCGCAGTTCGGCACCAATGCACCAGCGGTTGGCATTCAGGCGGTATATAAATAATTCCCACTGGCTGGCCAGATGCACTTCCAGCCCCAGCCGGGAAATCGGTGTGGGGGCCGCCGGTACAATAACATCGGCTTTGCGGGCAGCCAGTGAGAGCGTGGTGCCTTGTACCAGCAGAGATACCAGCACAATAAAAAAGGCGACATTAAAGAACAGCTGGGCGTTTTCCAGCCCGGCCATCAGCGGAAACACAGCCAGAATAACCGGCACCGCACCGCGCAGGCCCACCCAGGAAATAAAGGCCCGTTCTTTCCAGTCAAAGCCACGGAATGGCAGCAGGCCAATAATAACGGCCAATGGCCGGGCAAAGAAAATCATCCAGACGGATAACAGCAGTGCCGGCACGGCAATGGGCAGCAGTTCGCTTGGCGTAACCAATAAGCCCAGCACCAGGAACATGCCGATCTGGCTCATCCAGGCCAGCCCGTCAAACATGTGCAGAATGCCGTGGCGATTACGGATCGGGCGGTTGCCCAGCAGTAAGCCGCACACATAGACGGCCAGAATGCCACTGCCGCCGATGGCGCTGGACAGGGCATAGAGCAGAATGCCGCCGGTGACGGCCAGTAAAGGATACAGTCCATCAGTAATATGGATGCGGTTAATAAGTTGCAATAAGAGCCAGCCACCGATCAGACCCAGCAGAATACCCAGGCCGAATTGCTGAATCAGGCTGGTGAGAACGCTCCAGTGAAAACCGGTCTGGCCTGCCAGCAGCATGGAGATCAGGGTGATGGTCAGGAACATGGCCATCGGATCGTTGCTGCCGGATTCAATTTCCAACGTCGAGCCGACCCGTTCGTTCAGACCTTTGCCGTTCAGCAGGTTAAAAACCACGGCCGCATCGGTGGAGCCGACAATGGCGCCGATCAGCAGTCCCTCGAGCAGGGTCAGGTTGAACAGCCAGGCCGCGGCAATACCCGTCAGGCCCGCGGTAATGACCACGCCGGCGGTGGCCAGGGTTAATGCCGGACGTAAGGCCACGCGGAAGGTTGTGACCTTGGTGCGCATACCGCCATCCAGCAAAATAACCGCCAGTGCCAGGTTACTGACCAGGTACGCCAGGGAGTAATTTTCAAACACAATACCGCCCGGGCCATCAACGCCGGCAAACATTCCGACGGCCAGAAAGATAACCAGAATAGGAACACCGATACGGTTAGCAAACGAGCTGAGTAAAATGCTGGCGGCGACCAGAACAGCGCCGATTAGTAGCAAGTGATTGATTGTTGTCGCGTCCAAGAGATCTTCCCATCGGTTAGTGGCGGGATAATATCAGAGAGGGATTGTTTGGTGGGGGTGGAGAAAAAATTTTTGTGAACAGAAATGCAAAGAGGACAGCCTGAGCTGTCCTCTTTGTTGTAGGTTCTGATCAGTTATTGCGGGCTGGCAGAATATCTTTCAGCTTGTCGCGCATTTTCAGAATGGCATCGGCGGTCTCATCCCAGCTGATGCAGCCATCGGTAACCGATAAACCGTATTCCAGATCATCCAGATTGGCAGGGATATTCTGGCGGCCGTGTTTCAGGTTGGATTCTACCATCAGACCGATAATGGACTTGTTGCCGTCCAGAATCTGGTTGGTGACATTCTCCAGTACCAGAGGTTGCAGGGCCGGGTTTTTGTTCGAGTTTTCATGGCTGCAATCGATCATGATGTTGGCAGCCAGATCCGACTTAGCCAGTGCTTCTTCGGCCAGCGCCACATTCACTGAGTCATAATTCGGTTTGCCGCCGCCGCCGCGTAACACCACGTGGGCATAAGGGTTGCCACGGGTTGAGACGATGGATACCTGACCATCGGCATTGATGCCGAGGAAGCGGTGCGGATTGGCTACGGACATCAGGGCGTTGGTGGCCACTGTGAGGCTTCCATCGGTGCCGTTTTTAAAGCCTACGGCGGATGACAGGCCGGAAGCCATTTCGCGGTGCGTCTGGGATTCGGTGGTGCGGGCGCCAATGGCGGACCAGGCGATCAGATCCTGAATGTATTGCGGTGAAATCGGATCCAGTGCTTCGGTCGACAATGGCAGACCCAGTTCAGCCAGGTCCAGCAGCAGCCGGCGGGCAATGTGCAGACCGTCCTGGATTTTGAAGGTGTCGTTCATGTACGGATCGTTGATCAGGCCTTTCCAGCCTACCGTGGTGCGTGGCTTTTCGAAGTACACCCGCATCACCAGGTACAGGGTGTCGCTGACCTGGTCGGCCAGCTCTTTCAGGCGGTGAGCGTAATCTTTGGCGGCTTCGACATCGTGAATAGAGCAGGGGCCGATGACCACGAAGATGCGGTGATCTTTGCGATCCAGAATGTCACGGATAACCTGACGGCCTTTCTGAACGCTGGCCACGGCCGCTTCACTGATGGGCATTTCCTGTTTCAGCTGTTCCGGTGAAATAAGCGGAACAATGGATTCAATATTAAGATCTTCTACACGGTTGTCTGTCATGCGTATTTTTCCTGATCCGGCGGGTGACGGCCTTAAAGTTGCCCGGATTATGACAAAGTCCGCCGCACTTGCACATTGCTGCCATTAAAATAGCTCCGATAGCGTCAGTCTATTGGCAGAAGCTCTCTGATCCTGGTGTTAGTGTTGCTGATATAACCCAATGTCCTCTCAACCTGGTCTAATCTTCTTTTTGAGTCTGAATGGCACAGAGGCTTTTTAAACAGCCAGTTTTTGCTTTAATAGACTTATGAAATAAAAAAACCGGTTTTTATAACAGCTCTTTTGGCTGCTGCCGGTATGGAGGATTTATGAAGTTGCAGCAACTGCGGTATATCTGGGAAGTCGCACATCACGACCTGAATGTCTCGGCGACCGCTCAGGTTCTCTACACCTCGCAACCTGGTATCAGTAAGCAGATCCGTTTGCTGGAAGATGAACTGGGTGTCGAGATTTTTGCCCGCAGCGGCAAGCATTTAACCCGTATTACACCAGCCGGCGAGTCTATTCTGCAGATTGCCGGCGAGATTCTGCGTAAGGTAGAAAGCATTAAGCAGGTCGCGCAGGAGTTCAGCGATGAGGCCCGCGGCAGTTTGTCCATTGCCACGACCCATACCCAGGCCCGCTATGCGCTGCCACAGGTGATTCGTGGGTTTATGCAGCACTATCCGGATGTTTCCCTGCACATGCATCAGGGCACGCCGATGCAGATTGCCGAAATGGCCGCCAACGGTACCACGGATTTTGCGATTGCCACCGAAGCCATGGAGTTATTCGGTGATCTGATCATGATGCCCTGTTATCGCTGGAACCGCAGCATTCTGGTACCGCGCAGTCACCCGCTGGCGCAGACCGGCCGGCCAACACTGGAGCAAATCGCCGCCTATCCGCTGGTGACCTATGTGTTTGGTTTTACCGGTCGCTCGCGTCTGGATGAAGCCTTCCGCAGTCGCGGTTTAACGCCACGGGTGGCCTTTACCGCTGCCGATGCTGACGTGATCAAAACCTATGTGCGGCTGGGTGTCGGGGTGGGGATTGTGGCGAGCATGGCGCTGGATCCACAGCTGGATGACGATCTGGTGGCGCTGGATGCCAGCCATCTGTTCGAGCCGAGTATTACCAAAATTGGTTTCCGTAAAGGAACCTTTTTGCGTGGTTATATGTACGATTTTATTCAGGCTTTTGCGCCGCACCTGACCCGGGAACTGGTTGATAAAGCGGTGCAATGTCATAACAAGCAGGACATTGATGATTTGTTCAGTGGCGTGAGCTTGCCGGAGCACTGACGCCGCGGCTTATCGCATGGGTTAAAAAGCATTCAGGCGCCTGTAGGCGCCTGAATGCTTTGGGTCAGATAAACCGCACTATATTCACGCCGATGCGGAATTCACCGGGGCCGGATTCCTGTACCCGGCAAATGCTCACCTCCGCTTCTAAGGGGGCGGTCGTACCGCCACCACTGGAAATAACCAGCCGTCCGGTTGTCTCTTCCGGTAACGCTTCACTGTGCAGTAACTGGGCACCGCTGCTGCTCAGATCGATGCAGATCAGGCGATAATGGTTGCCGTTGCTGAGTGTCAGTGTGGCAGGTGCGGAAACCTGCATACGGATGAAGTCACGTTTTTCATGGTAGCTTCTGGCCAGACCCGACATGGCATACTCCTTGTTGTTGGTTGTTCCGATCCTAGCACCGCTGTTGAAATTCTGTACAGTCTGAATCAGCGCTGCTTTTTGATTTGTGAACAGTCATACAGTAAACGCCGGTGCAATAAAAGAGTGGCCTGATGCCGGTGGCTTGATGCTGCCGTGCTGTGCGGCGGTTTGCTGCGATCCGGTGCGGAGTCAATGCCAATTCTGCTGAAATATGACACAGGGATTGCAAGGGACAGAAGTTGGGGGTAGTGTTCGCCCAATTATCGTCGCTGGGAGTGGGGAATGCCCGCAACAGTGCTGGTCATCGATGATTCAGCCAATCGCAACAATCTGGTCGCTTTACTGCAGAACAACGATTACAGGGTGTTGACCACGGATGCCGCCGGTGCCGTGTCAGAGTTGCAGGAAAGCTGTGCCGATGCCCTGATCTGCGATCTGTCGCTTAACCGCAAGCGCGGATTTGAATTGCTGGAACAGGTTAAAGCCGGTTACCCCGAACTGCCTGTTATTGTGCTGGCCGCCGGCAGTGTGATGGATGACGCCTTGCGTGCTCTGCGCCTGGGTGCTGACGATTACCTGATTACCCCCCTTGCCGATCCGGAAGTGCTGCTGCATTCGCTGCGCAAAGCCCTCGACCGTGCCCGTCTGGTCGCTGAAAATCACGCGTACCGTGACTATCTGGAAAAAACCAACACTGAGCTGCGCCGTAATCTGGAAGAACTGCGCAATGACCAGCTGGCCGGCCGTCAGGCCCAGCTGCGGATGTTGCCGGAGCCGTTGCAGCTGCAGGGCATTGAATGCAGCCATCGGCTGGTGCCATCACTGCTGCTCAGCGGTGACTTTCTCGATTATTTCTTACTGCCCGATAAGCGCCTGGTCTTTTACCTGGCCGATGTGTCCGGCCATGGTGCTTCATCAGCGTTCGTCACGGTGCTGCTGAAAAATCTGACCTATCGTTTACGGCGTAACCTGAAACGTGGTTCCAGTGATGATCTGCTGTACCCGGATCTGGTGCTGGAACGGATTAATTCCGAGTTGATGGCCTCCGAGCTGGATAAGCACTTGACCATGTTTTACGGTGTGATCGATCCGGCCACGATGAAGCTGCAATACAGCGTCGGCGGACATTTTCCGATGCCGGTATTGCTGCAGCAGGGGCAGGCCCGGTATCTGGAAGGTCGTGGTATGCCGGTCGGTCTGTTCCGTGAGGCAAAGTACGAAACCCATGAATACCAGTTGCAGCAGGATTTTCAGCTGCTGTTGTTTTCCGACGGTATTCTGGAAATTATTCCGCAGCCGTCGCTGCAGGAAAAAGAAGCCAGCCTGCTGGACATGGTCCGTATCAGTGCTGGCGATCTCGGACATCTGGCGGCATTGCTGCAGCTGGATGCGTTACCGGAAGTTCCGGATGATATTGCCATGATGGCCATTGGCCGGAGTAAGGTATGACATCAGGTAAAGTGCAGGTTGCTTTTTGTAAGGGCGTGCATGTTATTCGGCTGATCGGCGATGTGCGGCTGAATCTGTGTTCGGCGCTGGAACATTATCTGGACGATATTCTTAAAGCGCCCGACTTTAAGCAGGTATTGATCGATCTGTCGCAAACGGAAGGCATCGACAGCACCACGCTGGGACAGATCGCTAAAATCTCTATTTTGTGCCGCGACCGCTTCGGGTTTATGCCCACCATTGCCAGCCCCAACAGCGGTATTACCCGCATTTTGCTGAGCATGGGGTTTGATCAGGTTTTTCATATTATTCAGGAACCCTTTACGGATGAGGCTGAGTTCCGCGAATGGGCCGCCGATGCCGTTGATGAAGACAAAGCCCGGGAGCAGGTTATTTCCGCGCACCGGGTACTGATGAGTCTGAACGATAAAAATAAAGATGCATTCCGCGAGCTGGTGGATTCCCTTGAATCCGCCCGGCCGCACTGACGCACAAAACACGCAGGGGGATCTGTGAGTATTCATACAGCAGCCGTGATTGGCGGCGGCAGTTTTGGCACTGTGGTGGCCAATATTCTGGCCGACAATAATATCGCCACCGTACAGTGGATGCGCAACGAAGAGGTTGCCGCCAGCATTAATAATCAGCACGAGAACCCGGTGTATCTGCCCGGGGTCAGCCTTAATCCGGCACTGCGGGCCAGCACCGATCTGCTGGCGGCGGTACAGGATGCCGAGGCCATTTTTGTATCGGTACCCAGCCAATCCGTCCGGGAAGTGGTGGCTGCCATCGCGCCTCACCTGCGTGCTGATCAGGCCCTGATCAGCACCACCAAGGGCATCGAGCCGGAAGGCTTCTTATTGATGAGCCAGGTGATCCGTGAGATTTGTCCGCACAATCCTATTGGTGTACTCAGTGGCCCTAATCTGGCCAAAGAAATTGGCCGCCGGGAACTGGCCGCCACCGTGATTGCCAGCGAAGACAGTGACTTGCGCCGTAATGTTCAGCAAGCGCTCAGCTGTACCTATTTCCGCGTTTATGCTTCCAATGATCTTTACGGTGTGGAGCTGAGCGGCGCGCTGAAAAACATCTATGCCATTGTGTCGGGTTTTGTCGCCGCGCTGGGCATGGGTGAGAACACCAAAAGCATGATCATTACCCGCTCACTGGCCGAAATGAGCCGTTTTGCCGTGGCGCTGGGTGCTAATCCGCTCACCTTCCTGGGCCTGGCCGGGGTCGGTGATCTGGTGGTTACTTGTATGTCACCGTTAAGCCGTAACTACCGTGTTGGTTACGCCATTGGTCAGGGCAAAAGTCTGGACGAAGCCATTACCGAACTGGGTGAAGTGGCAGAAGGTGTGAATACCTTGCGCTATGTCAGGGCGAAAGCGCAGGAATTAAGTATTTATATGCCACTGGTAATGGGGGCGTACGAAGTGCTGTTTAACGGCGCCGATCCGCGCCGGGTGGCTGAAGGTCTGATGACCGGTGATCACACCTCGGATGTTGAGTTTGCATTACCACGCTGCGAAATCTGATTCACCGTTTAACCGGAACTTCTATGAGCGAATTTAAAAGCAACGTCACGTCCGATGCCTTCTGGTTACGGACGCTTTATATGGTGGCGTTTTTCCTGGTTTACCGGGTCATTGACCTGCTGGTGCTGTTGCTGACCGTGGTGCAGTGGTTTTTCCGTCTGTTTACCGGCCAGCCACAGGCTGAGTTGGCGGTTTTTGCCACCGCTCTGGGCGTTTATGTGCAGCAGATCGTGCATTATCTGGCCGGCCGCACGGAAGAAAAACCCTATCCGTTTCAGGATTGGCCGGCCTTGCCGCCAACCAATCCGGACGGCGGCGAATGAAAGTCTGTATCGTCCGCCATGGATCGGCTGTCAGTGGCGCCGTACAGGACCAGACCCGCGAATTAACCGAAAAAGGCCAGCGTCAGGCCCAGGCCGCCGGCCAATGGCTGGCAGAGCAAAACCTCAACAACCCACTGTTGCTGTGCAGCCCTTACCGCCGTACCCGGCAAACGGCCGCAGCCATTGCCGCAGCCCGCGGTATTACGGAATCAATAACGCCGGCACTGGTGCCGGAAGCCGATGTTCGTCATCTGTTAGACGAGCTGTCACAACAACAGCGTGACCTGATTCTGGTTTCGCATCTGCCGTTGGTGGGCCATTTAGCGGCTTTGTTGGTGGATGGCCGCATCTATGATCAACCCTGGTCACCGGCCGAATGCTGGTTACTGCATGGCGACATCGCCGCGGCGGGCTGTATGAGCGTCGAAGCCGTCTGGTATCCGGTGCTGGCCGGAATCTGAAAGATGGGTTCCGCGCCGGGCGTGGTTGCGGCAGAATGCCCGCTGACCTGTCTGGCCGGAATTCTTTATGACTGAGCTGTCCTGCGCCTGCCGTTACGGCACGTTGCGTGGCGTTGTTTACGGTAACCCTGATCAACCCCTCTTACTGGCCCTGCATGGCTGGCTGGATAACGCTGCCAGCTTCAGCCGGCTGGCGCCATTGCTGGCAGATTACTGTGTGGTGGCAGTTGATTTACCCGGCCACGGGCATTCTGACTGGCTGGGTGAGGGCGGCGAGTACCTTATCTGGTCGTCGTTGCCGGCACTGACCGATTTAATTCATACCCATCCGCTGTTTCACGGTCGTTCCTTCCATTTGCTGGGTCACTCTATGGGGTCGGCGGCGGGATTACTGCTGGCGGCGGTGGTACCGGAGCGGCTGTTATCTTATATGGCGCTGGATGCACTGGGGCCGTTAACCACCGCACCGGCGCAGGCGCCGCAACAACTCGCCCAGGCGGTGCTGACGCAGCCAGCTGCAGAATCCCGGCGCTATCGTTCGGCAGCAGCGGCGCTGCAGGCGCGGCTGCGCAATAACCCGGAGTTAAGTGCCGATTGCATTGGCGCGGTAGTGGCGCGTAATTTACGCACGCTGGATAGCGGCGACGTGCAGTGGACGACGGATCCGCGGCTGCGGCTGCCGTCTTCGGTACGGTTAACCGACGAGCAGCTGCAGGCGTTTTTTCAGCAGCTGCCGGTGCCGGCGCTGGTAATCCGTGCTGAGCAAGGAATTATACCGTTGTCTGTTTTTCAGCAACGCCTGTCGTGGTTGCCGCAGGGGCAGTTAATCAGCCTGCCCGGGCATCATCATTTTCATCTGGAAGCATCCACCTGTGCCGCAGTGGCGACGGCCTTAAAGGAGTTTCTTACTCATGTCTGAACCGTTGGAAAAGTACCTGCAGGGGCTGTGGTTTAGCGCCCTGCTGGGGCTGTTACTCAGCTGTCTGGCCGCTAGCTGGTTGCTGCAGGCACAGGCCCATTACGGTTATGGTCTGTGGTATGAGGTGTATGACATCCGTGCTCATATTGACCGTTTCGGCCCGCAAAACCGTCATATTCAGGGGCTGGAGACACTGGAGAAGCCCGGGCATGTGCGGCTGTTCAATGCGATCAGTCAGGCGGTACACGAACAGGGTGACGGCCTGGCGGATATCCGCTTTGACTGGCGTGGCCGTTCACAGCCGCTGCTGCATAACGCCGAAGTGGTGCATCTGCAGGATGTGGCCAACTTAATTGATGCGCTGCGCACGGCGTCCTGGGTGATAGCCTGGCTGACGCTGGCCTTGCTGTGGTGGCTGTTACGGCAGGGCTGCCGGCCACTCTGGCGCGCGCAGGCGGTGTGGTTGGGAGGGCTTGTTCTGGTCACGCTGGCGCTGGTGTTTGCTATCGGCCCGAAGGCGGTGTTTTACCAGCTGCATGTGTGGATTTTTCCGGAAGGGAATCAGTGGTTCTTTTATTATCAGGATTCGCTGATGAGTACCTTGATGAAAGCGCCGTACCTGTTTGGTGGCATCGGTGCGGCCATTGTGGCCGGCGGTTTATTCTTATTCGGGCTGGCGTTGTGGCTGTTGCGCCGCGTATCCGGGCAGCAGCCACATTCGGCTTAAATCAAAAGGGTGCCGGCAGCACAAAGGCCAGCCGTTCGCCGCTGGAGGGGTGGTTAAAATCCAGTTCGCGGGCGTGCAGCATCAGGCGCGGGTTTTCTTTAGCGCTGTCCGGCGCGTAGAAGGGGTCGCCGATAATCGGGTGGCCGATGCTCAGCATGTGTAACCGTAACTGGTGTGAACGACCGGTTTGCGGATACAGCTCTACCCGGGTGAAGTCTTCGGTCTGTTCCAGCCGCTGCCAGCGGGTTAAGGCATAGCGGCCGTCGACGTGGCAGATTTTCTGCAGCGGCCGGTTCGGCCAGTCGACACAGATGGGCAGGTTCACACAGCCCCGGTTACCCTTCAGTTTGCCGATCAGCAGTGCTTCATACACTTTGCGGGTGGTTTGCTTTTCAAACTGTTGCTGCACAGCGGTTAACGCCGCTTTATTGCGGGCGTACACCAGAATACCAGAGGTATCCATATCCAGCCGATGAATAATATGCAGCTCGCCATGCACCGCCTGCAGGCGGGCATAGGCGCAGTCTTTGTTGTATAAGCCGGGTACACTCAGCAGCCCGGCCGGTTTGTTGATGACAATAATCTGGTCATCGATGTGCAGAATATCCGGAACCTGATTCATGCCTCGCCACCGGCATCCGGCAGATTGCGGATCAGCAGGGCTTTGCTGAGGTCGCCGCCGGGGCAGCCGGCGGGTTTCTGCAGACGCACCACAAAACCGGAACCCGGTGCATCGTTGCGCGGCTTACCGTGCTGATCGGTTAAGGCATCGAGAGTGAAGGTGAGGTTGCCGGCGGGGGTCATCAGTTCCAGCGAATCGCCCACCTGAAAGCGGTTTTTCACGTCCAGCAGCAAGGCATCGCCCTGATCGGCGATGACTTCGGCGACAAACTGCTGGTGGGTGCTGGTGGATACGCCGCGTTCGTAATTCTGATACTCATCGTGCACATGGCGGCGGAAGAAGCCTTCGGTGTAACCGCGGTTGGACATATTCTCCAGCGTATCCATCAGGTTTTTATCAAAACCACGGCCGGCAACGGCGTCATCAATGGCTTTGCGGTAGGCCTGAGCGGTGCGTGCGACGTAGTAATGTGACTTGGTACGGCCTTCGATTTTCAGCGAATGCACGCCCAGTTTTACCAGCTGCTCGATGTGCTGAATGGCGCGCAGATCGCGCGAATTCATAATGTAGGTGCCGTGCTCGTCTTCAAAGGCCGGCATGTATTCATTGGGGCGGTTGCCTTCCTGCAGCAGGAAGATTTTATCGGTGGGTTTACCCACGCCCAGCGTTGGATCGAACTCGTTCACCCCGGTCGGCACGACGTCACCGGACAGGGTTTCTTCTGCTTCATGGGCATCGTATTTCCAGCGGCAGGCGTTGGTGCAGGTGCCCTGATTCGGGTCGCGGTGATTCATATAGCCCGACAGCAGACAGCGGCCGGAGTAGGCAATACAGAGTGCGCCATGCACGAACACTTCGATTTCCATTTCCGGGCAACGCTGGCGGATCTCGGCGATTTCATCCAGTGATAACTCGCGCGACAGAATAATGCGGCTGACGCCCTGACGGCGCCAGAATTCCACCGACGCGTAATTGACCACGTTGGCCTGCACCGACAGATGCACCACCTGATCGGGCCAGCGGTCCTTCACCAGCATGATCAGGCCGGGATCGGACATAATCAGGGCATCGGGCTGCATGGCGATCACCGGTTCGATGTCGCGCATGTAGGTGTCGACTTTGCTGTTGTGCGGGGCAATGTTACTGGCGACGTAAAACTTCTTGCCCAGTTCATGGGCGCGACCGATGCCGTTGGCCAGATTATCGAGGGTGAAGTCGTTATTGCGGACGCGCAGGCTGTAGCGCGGCTGACCAGCATAAACGGCATCGGCGCCGTAAGCGAAGGCGTATTCCATATTGCGGATGGTGCCCGCCGGAGAAAGTAATTCTGGAGTCATGAAGCTGATTACCCACTGAAAAATGGCGGCATTATATCAGCTTCACGGGGCGGTATCAGTCGTTGCTGAGGCCGAACAGGCTGACATCGGCTTCCTGCAGCCAGACAAACCAGGCTTTGGGAAATGGCAGGCGGGTGTTGTCTTTGATCAGGTCCGGTAATTCCTGTTGCAGGCTGTGCCAGTACTGGCGCAGTTCCGTCGTTTCTGCCCCCAGCTCATCCATTTCGGCCCAGAGGGCTTCCAGGCTGCCGAGCAGTAATTCAGTGTCGTCACATTCGGGATCAAACAGGGTTTCACAGGCGCTGTGCAGGGCGGCGCAGCAGAATTGCAATAACCGCCAGGCCAGACTGTCGTCTTCCGGCTGGGCATCCCGCCAGTCACAGAAGGCTTCGTGGAAGCGCAGCAGATTGGCTTCGGATTTCAGCTCACCGCGTAACCAGGCCAGTAATTTGGTCTGCAGTTTCTGGTACGGCTCGGCACTGCTGTGCTGGGTTTCGGCCCAGAAGCTGACGTGCGGGGCGTTGATAACAGCAAGACTGGTGCAGAATGCGATGCGTTGGAACTGAGTCACGGTGAGAAGAATCCTGAGCAGAGAGTGGTGTAACCGGGGGCGGATTGTAACCTTTGTTGGTTGGATGGAACCATGGTTCTTTGCTGTTCGCTTGTGCGGGCTGTTTGGGCATTCATGTACCACTGGGGAGCGAATCCTCGTGGCTGCTCCGGCTCTGTGACGGGAGTCACAGAATAAGCATTTAGTTATGGAGGAGTAAGTGTTTAGATTGGCTTGATTTGAACCATTTTGGTGCATACTGGTCAGTGATACCGTGCCTTACAAGGGAATCCAGTTGTCACAAGGGTGCGGGGCCAACAAACGTTTGTTTAAAGCAGTCTTGACCGGGCTTGGCAGTCCCTTCAAGGTGGGTTATTGTGCGTTTTGTATACAGCTGCCAGGACAGGTAACATCATGGCCAATGTGAAATTAAAAGAAGAAGATCAGATTTTACTGCAGGGTGAGGCTGTTAATATCACCCCCCTTGGCTTTGATTGTGAGATTTCTCTGGATGCTATTCCAAGCCTGCGTGATGCTGCAGGTCGTTTCCGCATATTGGGTATGGAATTGCAATTGCAGGCTCATAAAGGCGCGGTGACGGTTTGTGGTTCTGCCAGTGTCTACTCTGTTCGCCGTGTTGCTCAGAACACAGGCCTGCTGACGGCTCGCTTTGCTGACCTGCAACAAGACGCTTATCGCCTGATTGCCGAGCATCTCAGCCCGGTTGACGTGGTTTCTTTGGAGCAGGCACGGCATAAGCGCCGCGCCTGATCTTATTTCCGGCTCAGATACAGACTGAAGCGCGGATCTGACCCCAATGATTGCACCTGTCGGAACTCTTTATTCAGCACCGGCAAATACGGCAGGTGCCGGTTGGCGATCACCAGTAGTTTCCCATCCTTTGCCAGGCGCTGGCGACTTTCTTCGAACATTCTTACGGCAATATTGGTCAGTTGGCGGTGGCCGTCATGAAAGGGCGGATTACAGACTACCCAGTCCAGAGTTTCACTGACAGCACTCAGGCCATCCCCATGCCGTACCTCCGCGTTAATGCCCAACTGGGCCGCGTTATGCCGGGCCGAACGCACGGCCAGAAAAGAATCGTCGGTTAACATCAGCTGCTCAATCCGGTAGCGGTGCGCCAGCGTCAGGCCCAGCAAGCCATTGCCACAGCCCAGATCACAGAGCACACCGCCGTAGCCCGGATCGGGCAGGTCCAATAACACGCGGCTGCCGATATCCAGTTGCTCGCGGGCAAATACCCCGGGCAGTGCCTCAAACTGCAGCTGGTCAGGGCTGTGATAACCCCGCCAAAGAGGTTGGGCCGGTAAGGGCTGCGGCAGGGTGATTTCTACCAGCCGGGCTTTTTTCTGCACCTGACTTTGCCGGTAGCTGCCGGCGTGCTGTTCCAGCCACTGTAACCAGCTGACCGGCCAGTGTTTGGCCATGCCGGCAAGCACATAACGGGTCTGCGGGGCAAAGCGCTGCTGGCATTGCTGCAGCCAGAACTGCAGCAGTTCAAATTGTTTGGGAACCTTGATGAATACCAGGGTGGCGGCAGCTGGTAAATCCCCTTCCTGCCAGACGACGGCACCGCTCTGTAAGCATTGGTTGGCTTGCAGATTGCGCTGCGCGGCGGCTTGCGCCGAGGCACTGTCAGCCCAGACGGCCGCCTGTGGAAAGGCGCATTGCAGCGCTCCGTAGCGGTCGTTGATCAGTAAGTCCGGTGATTCGCCAGTGGCTGCCAGCAGTTCATCACCAGCGTCCCAGGGACGGGCGATATGCTCCGGCAGTGGCGGCCAACATTCGAGCTGCAGGCCGGTGGCTTCCCAGTGCGGCATCAGTAAATGTCGCCGATATCTTTGTTGTCGAGTTGATCCAGCAATGACTTTGGCCGCTCGGCCCGTTGCTTGTCCTGGCTGCTCGTTTCTTTCTCTGTTTTGGCCGTTCTGGCTGATTCTGCTTTAGCTGCGGCCTCTGCTGCCGCTTCGGCTTTGGCAAGAGCGGCTTTTTCAGCGGCTTTTTGTGCTGCTTTAGCGGCTTCGCTGGCGTCCGGATTTTCCAGCAGGAACTTTTCGTAAGCCGACAGGGTGCGGCGGCCTTTTACTCGTTTGCCGACCTGGCGATCAACACCAGCGGCTCTTTTTAATTTGGAAATGCTGCCGGTTTTAACGCTGTGGATACGCTTGAGAGAGCGGTTTTTTTTAACGCGGGTCATGATGAATGTTCTTCGCGGGGTTTATCTGGCCGGCTATTCTACCTGAGCCCCGGCGGTGGTGATACCGCTTCAGATAATGCCGGTATCAACCGCACTGGCCATGGCCTGAATCAGCTCCTGACTTTGTTGCAGGAAATCGTCCTGCCAGTCGCCACGCAGAATCAATGGCTCCTGAACCCAGCGCCAGCGCAGGCCGGTGGTGATGGTTTCCAGTGCCCGCCGGGTGCCGGTGCCATCGTGACCGGCGCGGATGATGGCGGCACAGGGTTTGCCCTGGGTGTGCTCCAGACAGGGATAGTAAACCCGGTCGAAATAGTCCTTCAGGGCACCGCTCATATAACCGAGGTTTTCCGGCGTCAGCAGCACAATGGCTGAGGCCACCAGTGTATCCTCGGCATTGGCTTCCAGTGCAGCCCGGATCAAAAGTTTGGTGTGGTGGGTTTCGGCAGCTGCAAAACCCTGCCGGCCAGCTTCCAGCAAGCGCTGCAGATTGGCGGAAGGGGCATGGGCCACGACCAGCAGGGTTTTGCTCATAGCGGTACGGGTGCCAGTGCCTGAGCCAGGGCGCAGGACAGCAGACGGCCGGCCATTTTTTCAGCGCGACTGGTCAGCATGATGGGTACCCGGGCACCCACCAATAAACCGGCGGCCTGAGCATTGCCTAAATAAATAAGCTGTTTGGCCAGAATGTTGCCGGCTTCGAGGTCGGGTGCCAGCAGAATATCGGCATCACCGGCCACCGGCGAGGCAATGCCCTTACTGTTGGCGGCTTCCAGGTTAATGGCGTTGTCGATGGCCAGCGGGCCATCCAGCAGGGCGCCGGTAATCTGGCCGCGATCGGCCATCTTGCACAGAGCCGCGGCATCGATGGTGCTGGGAATCTCGGGTTTCACCTTTTCCACGGCACTGAGAATGGCCACCTTGGGCAGGCTCAGGCCCATGCTTTGGGCCAGCTGCACGGCATTGATGATGATGTCTTTTTTGGTGCGCAGATCGGGGTGAATATTGATAGCGGCATCGGTGATGTACAGCGGTTTCGGGTAGGACGGCACATCCAGAAAAAACACATGGCTGATGCGGCGCTCGGTGCGGATGCCACGGGTTTTATCCAGTACGGCACCGAGCAGTTCATCGGTGGCAATGCTGCCTTTCATCAGGGCGGTGACTTCGCCGCTGCGGACCATGGCGACGGCGGTTTCCGCCGCCTGGTGGCTGTGTTCGGTGATGCGGATTTCAATGCCGCTGATATCCACACCGGCAGCGCTGGCACAGTCACGGATTTTATGTTTCGGGCCGACCAGAATGGCCTGTATCATGCCCAGCCGGTGCGCCGCGACGGCCCCTTCCAGGGAATCCGGGCTGGCTGGGTGGACGACGGCTGTGGGCATGGCGGGGCGCAACAGCGCCTGCTCATAGAGGCGGCGCATGTGCGGGTGGTCAGCGGTGCTCTGCAGGATTTCCTGATGCAGTGCCTGGGTGTCCATAGAAACTCCTGTTTTTATTCAGCGTCCGGGCTGACACCGTCTGAGGGTTTGATAACGATGACGTCGCAGTTCACTTTATCCACCAGCTGCTCGGCGGTGTTGCCGATGAGGACGCCGGCCAGACCGGTGCGGCCAATACTGCCGACCACCACCAGATCCGCTTCGGTTTCTTCCGCCACCCGGGCCACGACGTTTTCCGGATCACCTTCGCCGATATGAATATGGTCGGCATTGATGTTGTATTTACGCGCCCATTGTTCGCAGGCGTCTTCGTGCTGTTCGTGGATATAGTGCTGAATATCATCCGGTGCACTGACTTCCGGCACCATCGCAAAGGCTACCGACACCAGCGGGTAGGCGTTGACCAGATGCAGGTCGGTTTCAAAGTGGTCCGACAGGTGTTCGGCGTAGGACAGAATATTGTCGTTGATCAGCTGGTGGCCTTTATCCGGTGAGGTGGCATCAATACAGGCCAGCACGCGGTTGTGGCGCCAGGGCTGAGCCGATTTCACCAGCATCACCGGGGCCGGGCAGTGGCGCAGCAGATTCCAGTCGGTATGGGTGAAAATGCGGTCGAGCAGGTTGTGCGGGCCAGTGCCTTTGATGACCAGATCAAAATCCTGCTGGCGCAGTGATTCCAGAACCGCTTCGTGTATGTGTTTCTGCCAGTGCACTTCGGTGCGGATGGTCAGGTCGGTGGCTTCGGCAGTAAAGCTGTCGAGCCAATGCTCTGATTTCTGCAGCAGGGCGTGTTTCACCTTGTTGCGGGTTTCGGCATCCAGAGTGGAGCTGTCTTCGCAATAGGCATCCCAGGTGCGGGTCAGCAGCGTGAGGTCGGCATCCAGCGAGCGGGCCAGCCATAAGGCCCGGTCAAGGGCGATTTGTTCCGGGTGGTCCTGATCGAGTACGACCAGAATATGATTGATATCCAGCATAAGCCTGCTCCTGTTTGGCCTGTTTATATCAGTACCTTAACGACCCGATGATGAACCCGCGTTGTTTTGTGTCAAGCACCCGGACATTGCTGCTGCAAAATCGCCATAAAGGCCCGCGCTGCATTGCTGAGCGTGCGGGCGCGCAGATGAATCAGCCCCAGTGAACGCTGCAGCGGCGGCCCGGGCCAGAGCAGTGGCTGCAGGCTGTTGTCGAGCATGGTGCGGGGCAGTACGCTCCAGCCCATGCCCACCGACACCATCATTTTGATGGTTTCCAGATAATTGGTCGGCATCGGCGCGTGCAGCATCAGCCCGGCGTTACGGAATAACCGCTCGACCAGCTGGAAGGTAATGGTGTCGGCTTCCGGCAAAATCGCCGGGGTCGCGGCCAGATCCTGCAACGTCACTTTGTGCCGGCGGGTTAAGGGATGATCCGGTGCACACACGCACAGCATATCGTCCTGCCAGAGTGGCAGCGCCTCAATGCTGTCAGACAGGGATTGATTCAGCTGTTCATCCAGTGTGGTCAGGGCCAGTTCGACCTGGCGCAGGGCGATGGCCTGATAGGCACGTTCCGACCCCATAAAACTGAGGTTGAGCTGAGCGGCCGGATAGCGGGCGGTGAATTCGCGCAGCACCGGCGGCAGCCGGTGTAAGCCAATATGGTGGCTGGTGGCCAGCGACAGGGTGCCTGTAACTTCGCTGTCGAAGCTGTGCAGTTCCTGCTCGGTGTCGGCGACCAGGTCCAGAATTTGCCGGGCGCGCGGGAGCAGTGCATGTCCGGCTTCCGTCAGACTGATGGTGCGGTTGTGGCGGTCAAACAGCGGCGTGTTCAGCTGCTGCTCCAGTTGCTGAATGCGTTTGCTGACCGCTGACTGGGTTAAATGCAAGTGTTCTGCCGCCTGCGAGAACGACTGGTGTTCGGCCACGGCCAGAAAGGCCCGTAAGGATTGTGTATCCATAGTGTACTGCCATTTGGATTCCCGAATGGAATGAATATCAGGAAAATTATGAATTTGAGTTGTTTAGCAGATGGCGTATTCTGAGGCAATCAAAAACCGTTAGTCTGATGAACAAGAGGACATCCCGATGGCTGGGAAAACCCTGTACGACAAACTCTGGGATCAGCACGTTGTTAAACAGCGTGATGATGGTACGGCGCTCATTTACA
Source organism: Venatoribacter cucullus (assembly GCF_016132445.1). NCBI lineage: Bacteria > Pseudomonadati > Pseudomonadota > Gammaproteobacteria > Oceanospirillales > Oceanospirillaceae > Venatoribacter > Venatoribacter cucullus. Next base: position 1,532,865 of record NZ_CP046056.1, on the reverse strand, counting down.
TCGACCGCCAGTTGCTGCACGAAGTCACCTCGCCGCAGGCCTTTGAAGGTCTGCGCATTGCCGGCCGTAAGCCGTGGCGTCTGGATGCCAACCTGGCCACTCCCGACCATAACGTGTCGACCGATAAAGGCGAACGTGAAGCGGGCATTGACGGCATCAAAGACCCGGTTTCCCGTATTCAGGTAAGAACCCTGGATGAAAACTGCGATTACTTCGGCATTACCGAATTCAAAATGGCCGACAAGCGTCAGGGCATTGTGCACGTGGTCGGACCTGAGCAGGGCGCCACTCTGCCGGGTATGACCGTGGTGTGTGGCGATTCCCATACCGCGACTCATGGCGCATTTGCGGCACTGGCGCACGGTATCGGCACGTCTGAAGTGGAGCACGTGCTGGCCACTCAGTGTCTGATTCAGCGCAAGATGAAAAACCTGCTGATCCGTGTTGAGGGTGAGCTGGGTAAAGGCATTACCGGTAAAGACGTGGTGCTGCACATCATTGGTGTGATCGGTACTGCCGGCGGTAACGGCACGGCGATGGAATTTGGTGGCTCTGCCATTCGTTCGCTGAGCATGGAAGCCCGTATGACCATGTGCAACATGGCCATTGAAGCCGGTGCCCGTGTCGGCCTGGTGGCGTTTGATGAAAAAACCGCTGAGTACGTGAAAGGCCGCCCGTACGCTCCGAAAGGCGCGCACTGGGAGATGGCACTGGAAGCGTGGAAGGATCTGGTGTCTGACGACGATGCCAAATTCGACAAGATCGTCGAAATCCGTGCCGAAGACATCAAGCCACAAGTCACCTGGGGTACCTCACCCGAGATGGTGACCACCGTCGACGCTACCGTACCGACGCTGGACGATGCCAAAGACGACGTGGAGCGCTCGGCGTTCAAGCGTGCCTACGAGTACATGGGGCTGCAAGCCGGTCAGCCAATGACCAGCATTCAGCTGGACCGTGTGTTCATCGGTTCCTGCACCAACTCCCGTATCGAAGACCTGCGCGCCGCTGCGGCAGTGGCCAAAGGCCGTAAGGTGGCGGGCACCATTAAGCAGGCGCTGGTGGTTCCGGGTTCTGGTCTGGTGAAAGAACAGGCGGAACAAGAAGGTCTGGACAAGATTTTCCTTGAAGCCGGTTTCGAATGGCGTGAGCCGGGTTGCTCCATGTGTCTGGCGATGAACGCCGACAAACTGGGCAACGGTGAGCATTGCGCGTCCACCTCCAACCGTAACTTCGAAGGCCGTCAGGGCTACGGTGGCCGTACGCACCTGGTCAGCCCGGCGATGGCAGCGGCTGCAGCCATTGCCGGTCACTTTGTTGACGTGCGTGAATTTTGAGAGGGCAGAGCATGAAAGCATTTACCGTACACACCGGTATCGTGGCTCCGATGGATCGCCCGAATATCGATACCGATATGATCATTCCGAAGCAGTTCCTGAAGTCGATCAAGCGTTCCGGCTTCGGCCCGAACCTGTTCGATGAACTGCGTTACCTGGACGAAGGTCAGCCGGACGCGGATAACACCGGTCGTCCGCTGAACCCCGATTTTGTACTGAATAAGCCGCGTTATCAGGGCGCCTCGGTGCTGCTGGCGCGCGAAAACTTTGGGTGCGGCTCCAGCCGTGAACACGCGCCCTGGGCGCTGGAAGACTTCGGTTTCCGTGCCATTATCGCGCCAAGCTACGCCGACATTTTCTTCAATAACAGCTTCAAGAACGGCTTGTTGCCGATCGTGTTGGATGAGAAGAGCGTTGATGAGCTGTTCAAGGCGGTAGAAGCCAACGAAGGCTACCAGCTGACCGTGGACTTGGAAGCGCAGGTCGTGCGTACACCGGATGGCAAAGAATATGGCTTTGAAGTGGATGCGTTCCGTAAGCACTGCCTGCTGAATGGCCTCGATGATATCGGCCTGACTTTGCAGGATGCGGACGCGATCCGGGCTTATGAAGAGAAGCGTAAAACAGTTGCTCCCTGGTTGTTTGCCTGAGTTTATTGAGCTGCCCGAATAAGCAGCGCTGTATCGAATACTTCGGCTGACGTAGGGCGGCCCGGAAGATTGTCGTGCTGACCGTGTGCGCCATGGATGGCGCACTCGAGCCCCCAGGGATGGGTTTACGGCGAGTCAGCGCGGTAACTTCCGGGCAATAGCCCTTACGGCACTGAAACCTAATTCTGATTTAAAAGAGATTGAGTATGTCTAAGAAAGTACTGGTTCTGCCGGGCGATGGTATTGGCCCGGAAATCGTTGCCGAAGCCGTTAAGGTTCTCGATGTTGTGAACGCCAGATTCGGCCTGGGTCTGGCCATGGAAGAAGGCCTGCTGGGTGGCGCTGCGTATGATGTGCACGGCAAACCACTGCCGGAAGTGACCATGGAACAAGCCCGCGCGGCCGACGCCATTCTGCTTGGTGCGGTGGGTGGTCCGAAGTGGGACACGCTGCCGGATCGTGAATTGCGCCCGGAAAAAGGTCTGCTTGGTCTGCGCGGTGGTCTGGAGCTGTTTGCCAACCTGCGTCCGGCCATTCTGTATCCGCAACTGGCGGCCGCTTCTACCCTGAAGCCTGAAGTGGTTTCTGGTCTGGATATTCTGATTGTGCGCGAACTGACCGGTGGTATTTATTTCGGTCAGCCGCGTGGTATCCGCACGCTGGAAAATGGCGAACGTCAGGGTTACAACACCGACGTCTACAGCGAAAGCGAAATCCGTCGTATCGCTAAAGTGGCATTTGAAGCCGCGCAGAAACGCGGTAAAAAGCTGTGCTCAGTCGACAAAGCCAACGTGCTGGAAGTGACGGTGCTGTGGCGTGAGATTGTGAACGAAGTGGCCAAAGATTATCCGGACGTTGAGGTTTCTCACATGTACGTTGATAACGCCGCTATGCAGCTGGTGCGTGCGCCGAAGCAGTTCGATGTGATGGTCACCGGCAACCTGTTCGGCGATATTCTGTCGGATGCTGCTGCCATGCTGACCGGTTCTATCGGTATGTTGCCGTCAGCGTCGCTGGACAAGAACAACAAGGGTATGTACGAGCCGTGTCACGGTTCTGCACCGGATATCGCCGGCAAGGGCATCGCTAACCCGCTGGCCACGATTTTGTCAGCGGCTATGATGCTGCGGTATTCTCTGAATGCAGCAGCGGCTGCGGATGCCATTGAAGCCGCGGTCAGCAACGTGCTGGATCAAGGTCTGCGTACCGGTGATATCTGGTCTGAAGGTATGACCCGGGTGAATACACAAGAAATGGGTGCAGCGGTTTTGGCTGCCCTGCAAGAGGTTTGATTATGTCTGTGCAAAAAGTGGGTCTGGTAGGCTGGCGCGGCATGGTAGGTTCCGTGCTGATGCAGCGTATGGAAGAAGAGCGTGACTTCGACCTGATTCAGCCGGTGTTTTTTACCACCTCCCAGAAAGGTAAGGCGGCACCGCAGTTCGGCGGCAAAGACTGTGGTCTGCTGGAAGATGCCTTTGATCTCGATGCGCTGAAAGCACTGGATATCATCATCACCTGTCAGGGTGGTGATTACACTAAAGAAGTGTATCCCAAGCTGCGTGAAGCCGGCTGGAATGGTTACTGGATCGACGCGGCGTCTTCACTGCGCATGGCCGATGACGCCATCATCATCCTGGATCCGGTCAACCTGAACGTGATTAAAGACGGTATCAGCAACGGCGTTAAAACCTATGTTGGTGGCAACTGCACGGTCAGCCTGATGCTGCTGGCCATTGGTGGTCTGTTTGAGAAAGGTCTGGTGGAGTGGGTTGCACCGCAGACGTATCAGGCCGCTTCCGGTGCCGGTGCGCAGAACATGCGTGAACTGATTGCGCAGATGGGTGCGGTACACGGCAATGTGCAGGACAAGCTGGAGAATCCGGCCTCAGCAATTCTGGATATCGATCGTCAGGTGGCAGAGTTTATCCGCAGCGACGCCATGCCGACCGAACAGTTTGGTGTGCCGCTGGCCGGCAGCCTGATTCCTTACATTGATTCGCAGCTGGCCTCGGGTCAGAGCCGTGAAGAGTGGAAGGCGCAGGTAGAAGCCAATAAGATTATGGGCCGCAGCGACCAGCAGATTCCGATTGACGGTCTGTGTGTGCGTGTCGGGGCTATGCGTTGTCACAGCCAGGCGCTGACCATCAAGCTGAATAAAGATCTGCCGCTGGCCGAAATCGAAGCCATTATTGCCGGCCATAACGATTGGGTGAAAGTAATCCCGAACGAGCGTGATGCCAGCATGAAAGAGCTGACGCCAGCCAAGGTAACCGGCACCCTGAGTATTCCGGTGGGGCGTATCCGTAAGCTGAATATGGGCCCGGAATACATCTCGGCGTTTACTGTGGGTGATCAGCTGTTATGGGGCGCGGCCGAACCGCTGCGCCGTATGCTGCGCATCCTGCTGGCAGCCTGATTACAGGTTTTGCAGTAACCAAAAACGGGGCGCTGTGCCCCGTTTTTCATTCAACTTCTCCAAAATGTGACCTAACTCTTTCTTTCGTATCGCATTTATAAAGGTTGCCCCGGGCAAAACATTGCGCAAAGCAGTTTTATATTTGATACTTAGCCGGCTTATGAACGGAATCTATAAGTAAGCTGGGTTAGGAATATCTCGACGACATTGTTCAAAAACAATACGGGGCGAAGAATCGCCGTGACAACAAGGAAGCATCAATGAAGCGCCTAATTGCTAATATCCTCGTGGCAGCCGGTGGATTGACAGCCTCTTCTCAGTTATTGGCGCTGGGTCTGGGTGAATTAACACTGCAATCGGCATTGAATCAGCCGTTGCGTGCAGAAATTGAACTGGTCGACAGCAAAGGCTTAACCGAGTGGGAAATCAAACCCGCCCTGGCCAGCCAGGCCGATTTTGAACGGGCCGGCGTTGAGCGTGAATTTTTCCTGACCAGCATCGCCTTCAAAGTAGAAAACAACCGTATTGTTCTGTCATCGCGTGAGCCGGTGAACGAACCCTTTCTGAATTTCCTGATTGAGCTGAACTGGCCATCCGGCCGTGTACTGCGTGAATACACGGTGCTGCTCGATCCTCCGGTATTTGAAGAAACCAGCTATCAGCCTGCGGTAAAAGCCCCGGCCGCTGTTACTGAAACGGTCGATGTACCGGTGCAGTCAGCCCCGGCAGCGGTGAATCGCTGGGACTCAGAACCGGCCGCTGCCGGTACCTACAAAGTGAAAAAAGACGATACCCTGTGGGATATCGCACTGCAGACCCGTCCATCTGCTGCCATTACTGCGCAGCAAATGATGATCGCCCTGCAACAACAGAATCCCGATGCCTTTATCGGTGGCAATATCAACCGCCTGAAAAGCCATCAGGTGTTGCGCATTCCCGATGCAGAAGCCGTTCGTGCCGTTGCTTTTACTCAGGCGGTAGCGGAAGTTGCCCGTCAGAACCGTGCGTTGCAGCCGGGCGTAGCCCAGGTCGATGCAACCGGCCGGGGTGCTGATGCACCGGTTGCCAAAGCAGGCAAAGAGGGTGGTGAAGTCCGCTTGCTGTCTGCTGGTGCCGAAGAAGCTGAATCAGCCGCTGCCGGCGGTGAAATTGCTGGTGGACTGGGCTCTGATCGTCAGCAGGCACTGGAAAATGATCTCGCCATTGCGTTGGAAAATGTTGACAAGGGTCGTCGTGAAAACGAAGAGCTGCGCAAACGTCTGGAAGCGCTGGAAGAACAGATTAATACCCTGCAGCGTCTGATCAGCCTGAAAGATGACCAGCTGGCGGGTATGCAGGTACCGCAGCAGGAGGCAGCTGCTGAGGCCGCTGCGCCTGTTAACGAAACCGAAGCCGCTGGTACAGAAACCGAAGCGGGTGCTGCTGAGCCGGCCGCGGTTGATTTCAATTACACAGCTCCTGCGGCAGAAGCCGGTGCTGAAGGTGCTGTTGCTGAAGGTGCTGTTGAAGATGGCACCGCAGCGACCACAGAAGAAAGCGCAGAAGCCATTGCTGCCCGTGAAGCAGCAGAAGCCAAAGCCCGTCGCGACCGCATTGCGGCCATGATTGCCGAACAGGAACAACAGCAGCGTCCGCAGCCGACCTTGCTGGACGAGCTGATGGCCAACCCGCTGATTCCGGCCGCAGCGGCAGCCTTGCTGCTGTTGCTGGTACTGCTGCTGGTGCGTGTGCTGAAAAAGCGCAAAGAAGCAGCTGCGGCGGAAGACGACAGCTTTGATGAGCAGGAACTGGCGGAATTCAGTGCCGCAGATCTGGCTGACGATGCGCTGGATGAATTTGATTTTGATGATGACGATCTGCGTGATAACCGCAGCGCCGCGGTGGCGTCGCCGGTTGCAGATGACGAAATTCACGAAGAACATTTTGAAACCGTTGCCCAAACCGAAGATGCCATCAGTGAGTCTGATATTTACATCGCTTACGGCAAGTTTGAGCAAGCTGTCGATCTGCTGCAGTCGGCTATTGAGCAGGAGCCCAGCCGCACCGATCTGCGTCTGAAACTGCTGGAAGTCTACGTGGAAATGGATGATGCCCGTGCTTTTGCCAATGCTGAAGCTGAGCTGGCCTCATTGGGTGATCGTGCTGCGGTTGAAGAAGCCCGTAACATGCGCCAGCGTCTGTCATCACCGCTGGAACCTGCTGCAGCCGGTATTGCCGGTGCGGTAACCGGTGGCGCTGCCGCGGCTGCGCTGTCTCTGGATGATGATATTCCGGATCTCGATGCCGATCTGGGTGATGAGTTTGCTGATGGTATGGATTTCGGTGATGCACTGGATATGGCCGATGAGTCAGCAGACGTTGTCAGCCTGAATTCACCGGCCCCGGAGGCGGATGTCCCGGTGCTGGATGCCGGGCTGGACGATGTTGCGGATGACGCACTCGACTTTGATTTTGATATTGGTGGTGATGAAGCACCGCTGTCGGCAGAAGAGCCGCAGCCTGTCGCCACCAACGCTGATACCGGTCTGGATTTTGATATTTCCGATTTCGGTATGGATGATGATGCCAATACTGAAACAGCCTCAGAGGCAGCGGAATACGTTGCGGAAGATGTTGCGGCGGTGGTTGCGGAAAGTGATGATCTGCTTGAATTTGACCTCAGTTCGCTGGATGACTCCGCTGCTTCTGTAACAGAAACCGCAGATGAAACCGCAGTACCTGTTGAAGACGATGCTGATGACCTGCTGGATTTCGAGCTGCCGGTTGCTGATGCAGCGGCCGAGCCTGCTGAATCAACGGCTGATGATGCGATGGATTCACTGGAGTCCTTGCTGGATGGTGAAACCGAAGGTGATGCCGATCTGGGTGAGCTGTCTTTTGATTTGGACGAGCCGGCCGGCTTCGCCGAAACCAGTGACACCGATGGCCTCGCTGCTTTGGACAGTGAACTGGATGCCGCGCTGAATGCCGATGATGATCTGAGTTCAGATCTGGCGGCATTGTCTGATGATCTGGAAACCGGATCAGACGCTGAAGCGGAAGATGCTTTCTCGCTGGATGATGAATTCAGTCTGGATGATGTACCGGCCCTCACTGAAGAGCCGGAGGCCGTTACCGCCGCTGATGATTTCAGCTTTGATGATGTACCGGCTCTGACTGAAACTGCAGAGGATGTTGCCGGGCCTGCCGTGACACCGGCACCGGCGGCGGCAGACTCAACAGCTGCGGGTGAAATCGATCTGGATCAGCTGGCTGCAGCCGATGATGAGTTTGATTTCCTCGCCGGTACCGATGAATGCGCCACCAAGCTGGATCTGGCCCGTGCCTACATCGATATGGAAGATTTTGATGGTGCGCGTGAACTGCTGCAGGAAGTCATGCAGGAAGGCAGCGACCAGCAGAAAACCGACGCCCGTTCTTTGCTCAGTAATATGGCCTGATTTGAATGGCCGAACTGCAGCGCTACGCTGCCGTCGTGGAATACAACGGTGCTTGTTTCCACGGCTGGCAGCGCCAGAAACACCACGATGAACCCTCTGTACAGGCCGCTCTTGAAGCGGCCATTTCACAGGTCGCCAATCACCCGGTAGATATTGTCTGCGCTGGGCGCACCGACGCCGGTGTGCACGCTACCCGGCAGGTAATCCACTTCGATACCAGCGCCCGCCGCAGTGATTACGGCTGGCTGATGGGTGTTAATACCAATCTGCCGGCTGGTGTGGCGTTGCAGTGGGTTGGTGCGGTGGATAATGAATTTCATGCGCGCTTTCGCGCCCAGGCCCGCCGTTATCGGTATCTGATTAATAATGCCCCGGCCAAGCAGGCGCTGCAGCACGATCAACTGACCTGGTGGCGTTATCCGCTGGATGAGCAGCGTATGCACGATGCAGCTCAGCTGCTGCTGGGTGAGCACGATTTTTCGGCGTTCCGCGCCAAAGACTGTCAGGCTAAATCCCCCATCAAAACCATGCGTCATATTCAGGTTAAGCGCTGGGGCAATATTGTCATGCTGGAACTGGAAGCCAGTGCCTTTCTGTACCACATGGTGCGCAATATCGTTGGCGTTTTGCTGCCGATCGGGGAAGGGCATAAGCCGGTCGAATGGATGACCGAGGTACTGCAAACCCGCGACCGCAAGCAGGCCGGTATTACCGCCCCGGGTGAAGGGTTGTACTTTGTCGGTGTGCATTACCCGGAGCAGTATCAGGCCATTCCCTGTCAGCCCTATGGCCCGGTACTGCTGGAGCCGGTGCTTAACCGCTGAACCTTACTGCATCCCCTGTTAAACTGCCGGCATGATCATCTGCTGGTATTTTTTATGTCTGTTAAGCAACGCCGTACCCGACTGAAAATCTGTGGCATTACCCGCCCGCAGGATGCGCTGGCCGTGGTGCAGGCAGGGGCCGATGCTATTGGCCTGGTCTTTTATGCACCCAGCCCGCGCGCAGTGGATATTGCCATGGCGCAGGCGGTGGTGGCGGTTGTCCCGGCTTTTGTGACCGTTACGGCGCTGTTTGTGGATCCCACTGCAGACGAGGTGCAAAAGGTTCTGGATAGCGTTAGAATCGACCTGATCCAATTCCACGGTGATGAAGAAGATGACTTCTGCAGTCAGTTCAACCGTCCCTACATCAAAGCCATCCGTGTCCGGCAAGCGTCGGATGTGGTGGCGTCGTGCCTGCGCTTCCCAGGCGCATTGGCAGTTCTCCTAGACAGCTATAAACCGGGCGTGCCCGGTGGTACCGGCGAGACCTTTGACTGGTCGCTGGTGCCGGATGAACTACCCAAACCCATTATTCTTGCCGGTGGTCTGACCATCGCTAACCTTGCCTCTGCGATACGTCAGGTGCGGCCTTTTGCCGTCGACGTCAGTGGCGGCGTGGAAGCGGACAAGGGCATTAAAGACCCCGGCAAAATCACAGCATTTGCTGACGAGGTGTATCGTGTCGATCAAGAATCCGTTTGATGTTGAACTGCCGGATGCGCGTGGCCATTTCGGTATTTTCGGTGGCCGCTTTGTGTCAGAAACCCTGACCGCAGCACTGGAAGAGCTGACCGCAACCTATGAGAAACTGCGTCATGACCCGGATTTCCAGCGCCAGTTTGATCATGACCTGGCTCATTATGTAGGCCGGCCATCGCCGCTGTATCTGGCTGAGCGCTTAACCGCTGCCTGCGGTGGTGCACAGATCTGGCTGAAGCGGGAAGACCTGAACCATACCGGTGCGCATAAAGTGAATAACACCATTGGTCAGGCGCTGCTGGCCAAATTTATGGGCAAAAAGAAAGTGATCGCCGAAACCGGTGCCGGTCAGCACGGTGTGGCGTCTGCTACCGTGGCTGCACGTTTTGGCCTGGAGTGTAAGGTGTTTATGGGCTCGACCGACGTAGAGCGCCAGAAGCTTAATGTGTACCGCATGAAGCTGCTGGGTGCCGAAGTCGAGTCGGTTACCTCCGGTACCAAAACCCTGAAAGACGCCATGAACGAAGCCATGCGTCACTGGGTGACGCATGTGGACGATACCTTCTACATCATTGGCACTGCCGCCGGCCCGCACCCATATCCGATGCTGGTGCGTGATTTCCAGAGTGTGATCGGCCGTGAAGTGAAGCGTCAGAGTGTCGAGCATTTTGGTCGTCAGCCGGATGCACTGGTTGCCTGTGTGGGGGGTGGTTCCAATGCCATTGGTCTGTTCCATCCCTACATTAAAGACACTGAGGTCGCCATGTACGGCGTGGAAGCCGGTGGTCTGGGACTCGATGGTAACGACCATGCTGCGCCGCTGAACAAAGGTCGTCCGGGCGTGTTGCATGGCAACCGGACTTATCTGATGGAAGATGAAAACGGCCAGATCATGGGTACGCACTCCATCTCTGCCGGTTTGGATTACCCCGGTGTTGGCCCAGAACACAGCTGGCTGAAAGACGTCGGTCGTGCCAATTATGTGGCCGCGACGGACGACGAAGCGCTGGATGCGTTCCACAAGCTGACGCAGCTGGAAGGCATTATGCCGGCGCTGGAGTCGGCGCATGGTGTGGCCTTTGCCATGAAGCTGGCGGCGACCATGCGTCCGGATCAGCATATTGTGGTGAATCTGTCAGGACGTGGCGATAAAGATATCCATACCATTGCCGCTCTCGACGGCGTAACAGCCTAAGTTGTTCGGAGCTGCTGCGCGCGGCCGTTCGGGGCTGCTGCGCTTGGAAATACGGCGTTAAAAATCACTTCGGGATGCTCATTTATGACGTATAAACTGCGCTCCCTCAGTGATTTTTGCCTTGTCTTTCCGGCGCTCGCGACGCTCCGTAACGCAAAGGTGTGTGCGCGACGCCCAGGGAGGCAAATGTCGGCTCATAACGACCTTTAAAGGCCACAAAAGATTTTAATCCGCAGCCAGAGGGCTACGGTTTTTAACAGAATTCAGGAGACTGTGATGTCCCGTATTAAACAAGCATTTGCGACTCTGAAAGATCAGGGCAAAAAAGCGCTGATTCCTTACATCACCGCCGGTGATCCGCAGAAAGACGCGACCGTGCCGATGATGCATGCGCTGGTGGAAGCCGGTGCCGATATTATCGAGCTGGGCGTGCCGTTTTCCGACCCCATGGCCGACGGCCCGACCATTCAGCTGGCCTGTGAACGGGCGCTGGCGCACAACACCTCACTGCACGATGTGTTGAGTATGGTGGTGGAGTTCCGGCAAACCAACACCACCACGCCGGTGGTGTTAATGGGCTATCTGAACCCGGTTGAGCGCATGGGTCATGAAACCTTTGCCGCGGCCGCCGTTGAAGCGGGTGTGGATGGTGTGTTGCTGGTGGATCTGCCGCCGGAAGAAGCGGTGGATGTGGCAGAATTTTTCCGCGCCCGCGATCTGGATATGATCTATCTGATTGCGCCGACCACCACCGATGCCCGTATAGAAGCCATTGGCAAAGCCGGCAGCGGCTATGTCTACTATGTGTCGCTGAAAGGGGTAACCGGTTCGGCAACGCTGGACGTAGCGGATGTGGCGCGCAATCTGCAACGTATCCGTCAGCACGTGTCTATTCCGGTTGGTGTCGGCTTCGGTATCAGCAATGGTGAAACGGCCGCTGCCGTTGGCAACGTATGCGATGGCGTCATTGTCGGTTCTGCCATTATTAACCTGATTGCGGCCAATGCGGCCCAACCGGATGCCGCCCGTCATGCGGTTGCGGGTCTGGTCGGCAGTATGCGCCGGGCACTGGATGCCTGAGGCAGCATGAGTTTCGATACCCAACAAGCCAGTCTGGCGCAATGGTTGCAGCGGCTGGAAGCGTTGCATCCGTCCGAAATTGAGCTCGGTCTGGCGCGTATCAGTCGGGTGGCGGAGCGGCTGGATTGTCTGCGCCCGGCACCGCTGGTGATTCTGGTTGGTGGTACCAATGGCAAAGGTACCACGTCAGCCTTGTTGTCGGCTTTGTTGCAGGCGCAGGGTTTGACGGTCGGTTTGTATTGCTCACCGCATATCCATCGCTATAACGAGCGGGTGCAGGTGAATGGCCGGGAAGTTTCCGATGCTGATTTGTGTGCCGGTTTCCGGGCGGTCGAAGTAGCGCGGGGTGAGACCAGTCTGACCTATTTTGAATTCGGCACATTAGCGGCGCTGCACTGGTTCAAGCAGCAGCAACTGGATGCCTGTGTGCTGGAAATCGGCCTGGGTGGCCGTCTGGATGCGGTGAATATTGTTGATGCTGACATCTCCGTGGTGACCAGCATTGGCCTGGATCATCAGGCCTGGCTGGGCGATACGGTGGAGCAAATTGGCTACGAAAAAGCCGGTATTGCCCGGGCCGGACGCTGGCTGGTGTGCGGTCAGCCGCAGCCGCCGGCCACGGTCCGGGCTACGGCGAAAACACTGGGTGCGCACTGGTGCGGACGGGATGACGATTTCTTTGTGCAGCCGGATGGTAATCAGTTACAGGTGCGTTTCCGTCAGCATAACCAAACACAGCAGTGGCAGTTGCCGGCCGCGCATATCCCTTACCCTAATGTGGCTACCGCTATTCAGACGCTGGCACTGCTGGAACGTTTGCCGGACCAGGCCACTGTGGCTGCGGTGGTACAGCAACTACGGGTGGCCGGGCGCTTGCAGCAGTTTGTGCGCGAGAGCGACGGTCAGCGTTTGCAGTTAACCCTGGATGTGGCCCATAACGAACAGGCCGCGGCTTATATCGGCCAGCAGTTAGGACAGGTGGATGGCATTATTCTGGGCATGCTGGCGGATAAAGACCCCGCGGCGGTGCTGGCAGCCTTGCCACAAACGGAGCAGTTGCTGGTGGTTGGTCTGGATTGCCCGCGGGGGCTGAGTGCGGCGCAGCTGGCAGAGCGTATCGGTTCTGCCGTACTACTGACGCAGGCCGAAACCGTGGCAGCGGCCATGCAGCAGTTACCCGACCATGGTCATTGGCTGGTGTGCGGTTCTTTTTATACCGTCGAGGCGGCCCTGGCGGTCATTGAAGAGGAGACAGGGCAGTGGAACTGCATCTGAAAAAACGCATTGTCGGCGCGTTGCTGACCGTTACCGCAGTAGCACTGGTGTTGCCGGTGGTGCTGGATGGTTCCCGTCACAACGAGTCGCTGCTGCAAGATGTGCCCCCTATGCCGGAATTACCGGACTGGGCGGTGGTGGAAGATGAACGCCGGGTGCGCATTGAACTGCAGCAGCTGGCCAGTGGCGACGCCGAGCAGGCATTACAGCAAGCCGTGCCCGAAGTGGTCAGTCAGGATGCTGCTGTACCGCCGCGCAGCCAGAGCGACCGTACCATGCCGGATGAGCAGGGCGTGCCCTATGCCTGGACCTTGCAGCTGGGGGCCTTTTCCGATGTGAATAATGCCAATGCCTTGCGCGATCAGTTACGTGCCAAAGGTTATAAAGCCTATACCGAAGCTTTTCCTGACGGCAATCTGACCCGGGTTTACGTCGGTCCCGAGCTGCAGCGGGCGGCCATCGAAACGCTGCAGAAAAAATTACAGCAGGAGCTGGGGCAGAACGATATCCATATCAAACGCTATCAGCCCGGTCGCTGAAACAGCGGCGATTCTGATGTTTCTTAACCGACGCGCTTTGGTATACTGCGCGTTTTCTGCGATACAGCTGCGGGGCGAATGATGGCGGTAATTGATTGGGTGGTTGTGGCGGTACTGGCCGTATCCACATTAATCAGCCTGAAACGCGGTTTTGTCCGTGAGGCGTTATCGCTGGCAACCTGGGTTATCGCCTTTATTGTTGCCCGTCTGTTCAGTGGCAATCTGGCCACCCTGCTGGAAGGCACGGTTGATACCCAATCCCTGCGCTGGATTATTGCCTTCGCCATCTTATTTGTCGGCACCATTGTTATTGGTGCCATGGTTAACCACCTGCTCAGTGAAATGGTGCGGGTGACCGGGCTCAGTGGCACCGACCGTATTTTTGGTATGGTATTTGGCCTGGTCCGTGGTCTTATTATTCTGGTGGCGGTGGTCTACGGACTGCAGTTCACCATGCTGCCCCAGGACGCCTGGTGGCAGGAATCCCGTTTTATCCCGTATTTATCTACGCTGGCCGACTGGGCACGCAAAACCCTGCCCGGTGCCACAGCGCAGATGATGTCTCTTACACAATAGTCTCCGAGGTTATACGCACATGTGCGGAATAGTGGGTATCGTTGCCAAAACCCATGTCAATCAGGCCATTTATGATGCCCTGACGGTCCTGCAACACCGTGGTCAGGATGCTGCCGGCATTGTTACCAGTGATCAGAACAAACTTTATCTGCGTAAGGATAACGGTCTGGTCAGCGATGTGTTCCGTACCCGGCACATGCAGCGGCTGATCGGAAAAATGGGTATTGGTCATGTCCGTTACCCGACCGCCGGCAGCTCCAGCTCGGCGGAAGCACAGCCGTTTTATGTGAATTCACCCTACGGTATTACCCTGGCGCACAACGGTAACCTGACCAATACCGAACAGCTGGCCGATGATATTTACCGCGAAGACCTGCGCCACATTAATACCACCTCCGATTCGGAAGTACTGCTGAACGTCTTTGCGCACGAACTGCAGGAACAAAAGCAACTGCAGCCAACCCCAGAGGTCATTTTCAAAGCGGTGCAGCGGGTACATGCCCGGGTGCGCGGTGGTTACGCGGTGGTGGCGCTGATCAGCGGTTACGGCATTGTCGCTTTCCGTGATCCTAACGGCATTCGCCCGGCGATTTTTGGCCGTCGCGACACCGCCCAGGGCCCGGAATATATGGTGGCTTCCGAGTCGGTAGCGCTGGACGCACTGGGTTTTAAACTGGAGCGTGATATTGCCCCGGGCGAGGCCATTGTGATTACCGAACAGGGTGAATTGTTTACCCGTCAGTGCGCTGAAAATACCCGTCTGGCGCCCTGTATTTTTGAGCATGTGTATTTTGCCCGTCCGGATTCCATTATTGATGGCATCGCGGTCTACAAAGCGCGTTTGCGCATGGGTGAAAAGCTGGCCGATAAAATCATGCGCGAGCGTCCGGACCACGATATTGATGTGGTGATTCCGATTCCCGATACCAGCCGTTCATCGGCGCTGGAACTGGCCAACCGGCTGGGCGTGAAATACCGCGAAGGTTTTATGAAAAACCGCTACATCGGTCGCACCTTTATCATGCCCGGTCAGCAGCAGCGGAAAAAATCGGTTAAACAAAAGCTGAACGCGCTGGATCTGGAATTCCGCGGTAAAAACGTCCTGCTGGTGGACGATTCCATCGTGCGCGGTACGACTTGCGAACAGATCATTGAAATGGCCCGCGAAGCCGGTGCCAAAAAAGTGTATTTCGCCTCAGCTGCGCCAGCGGTGCGTTATCCCAATGTGTACGGCATTGATATGCCGGCCAAGGAAGAATTCATTGCCCACGGTCGCAGCACGGAAGAAATTGCTGCTGAAATCGGTGCCGACTGGCTGGTGTATCAGGACCTGGACGATCTGATTCAGGCTTGTCTGGAAGGCAGCAAAACCGAAGCGCGCGAGTTTGACTGCTCGGTATTCACCGGTGAATACGTAACCGGCGATATCAACGATGCCTATTTTGCCCGCTTGTCGCAGCTGCGTAACGACGCCAGCAAAGGCAAACGCAATGCGGTCGAAAACGTGGCGATTGATCTGCACAACGATCACGAATCCTGAGTTGCGGAGCGATGATGAACGAATTTTCTGAGCTGAATGATCGTTACCAGTCGGATCTGGACGGCTGCTCGTTTGAAACGCTGGCCGTGCGGGCCGGGCAGGTGCGTACTGTCGAGTGCGAACACGGCGAGGCCATTTTTCCGACCAGCAGCTATGTGTTCAGCTCGGCCGCCGAAGCGGCGGCGCGTTTTTCCGGCAGCAGTGCCGGTAACGTGTATTCGCGCTACACCAACCCCACAGTGCGCACCTTTGAGCAGCGGCTGGCGGCTCTGGAAGGCGGCGAAGCCTGTGCGGCTACCGCATCCGGTATGGCGGCTATTTACGCGGTGGCTATTGCCTTTTTAAAGGCCGGTGACCACATGCTGTGTTCGCGCAGTGTGTTCGGTGCCACCACGGTATTGTTTGAAAAATACCTGCGTAAATTCGGCGTTGAAATTACCTACGTTGAATTGCTGAATCTGGATGACTGGCAAGCCAAACTGCAGCCCAATACCAAACTCCTGTTTCTGGAGTCGCCGTCCAATCCGCTCAACGAAGTGGCCGATATCCGTGCCATTGCCGCACTGGCGAAACAGGCCGGCGCTTTGTTTGCGGTGGATAACTGTTTCTGCACTCCGGCCAGCCAGCAGCCGCTGGCGCTGGGTGCCGATCTGGTGATCCACTCAGCCACCAAATACATCGACGGTCAGGGCCGTTGTCTGGGTGGCGCCGTGGTGGGTTCGCAGGAACTGATCGAGCAGGTGGTGGGCGTATTACGCTCCGCCGGCCCGACCATGAGCCCCTTCAATGCCTGGGTATTTCTGAAAGGTCTGGAAACCCTGTCCATTCGTATGCAGGCCCACAGCGCCAACGCGCTGGCACTGGCGCAATGGTTGGAACAGCATCCGGCGGTGGTGAAAGTGAACTATTGCGGCCTGCCATCGCACCCGCAGTACGAACTGGCCCAGCAGCAACAAAAGCTGTTTGGTGGTGTGCTGTCCTTTGAAGTAAAGGGCGGCCGCGAGGAAGCCTGGCAGGTGGTAGACGCTACCCGCATGATTTCCATTACCGCCAACCTCGGTGACACCAAAACCACCATTACCCATCCGGCCACCACTACTCATGGCCGCCTGAGTGAAGCCGACCGCGCCCGCGCCGGTATTGCCGATGGCCTACTGCGCGTCGCCGTGGGGCTGGAAAGTGTGGCCGATATACAGCGCGACCTGGCCCGTGGGTTGGATGCACTGAAAGTCTGAAGTCTGAGGCTTGAGGCTTGAGGCAAAAGCAAAAAAACGCTCGCTGCGCTTGACGGGAGACGGGAGACGCCAAAAATTGTCCAGCGTCCAGCGTCCAGCGTCCAGCGTCCAGCGTCCAGCGTCCAGCGTCCAGCTTCCAGCTTCCAGCTTCCAGTGTCATCTTTACACTCCTTGTCACACTCGCTTTTAATCCTCTCAGCAACTCCTTTATCCTGAGCGTCCGTTTTATTTCAGGACTGCTTCATGACCACCCCCATTACCCGCGTACTCGAACAGCTTGGCCAGGTGATTCTTGGTAAAGAAGAACAGCTGCGGCTGGCACTCAGTTGTCTGTTGGCGCGTGGCCATTTGCTGATTGAAGATTTACCCGGTATGGGCAAAACCACGCTGTCGCATGCTCTGGCCGGGGCACTGGGGTTGCAGTACAACCGCATTCAGTTCACCTCCGACCTGTTGCCGGCCGATATCCTCGGCGTCAGTATTTTTGAGCGCGAACCGGGTTCGGATCTGGGCCGTTTCCGCTTTCATCCGGGGCCGGTGTTCAGCCAGCTGGTGCTGGCCGATGAAATTAACCGCGCTACGCCTAAGGCGCAAAGTGCGTTGCTGGAGGCCATGGAGGAGGGGCAGGTAACGATTGAAGGGGAAACCCGGCCGCTGCCGCAGCCGTTCTTTGTTATTGCCACCCAGAACCCGGTATCGCAATCCGGTACCTTTCCGTTGCCGGAATCGCAGCTCGACCGTTTTCTGATGTGCATTCAGCTGGGCTATCCGGATGCCCGTGCCGAGCGTGAGTTACTGGAAGGTCGTGATCGCCGGGCCATGGCCGCCGGACTGCAGGCGGTGCTGAAAACCGCCGATTTACAGCAATTACAGCAGCAGGTCGATGCCGTGCAGGCTGCCGCCAGTGTGCTGGATTATCTGCAACGCATCATCGCCTTCACCCGCTACGACGGCGGCTATCAATATGGCTTATCGCCGCGTGGCGCACTGGCGCTGTTGCGCAGTGCCAAAGCCTGGGCGCTGGTGGATGGCGGGCGCCAGCATCTGCTGCCGGAGGATATTCAGGCGGTACTGCCGGCGGTGGTCGATCACCGGCTGGCAGCAGCAGCACCGGTTGCTGCATTGCAGCCGTCGGCGCACATTCTGCAACAGGTGCCGGTCCTGGTATGACGTTACCGGCGCGCTGGCAACAACGCTGGCAGGCCTGGCTCGACCGGCGCATTCCGCCGGCGGCCCAGGTCACCCTCAGTCATCGGTCCATTTTTATTCTGCCCACCCGCAGTGCGCTGACCTTTGGCCTGCTGTTGCTGTTGTTGCTGATTACGGCCATCAACTACCAGAACAGTCTGATTTATGCGCTCACCTTCTGGCTGTTCAGCGTTGGTCTGGCGGCCATGTTGTTTACTTTCCGTAATCTGTCCGGGCTGACGTTAATCGCCGGCCACGCGGCGCCCTGTTTTGCCGGTGAGCGGTTGCGGCTGCCGCTGTGGCTGCAGGCCGACCGGCGTGGCCATCAGGCCTTGCTGCTGGGCTTCCCCGATCAGCCCACGCAACAGGCCAGTGTGGCCGCCGGTGAGCGGCAGGCATTGCACCTGAGTTTGCCGGCCCATCAGCGCGGCCCGCTGCAAACCGGCCGGCTGCGCCTCGACAGTCGTTATCCGCTGGGTTTGTTCAATGCCTGGAGCTGGGTGCGGCTGGAGTTTCGCGGGCTGGTGTATCCGCGCCCGGAAACCGTGCCCTTTGTGTTTCTGGCCGGTGATGGCGGCGAACAGCTCAGTGGTGCCCCTTCAACCCAATCCGGTGAGCAGGATTTTCAGGGGCTGAGACCGTACCGTCAGGGCGATTCCATGCGTCGTGTTGCCTGGAAGCAACTGGCCCGCGGTAAGGGACTGGTGAGTAAGGATTTTGACCATGATGAAGGCGCAACCTGCTGGCTCGATTGGGAGGCGTTGCCCGGCTTGCCAGTGGAAACCCGGTTGTCGCGTCTGTGTGGCTGGGTATTGCAGGCGCATCAGCAGGGCTGGCGTTATGGTTTGCGGCTGCCGGGCACTGAATTCAGCCCGGACAACAGTGAAGGGCACCGCGACCGCTGCTTACAGGCGCTGGCGCTGTATGGTTTTAGCGCACCGGAGGGGCTATGAGTATGCGTACCCGGTCGCCGGTGGATGTTCCGATTCCGCGTACAGCGGTGCTGTGGTTGTTGGGCAGCCAGTTGTTGTCGCTGTGGCTGCACGCTACGCATTTGCCCGTGTGGCTCTGGGCGGTGGTGGCTTTTGTTCTTGGCTGGCGCTGGCTGACCCATCTGGGCCGGGTTTCTTATCCCGACCGCCGCATTAAAACCCTGGCGGTGATCGCCGCCAGTGTGGCGGTGTTTATGGCCTTTGAACGGCGTCTGACGCTGGAAAGTGCCAGCGCCTTCTTAATTGCCGCCAGCAGTCTGAAGTTGCTGGAAATGAAAGTCCGCCGCGATGGCTATGTGGTGGGGTATCTGAGTTTCTTTGTCCTCGGTACTGGTTTTCTGTTTGATCAGGGCATTCTCAGCGGTCTGTACGGCGTGCTGGCGGTCTGGTGTTTAACCACCGCGCTGGTCACGCTGCACGGGCAAGGCAGTGCGGCAAGCGGTCAGACCCACAGTCTGCGCCGCAGCAGTGTGCAGGCTGGCCGGCTGGCCGGTGGCATATTGCTGGTGTCGCTGCCGATGATGCTGGTGCTGTATCTGCTGTTTCCGCGCATGGGGCCGCTGTGGAGTTTTACCCTGCAGTCGGGCAAGGCCAAAAGCGGCCTCAGCGAAGAAATGGCCGCCGGCGATATCGTCGATCTGAGTCAGTCGGATGAGCTGGCCTTTCGGGTGTCGTTCAGTAATGGCCAGCTACCGGCGCGCGAGCAGCTGTACTGGCGTGCACTGGTGCTCGATTACTACGATGGCCGGCGCTGGTTACGGCAATCCGGTGCACCGCAGGTCAGCTGGTTTAACCCGGCCAATCCGCCCATGCCGGCAGCCAGTAATCAGCTGGAATATGAAATTGTGCAGGAAGCCACCGATAAAAACTGGTTGTTTGCATTAACCGGGGTTCAGGCGGCTGAACGGGGGACGGGGCACACCAGTGACAACCGGCTGGTGGCACGGCGGCCGGTGTTTCAGCGTCAGCGTTATATGGCCCGTTCGTATTTACAGGCCAGGTTCAGCCCGGCCGGTTTAAGTGCCCAGGAACAACAGAACAGTCTGCAGCTGCCGGGGGATTTTAACCCGCAGGCGCGGGAGTTTGCCCGCCAGTTGCGCCGCCAATATAGCGATGACCGCCAGCTGCTGGCGGCATTGCTACAGCACTTCCGCGATCAGCCGTTTTATTACACCCTGCAGCCGCCAGCGATGGCCACCGATGAAGTGGACGATTTCCTCTTCAATGCCCGCCGCGGTTTCTGCGCTCATTACGCCGGCGCGCTGGTGTTTGTCGCCCGCGCAGCCGGTATTCCGGCGAGAGTAGTGACCGGTTATCAGGGCGGCGAATGGAATGAGAGCGAGCAATATCTGACCGTACGCCAGTTTGATGCCCACGCCTGGGCCGAAGTGTGGCTGCCGGGTGAGGGTTGGGTGCAGACCGACCCGACCGCCGCCGTGGCTCCGGATCGTATTCAATACGGTCTGGAACAGGCGGTGGCAGAAGAGGGCAGTTTTCTGCAGGAACAGCTGTTTTCTGCTCATAGGCTGAAGGGCATCGGCTGGCTGAACCGGCTGCGGCTGGAACTGGACAGCCTCAATTACTACTGGCAGCGCTGGGTGTTGTCTTACGACCGCGAGAGCCAGCGCGGTTTATTGCAGAACTTACTGGGCTTGCGTGAATACCAGCAGGCGCTGTACTGGCTGGCGGGCAGTTTTGTGGCATTTTTTGCGCTGGCGTCACTGTGGTTGTGGTGGCGTCTGCGGCCACGGCCGCCCAGTCCCTTTATGCGGGCCTGGCAGCGCTTGCAGCAGCGTGGTCAGCGCCTGGGGGTAGTAATGGACCCGGGCGAAACCGCCGCTCAGTACTGCCAGCGGCTGGCGCAGGCTTGTCCGGCCCAGCGCTCGCTGTTGCTGTGGCTGGGGCAGGAAATTAATTCCGTTCTGTATCAGCCGGCGGCGGATACGGCGCGGCAACGGCAGCGCTTGCGTCAGTTGATCCGGGCGCTCCACCGGGTGCGGCGTCAGTTGCCCGGCCAGGCGCAGAAACAACCATCGCCGGCAACATTGGCAAAGGGGCCGTAACCTTCATTCTGTAAGGCGCGCACCATGGCCGGGAAAAAGTCGTCGTTGGCGACAGTGCACAGGGCGCCAAAGCCCCAGGCACCGAAATAGCCCAGCCGGTTATCCGGGCCGAATAACGCCAGCGCCGGGCTGGCCGGCAGGGTAAAGCCGGCGGGTGCGCGCACAATGTCCATCCGTTCGCCGTTAAGGCGCAGAAAAGACTGCAGATCTTCGTCGCTGGCACTGGCCGGGGCGATCGCCACCACCCTGAGGGAATCCGCTTTGAACTGGTGCAGCAGGGCATCGAAATGGCGCTGGCTGAGCTGGTTGCACAGGCAGCCCGGGTTCCAGAACTGCAGTAAGGTCACCTGGCCGGCGGCCGGGGCCGGCAGGGGCGCCAGAATGGGTTGCAGCAATTGTTCGGCCTGGCTCGCCTGCCAGAAGCGGGCATCATCGTCGGCACCGATAAAGGGCCGTACATTCTGTTGCTGAAACCACCACAGCCCCGCCAGCGTGGCCGCCAGCCAGATAATAATCAACAAACTCAGCCAGAAGGCTTTGTGCGGGTGTCCGCTGGCAGCGGGTGAGTGTTGGTTGGCAGGTGTGGTCACAGTGTTATCCGTTCGGCAGATCAGAAGCCCGGCATTATACTGCAGGCCGCCCATTAGCCGAGGAGCAAAAACACCCATGCCGTCACCGACCATCGTTATTACTGATGCAGAGCAACTGCGCCAGTGGCAGCAGGGTGCCGGCCAACCCTGGTTTTTGCTGCTGTTTACCACGGCTGGCTGTGCGCCGTGCCGGGCTTTGTTGCCGGTGCTGGAGCAAACCGTGCAGAGCAGTGATCAGCGGTTAGCGTTATTGCAGGTGGATGCCGGGCAGTTATCCCCACTGGCGCAGCAGTATCAGGTGCGCTCAGTACCGCAGGTGTTGTTGTTTCAGGGCCCCCGGCTGTGGGGACGCCTGCAGGGGCTGCAAACCCGGCGACAGGTGGATGCTTTCCTCCAGGCGTTCATGCCTCAGCCGGACGCCCATTCATTGCCGGTTCCGGCCAGCGCGGATATCGCTGGCTTACGCCGGGCGGCGGCTGACGCCCCTTTGCAGGCGGCGGCGCAGGCAGCGCTTATTCAATCTTTGCTGCAACAGGCCCATCGGCCAGCGCTGCTGGCGGAGGCCCGGCAGCGCTTGCAGCAATTGCCGGACGAGCTGCTGCGTGACCCGGAGCTGGCGCGGTTGCAATCGTTACTGCATTGGCTGGAGCGGCCAGTACCTGCCGGCTGTGAGTGGCGGGTGGCTGCTCATCGGCAGGTTGCTGATGGGCATTTCAATGCCGCCGTGGAAACCTTGTTGCAGGTTCCGCAGCTGGTGCAACGCTCTGATTTGCAGGCACTGCTGGTGGAGTTGCTGAACGTCTTGCCGGATCGTCAGGCCGCTAATGGCTACCGGCGCCGGTTGTTTGCATTATTAGCCTGATCTATACCGTTATCTTTTCTGCCGCCAGCTGAATAGCTTGCGAATAGGCGGAGAATCCAGTGCCGTATTGAAAGATATACCGTTACCTTCTTGGGCCTTGAATAGTCAAACTGCAAACACTGTTGCGATTGGCTGGCTGTTTTCTGCGTACCGGAAACCCCATAATGCCGTCCGATCATGCCATCTGAATACAACGCCAGGGAGCATCCATGAGCTTAGTGAACAACCGCCGTCCGTTGGGTAACAGCGATTTACGGGCCAGTAAAATCTGCCTCGGCACCATGACCTGGGGCGAACAGAACAGCGAAGCCGAGGCTCATCAGCAGCTGGATTACGCGCTGGCGCAGGGCATCAATTTTATCGATACCGCCGAGATGTATCCGGTGCCGCCGCAAGGTGAAACCCAGGGCCGCACGGAACAATACATCGGCACCTGGCTGGCCAGCCGTGGTCAGCGTGAACGCATTGTGCTGGCCTCCAAGGTCACCGGCCCGGGTGACTGGATGACCCATATCCGCCAGGGGCCGCAATTAACCCGGGCGCATATCCGCGAGGCGGTCGAAGGCAGTCTGCGGCGCCTGCAAACCGATTACATCGATCTGTACCAGCTGCACTGGCCGGCGCGGCCGACCAATTTCTTCGGCAAGCTGGGCTATGTGCATCAGCCCGGCGAACACACACCACTGGAAGAAAGTCTGCTGGCGCTGATGGAATTAATGCAGGAAGGCAAAATCCGCCATTACGGCCTGTCTAATGAAACCGCCTGGGGCACCATGAAAGTGCTGCAGATTGCCGACCGCGAAGGCTGGCCACGGCCATTAACGGTACAGAATCCTTATAACCTGCTGAACCGCAGTTATGAGGTGGGTCTGGCGGAAATTTCACATCAGGAAAACGTCGGCCTGCTGGCTTATTCACCACTGGCGTTCGGGGTGCTGACCGGTAAATACCTGTATGGTCAGCAACCGGCCGGCGCTCGTATTACTTTGCATCAGCGTTTCAGTCGTTATCAGGGCGCGCAGGCGGAAGCCGCGGTAACTGAGTATGTGGCGCTGGCACAGGAATTTGGCTTAACACCGGCACAGCTGGCGCTGGCCTTTGTCACGCAGCAATCCTTTGTGACGGCCAATATTATCGGCGCGACCAGCATGGCGCAGCTGCAGGAAAACATTGCCACGGCGGCGCTGGAACTGACGCCGGAACAGCTGCAGCGTATTGATGCCATTCACAAGGTTTATTCCAACCCCTGTCCCTGAGCCGGCTCTGCGTCCGGGGTAACGTCCTGCTGCTGCACATAGCGCAGCAGCGCGTCACCGGCGTAACGGCCGGTGGCAAAGCAGGCGGTCAGCAGGTAGCCACCGGTTGGCGCTTCCCAGTCGAGCATTTCTCCGGCGGCAAATACCCCGGGCAGGTCTTTCAGCATCAGATCCGCTGTTAACGCCGTAAACTGAACGCCACCGGCGCAGCTGATGGCTTCAGCGATGGGGCGGGTACCGGTAACGGCCGGCAGTGGCATGGCTTTCAGAGCGGCGGCAACCGCTTGGGAGTCGTTTGGGTCCAGGTGCGGACAGCATTCTTTTAATAACGCCCCCGCCAACGGCGGCAGGTGCAGTTTTTTGCGCAACACATTGGCAAAACTCATGCCTTTGCGCGGTTGCTGCAGTTTGGCACTGATCTGCTCGGCACTGCTGTGTGGCAGCCAGTCCAGTATCAGCCGGGCCTGCTCGGGTTGCTGCTGCCATCGCTGGCGCAAGGGCGCGCTCAGGGCATACACCAGGCTGCCTTCAATACCGTAACCGGTGATAACAAACTCACCGGTTTTGCTTTCAGTACGGCCGTCGGCGGTGGTTACGCTGAGGCGGATATGCTTGACCGGAGTACCGGCAAAACGCTCGCGCAGGTAGTCACTCCAGGGCAGATCAAACCCACAGTTACTGGCCTGCAGGGGCGTGACGGCCACGCCGGCCTGCTGCAGTACATCCACCCAGCGGCCATCGGAGCCGAGTTTCGGCCAGCTGGCACCGCCCAGCGCCAGTACCACGGCGCTGAAACGCTGTTCATGTTCGCCGTCCGGTCCCTGGAATTGCCAGCACAGTCCTTGTTCATCCTGCTGCCAGCCAATCCAGCGTTGGCGCGGGTGAAACACAACCCCTTGCTGGCGCAGTCGTTGCAGCCAGCGGCGCAGCAGCGGGGCGGCTTTCATATCGGTGGGAAACACCCGGCCAGAGCTGCCAACAAAGGTGTCGATGCCTAATTGATGAATCCATTCGCGCAGCGCCGCCGGCGGAAAGGCATCCAGCATCGGCTGCAAATGTGAACTGGCTTCACGGTAGCGCTGCACAAACAGCGGGTAATCTTCGCTGTGGGTGATGTTCATGCCGCCAATACCGGCGAGCAGAAATTTACGCGCCACGCTGGGCATGGCATCGAATACCTCAACGCGGTATCCGGCGGCGGCCATGCGTTCGGCCGCCATCAGGCCGGCCGGGCCGGCACCAATCACCGCAATCACCGCACTCATGCCGCCACCGCTGTGCGGCCGACCCGGCGCAGGCGAATGGTCAGCAGAATGGCGGCGGTGGTTAAGCCCAGGATCAGGCCCGTCCAGAATCCTTCGGCGCCATAAGGGGTGGGCGCTTTAAAGGCCAGCCAGTAGCCCACGCCCAGGCCGACCAGCCAGTAGGCGATAAAGGTAATCACCATCACCATAAAGGTGTCGTGATAAGCGCGCAGGGCGCCGGCGGCGGCGATCTGGACCGCATCGGATAACTGAAACACGGCCGCATACATCAGCAGCGCCGCCGCCACCGCGACCACTTGCGGGTCGGGGGAATAGAAGCGGGCAATGATGCCGGCCAGCAGCACCATCGCGGTGGCATTGAACAGGGCCACGCCCAGATTCAGCTTTACCCCCAGCCAGGCCGTGCGTTGCGCCAACAGGGCGTTGCCGCTGCCCAGATGGTGACTGACCCGTACCGTCATGGCCATGCCGAGACTGAGCGGAATCATAAAGGTGAGGGAGGACAGATTCAGGGCCACCTGGTGTCCCGCCACAATTACCGGCCCCAGACTGGTCAGAAACAGGGCGATCACGGTAAACAGACTGACTTCAAAGAAAATGGCGATACCGATGGGAATGCCAATACGCAGAATGTCTTTAATGGCCTGGAAACGCGGTTTCAGCACCTCAGCCCAGATATTGTAACCGGCGGGAATACGGTGCTTGCGGGTGTTGCGGGCCAGGGCGATGGCCATGCCGGTAAAGACAATGCTGCTGCCAATGCCGCAGCCCACACCACCCAGCGCCGGCAGCCCAAACAGACCATCGATAAAGATCATATTGACCGGCACATTCATGATCAGGCCGGACAACATAATGCGGGTAACGTGGCCGGGCTGGTTCAGGGCTTCGGCATAAAACCGGTAGGCCAGAAAAATACCCGCCGCGGGCATGCCGGCGGCGATGGCTAAGGTGTACTGGCTGGCAATACGGCCGGTTTCCGGGTCATCAATCCAGACCGGCAACAACAGCGCTCCGGCCACTAATAACAGGGTTGAAACCAACCCCAGCGCGATGCCGCACCAGAGCGCGGCACTGAGTAATTGCGGCAGTTCCTGTTGCCGGCGGCCGGAGTTAAACGCCGCCGCCAGTGGCGACAGTGCGACCAGTACGCCGGCCAGAAACAACCACACCGGCAGCCACAAACTGGTGCCGATGGCGACGGCGGCCAGATCACGGGTGCTGACATGCCCGGACATCAGGGTATCGACCGTGCCCATGCCAATTTGCGCCAGCTGGGTGGCCAGAATGGGCAGGGTTAATTTGGTTAAGGCCCGGATTTCCTGAGCGCTGAAGTTCATGCCGGTGGTTCCGCTAAAAATGCTGTTCATTCGCCGGCTGGATGCCGGACGGGAGAGGGCGCGTATTGTGCCGCGAAGGCGCCGGCAGGGCCAGCCCTGCGCCGTAACAGACTGTTCGTTGGTGCCCAAAAGGAACTGAAAACGGGCTTAACCGGTTAGCAGCGACGGCAAACGTATTAAAAAGCAGGCGCTTGCTTTATTATCGGGCGCGATTACAACCGGCATACTGAAACGCCGGACCAATAACCGGCACCCTGACGTGCCGGATATTACAGCCGGCAAACCGATGTGCCGGAATTTGCAGGTGAGTGGAGAAACCCTTGTTTAAAAAATTGATTCAGGCCGTAACCGGTAAAAAAGACAGTCCGGTAACTACGAAAAATACCTCTAAAAAAGACCATCAGCCCGCCCGGGATACCCATAAAGCCGCGCATGTTGCGCATAATCCGGAAGGCAAAAAACCGGTTCGTCAGCATAAAGAACAAAACAACAGCCAGAAATCCAGAGCGGCGGAAGCGGAAACGCCCTGGTCGCTCAGTGATTTTGCAGTGGAACCGGAAGCCGGTAAAACCCGTTTCCACGATCTGGGCCTGCCCGATTCGGTGATGCGCGGTATTCATAAGCTGGGCTTCAGCTACGCCACGCCGATTCAGGCGGAAACCCTGCCGGCTACCCTGCGTGGCCGTGATGCCATTGGTCAGGCGCAGACCGGTACCGGTAAATCAGCCGCCTTTTTGCTGACCATTCTGAACCGTCTGTTAACCAACCAGCCGGCCGAGCGTTTCGCCAGTGAGCCGCGCGCGCTGGTGATTGCCCCGACCCGGGAACTGGTGATGCAGATCGGCAAAGACGCCGAAGGCCTGGCCAAATACACCGGCCTCAATATCGTTACCATCGTCGGTGGTATGGATTACGAAAAACAGCGCGCCCAGCTGCGTAACCATGTGGTCGATGTGCTGGTTGCTACACCGGGCCGCCTGATTGACTTTATGCGCAGCCAGGATGTGTTCCTCGACCAGGTGGAAGTGCTGGTGCTGGACGAAGCCGACCGCATGCTGGATATGGGCTTTATCCCCGATGTGCGCCGCATTGTGCGCGGTTGTCCGCCTAAAGATCAGCGCCAGACGCTGCTGTTCTCAGCCACCTTTAACTACGACGTGCGTATTCTGATTGATCAGTGGACCAAAGATCCGCTGTCGGTGGTGATTGAACCGGAATCGGTCGCTACCGACCGGGTTGAGCAACGGGCTTATCTGGTGGCGGCAACGGAAAAATTCCGCTTGCTGGAGCGGGTGTTGCGGGAAGAAAAACCCGAGCTTTGTATTATTTTCGCCAACCGCCGCGATTTAACCCGCAATCTGTGCGACAAACTGATGAAGCATGGCCACAAAGCGGTGCTGTTATCGGGCGAGGTCAGCCAGGAAAAACGCATTAAAACGCTGGAGCGTTTCCGCGCCGGGCAGGTGAATATTATGGTGGCTACCGATGTGGCCGGTCGTGGTATTCACGTTGATGGTGTCAGCCACGTTATCAACTACACCTTGCCGGAAGACCCGCAGGATTACGTACACCGTATTGGCCGTACCGGCCGTGCCGGTGCCAAAGGGGTGTCCATCAGCTTTGTGTCAGAAGATGATGCGTTTGAATTACCGGCACTGGAAAAATACCTGGGCACCAAGCTGGAATTAACCCAGCCCTGAGTCTGCCTGGTTTTAAGCAAATGGTGACACCCATGCGGATTATGCTGCTGTGGTTATTGAGTGTTACGGCACAGGCTGCGGATACCGTCGCCGACCCGCTGGGGGTGACCCCGGTGTGGGCCGAGCAGTACCTGCAACAACAGCATTCCTACCTGCTGGCAGACAGCGAGAATGACCATGTGCTGTCGATGTATTATTTCGGCCGCATCGGTGCGCGTACGCTGTTGGGGATGGAACGGGTGCGGGGTGAAAACTATGAACAGTTTTATACCCTGTTGGTGTTCGAGCAGCGGCAATTACTGGGGTATTTTCCCCAGGTAATGACCTTTCCCTCCGCCCTTCAGGGCGATGGTGAAGTGGTTTTTCCACTAGGGGTGGCGGCGCATGGTGAGTTCAGCAACGGAGCCTGGAATATCAGCGCTGATCCGAACACATTCGAGCCTCTGTGTCAGGGGCTGGGAGAACGGATGCAGTGTGTTCCGTGGCAACCGGCCCGGCCAGCCAGTGCCCCTGTCGTTGCCCCGGCTGACTTGCCTGAGCAGGCGGTTACCACAGATTAAAATACCGGTGGATGCCTAACTGGAACAGCGTACCAGCATCAAACCGGCTGCTGCTGAGGTTGGTACGTTCTACGGTTAAGCGGTAATCCCACTGATTCCAGGTGCGTTCCAGACCAATGCGGAAATGCAGATAATCGCTGTACCCCATATCGGCTTTATCACCCAGATTGCGGTAATGGGCACCATAAAATTCAATACCAAAGGTACCGGTCTGTAAGGTATAGCTGGCTTCCAGAGCACGGCGGTCGCTGTTGGTCCCCAGATATTCTTCGCTCTGACGCCAGCCGAATACCCAGCTGTCATCCACCAGTAACCGGGCGCCCAGTTCGGTGTAATTCTGCTCGTCGCTGTTGTCGCCGTAAAAAGTAAAGTGTGTAGCCGTCAGGGACAGGGCGGTGTAGTCGCTCAGCGGCTGATAAAAGCCGGCAAAAATATCGGCTTCCGCACTGGCTTTGTCGTAGCGGCGATCCAGACCAGAGGCCCAGCCACCCAGATAAAAACCACTGTTGTGTTCCCAGGTCAGGCCGGTTTGCCAGGTCGGGTTGCCATCGGTCTGACTGATCCCTTCACGGATGTATTCGCTGGTCAGCCCCAGGTTGGCATTGATGCCGGCAACGGCGGGCAAACTGGCAGAGCACAGCAGGGCTGAACAAAACAGGGCAGGGACAGAGGCCACAGGCAGACGCTTGGCAGACATGGGTAATGAGGTTCCGTTAACAATGAATCCGGCGCGTATCATACGCTGTTTCGGTCAGCTTGTGATGCGCGGATATTACAGACCCGCTTTTACCCGGCAGGTTCAGCCCCGGCATTGAATCAGCCGGCGCGGGTCTTTATGCTGCGGGCCAAACTCTGAGGCTCTGTATGCGACATTCTTCTGCGTTGCCGGACAATATTCCGGTGCAATTTCGTGGCTGGCACTGGGTAAAAACCCTGTGGCCTTATTTAATGGAATACCGTGGCCGGGTGCTGGCGGCATTGTTGTGTTTGGTGGCCGCCAAGCTGGCCAGCGTCGGCATGCCGTTTTTACTCAAATATCAGGTCGATCATCTCAGTGCTGCCGGGCTGGCCGGTGCGGTGGCCGCCGACTGGTGGTTGTGGTTTCCGCTGGGGTTGTTACTGGCCTATGGCAGCGTGCGGTTTTTAAGCGTTTTTCTCGGTGAGGTGCGTGACCTGCTGTTCGGTCGGGTGACGGAACGTGCCATGCGCCGCATGGCGTTGCAGGTGTTTGAACATCTGCACCGGCTGAGCCTCGAATTTCATTTAAACCGCCAGACCGGTGCGTTGCAGCGCGACATAGAACGCGGCACCAACGGCATTGGTTTCCTGCTGCGGTTTATGATTTTTAATATTATCCCGACCTTCCTCGAATTATTTCTCGTCATTGGTTTATTGCTGGCCAATTATCCGCCGGTCTTTGCCATTATTACCACCGTTGCCGTGGTGGCCTACATAGCCTATTCCGTGGTGGTAACCGAGTGGCGCACCCGTTATGTACGCGAAGCCAACCGGCTCGATTCCACCACCCATGCCCGCGCCCTCGACAGTCTGCTGAATTATGAAACGGTAAAATATTTTACCGCTGAACAACGTGAGGCCGGTGCTTATGATGAGTCGCTGGCGCAGTGGGAAAGCGCCCGGCGGATGAACCGTTTTTCCCTGTTCAGTCTGAATAGTGGTCAGGCCCTGATTATCAGCCTGGCTATGGCCGCTATGCTGTTGTTCGCGGCTTATTATGTGCTGAGCGGTGACATGACACTGGGTGACTTCACGCTGGTGAATGCCTTTATGTTTCAGCTGTTTTTACCGCTGAATTTTCTCGGTTTTATTTATCGGGAAATCAAAGCCTCCATGGCCAATATTGAGCGCATGTTTGAGTTGTTGGATGAGCAGCCAGCGGTACCGGATGACGGAAATAATACGCTGAATATTCAGCAGGCTGAGGTGGAATTCCGTGAGGTCGGTTTTGCTTATGCCAATGGAAGGACGGTGTTGAATAACCTGAATTTAACCTTGCCGGCGGGCCAAACCCTGGCGGTTGTCGGCAGCAGTGGCGCTGGCAAATCGACTCTGACCAAGCTGCTGTTTCGTTTTTACGATCCGCAACAGGGTGGAATTTATATTGATGGCCAGGATATCCGCAGCATACCGCAACAGCAGTTGCGGGCGGCGCTGGGCATTGTGCCGCAGGACACGGTGCTGTTTAACGACACCTTGCGCAATAATCTGCTCTATGCCCGCCCGGATGCGACCGAAGATGAATTGCAGCAGGTGGTGCGGATGGCGCATCTGGAAACCCTGGTGCAGCAAAATCCGGCCGGGCTGGAAACCGTGGTGGGTGAGCGTGGGCTGAAATTATCCGGCGGCGAAAAACAACGTATTGCCATTGCCCGTATGTTGCTGAAACGACCGGCCATTATGGTCTTTGATGAAGCAACCTCATCGCTCGATTCCACCACCGAACGCGGCATTATGGCCGCCATTCGTGAAGTATCCGCCGGCCGCACGGCGCTGATTATTGCTCACCGGCTTTCCACCATTGTCGATGCCGACTGCATCGCCGTGATGGAACAGGGGCAGGTGACTGAGCGGGGTACACACGCTGAATTACTGGCCGCGCATGGCCGCTATGCGCAGCTGTGGCAGGCGCAGCAGTCTGAGCGTCAGGTGCCGGTGACCGGGGAGCCAAAAGACGCATGAAACTGCTGATTGTCGATGCCATGAACCTGATCCGGCGCATTTACGCCGCCGCTGAAGACGCTGAACTGCCGCTGGAAGCCACGCGCAGCCGTTGTCTGGCGGCCATTGCCCGTAATGCCGAGCAGAGTCAGGCCACCCATGTAGCCATGGTGTTTGAGCAGAAGTGCATCACCTGGCGCCATCAGTTGTGGCCGGATTACAAGCTGGGGCGGCCACCAATGCCGCAGCCGCTGCAGGATGATCTGGAAGCTCTGCAGCGCTACTTCCGCCAGTGCGGGCTGTATTGCCTGGAATTGAGCGGTTGGGAAGGGGATGACGTGGTCGCTAGTCTGGCCGTTAAAGCCGCTTTTGCCGGCCTGCAGGTCACGATTCTGTCCACCGATAAAGGCTTCTGCCAGCTGGTGAATCCGCGCCTGACGGTACGCAATCATTTCGACCGTTTCAGCTGGGATGAAGCCATGGTGGAGCAGAAGTTTGGGCTGAAACCCGCACAGCTGTGTGATTTCTGGGCCTTAACCGGGGATACCACCAACCATCTGCCCGGCGTGCCGGGTATCGGCCCGAAAACCGCCGGCCATTTACTGGATACCCATGGCTCGCTGGATGTACTGCTGGTGCACTATCAACAATGCGAAACCCGGGTTCAGAACGCGCTGCAGCAGCACTGGCAAAACGCCTTGCTGACCCGGGTACTGGCTCGTTTACGCACCGATGTGCCGCTGGGTTTTAACCTGCACGAACTGCGCTGGCAGCCGCATTGACCTGTGTGGCTGGTTGCCCGGGGCGCTTTCGATTAAAATCGCCGCCTTTGCTGAATGGGGTGTGCTGTGTCTGTTGATATCAAAGTCCGGGGTTATCACCTCGATATTTACCACCATGTAAACAATGGCCGCTATCTGGAATTTCTGGAAGAAGGTCGTTGGGATTACTTCGACCAGCACCGGTTTATTGAGCTGTTTGAATCGCGCAATCTGGCCTTTGTAGTCGCCAATATCAACATCAGTTACCGCCGTCCGGCCTATGCCGGTGAAATTATCCGGGTGGTGACACGCATGGAAAAAATCGGCAATAAAAGCGCGCAGATGAAACAGGAAGTCTGGCTGCTGGAGCAGGGTGCAACCACTCAGTTAATTGCCGATGCCATCGTTACCTTCTGTTTAATGGATTCGGCCACGCAGAAATCGGTACCTATTGAAGGTGAAGTGCGTCAGGTTCTTGAAGGTATGCTGAGTGAGGGCTTATGAGTCTGGATGCCGTACTGCAGGAAATTAACGAATTTCTCGGTTGTCCGACCCCGGATGCCTGGATACAGGAAGCGCTGAATAATCAGGAAACTCTGCTGATTGATCACGCGAATTGTGAAAAGAAAGCGGCCACCACCGCCATGAATCTGCTCTACAAACACATTGACCGCGACGATCTGCTGAAAAAAATGAGCCAGCTGGCACGGGAAGAACTGCTGCACTTCGAGCAGGTGGTCGCCATTATGAAAGAACGCGGCATCACGTACCGGCACGTATCGTCATCACGTTATGCGGCGGCGCTGCGTGATGAAGTGCGGAAGGGGGTGGCGGAAGAACTGATTGATGTGCTGATTATCGGTGCGTTTATTGAAGCACGTTCGTGCGAACGGTTTGCCAGACTGGCGCCGTTTCTGGATGACAAGCTGGCGAAATTCTATCGTTCGCTGCTGCGTTCCGAAGGCCGGCATTATCAGGACTATTTAAGTCTGGCGGCGCAATATTCGCGCACACCGATTACTGAACGGATCGCGGAATTCCGTGCGCTGGAGCGTTCATTGATTGAATCTCCCGACCCCGAATTCCGTTTTCACAGTGGCATACCAGTAGCCGCCTGAGCGGCTGTTGTACAGATAGCCGGCATAGCGTGGCCGGCGTTACCCGCCGGCACGGATAATTTTGCGGCACAGCTCGAAGATATACGCGTATTCTTCCGCATCAATAACACCAGCATCCAGATCCCGGCGCGCTTGCGCCATACGGCCTTCGGCTTCTTTGCGTTCGGTAAAGCGCCGGTTGGAGTCCAGTGCGCGTAGGGTGTGAAGGGCAGTCATACAAACTCCTTGTGTGGTTAATATCCCGTCCGACAGTGTGCCGCGGCTTGTGCGTGGTTTGAAGCAGTGGTGGTGGAAAAGTTCTGTTGCCTGCTTTATCTGTAGCTCAAAGTTATCTATAACGGTTCACCTGGAAGCCTCTGAATAACTCTGCAATCCAGAGCGGGCACCGAATTACTCAGAGGCTCCCCAGGAAAAATAACCGACAAACTGAGCCATTTTATGAATTCCCCTTACGATTTGTCTGCGCAGCTGACGCCCTGGTCGGATGCCGGTCTGGCCGGCTGGACGCGGCCCGGCGCAGAATCCGCGCCGGCCGTGCATGTTCTGCACGGCAATGGTTTCTGCGCCAGTACGCTGTGGCCGGCGGCGCAATTATTACCCGCGGACTGGAATCTGTTCTTGACCGATGTGCCGGGGCACGGCGGTTCTGCCCAGCCCGACCACAAAATGCCCGACTGGCAGGCCATGGCGGCTCGCATTGGTGACGCCCTGGAGCGGCGCTGGCCAAAACCGGTACTGGGCGTTGGGCATTCGATGGGGGGCGTATTAACCCTGTTATTGGCGGCCGCCCGGCCGCAGTTATTCAGCCGTATTGTGTTGCTGGACCCGGTATTGTTTTCACCGGAAATTCTGTTATTTCAGCAACTGGCGCGCAAAAGCGGGTTATGGAAACGCACCGCGCTGGTAAAAAATGTGGCCGCCCGGCGCCGTGAATGGCCGGATGCCGACAGCATGATGGCCGACCTGCAGCGTAAAAAACTTTACCGCCAGTGGCAGCCGGAAGCGCTGCAGGCTTTTATTGCCGGTGGTACCCATACCACTGCCAGCGGACTGGCGCTGAATTGTGATCCGGCCTGGGAAGCCTCCATTTTTGGTTCTTATCCCCGTGGTCTCTGGCATGCCGTGCACAGCATTCAGGTGCCGGTGGATATTTTGGTGGCGTCTGATTCCTATCCCTTTATTGCCCGGGCGGCGAAACGGGCGGCTGCGGCTAACCCGAACATCCGCTGGCAGAGCGTGTCTGGCAGCCATTGCTTTCCAATGGAGCAACCACAACTCTGTGCGACTCTGGTGCAGGAATTACTGCAGAAAAAGGTGCTTTAAAAACAATAACCGGTAGGCTATTGTGACTTTTCCATTGGCTTCCCCAAGAGAATAACGAGTAGGATTTATGAACATGGAGATTCAGGCAGCGCTGGACGTTGCCGATGAAACCGATTCATTTCTGCAAATCACTGATGTGATTTACGTCAAAGAATCAGAAGCGGGCTACGATGCCCTGACCGAATCCGAAAAAACCGTATTTTGCATTGATGGCTTATTACGCGAAATGGAAAACGGCGGTTTTGTACAGTTCTTCCACCATGATGTCGGCGCACTGGCTGCAGATACGCTGGAATCCCTCGAACGCATCAAAGCCAAAGGCACTTATGAGCTGATGGACCGTATGCTGGATTTATTCGCTGAGCGTCAGGTGCCGGCCGATGAAGATGAGCGGATTGAAGTCTTCGATCATATTCAGAGCGAACACGCCGATGAGATTGCCGAGCTGGATGATCGTTTCTACGACGTCGGTGAAAATCTGGTTGCCCTGACCCTGAGCTTCGTGCAGAAAAATCTGAAAGATTTCCGCTGACGCGGCTGTTGCTGTCTGCCGCAAACAATGGTCACCTTACCAGCAACAGGCCCAGTGGGCCTGTTGTGCTGTCTGGCGGGTGATTTCACTTGCATTCCCCCGATGCTGCCGTTACAAAAGTACACCCAACCTATAACAATTAAATAAGGACCATTCTCATGATTCGTCTGCTTTCTGCTGTACTGATTTCCGTTGTGGTGGCATTGCCCGCTCAGGCACTCAAAGTGAAAGATACCGAAGTGGCTGACACCCTGACGCTGAACAACCAGGAACTGGTGCTGAATGGCGCCGGTGTGCGCAGTAAATTCTTTGTTAATGCCTACGTCGCGGCGCTGTATCTGCCGGCTGCCGACCAGGACGCCAATCGCATTGTCGCCGCCGATGAGCCGATGGCCATTCGTCTGCATATCACGTCCGGCATGATCAACGCCAAGCGCATGAGTGAATCCACCCGGGATGGCTTTGTCCGTTCGACCGGTGGCAACACGGCGCCGATTGAAAAAGAAATCGAAACTCTGATCAGCGCCTTTGCCGAAGAAGTTAAAGAAGGTGATGTGTTCGATATGGTGTATCAGCCAGCGGCCGGTGTGACGGTATACCGCAATGGCGAAGCCAAAACCCAGGTGCAGGGCCTGCATTTCAAACAGGCTTTATTTGGCATCTGGCTGTCTGAGGATGCTATTCAGAGCTCCCTGCGCAAGGCGCTGGTGAATTCCTGAAAGCCCCGGTGCTGCATGCTCAGGGTAGCGCAGCGCCGCCCTTATTCTTCATCCCGGGCCGGGGTATGAGGAGGTAATGATGACAGCAGAATTTCCCGCTTCAGAAGCCGTTACCGCCCATCCTGAGCCCGCACAGTTTTTGCCTCCGGTAATCCGCCTGCTGGTAGCCGACGATGATGAGTCGGTGTTGCAGGTTACCCAGCTTATTCTCTCCCGTTTCCGTTATCAGGGCCGCCGGCTCGATATTCTGCAGGCCCGCAGTGCGGCTGAAGTCCGCCGTTATTTGCAGGAATACCCCGATATTGCCGTGTTGCTGCTGGATGTGGTGATGGAAAGCGATGATGCCGGCCTGCAGCTGGTTGACTATATCCGCCATCAGCTTGGCAACCACCGTATGCGCATTCTGCTGCGCACCGGCCAGGCGGGTTACGCACCCGAACGCCAGGTGGTGCAGGATTACGACATTAATGACTACCTGCTGAAATCGGAAGTGACGCAGTCGCGGCTGTGGTTGTCGCTGACCACGGCCATTCGCGGTTACAGCGATATTCTGCGCGCCGAATGGCTGGCCGGGCAGGTGGGTGATGCCCAGCGCCAACAGCAGCAGGCGCAGCAGGCATCTCTGGCAAAAACCCGCTTTCTGGCCCACATGAGCCATGAAATCCGCACGCCGCTGAACGGCATTGCCGGTATTGTGGAATTGCTCAGTCAGACCGCTCTCGATTCTGAGCAGGCTTCGCTGGTAATGGATTTACGCGCCGCCAGTGAAGCCATGCTGGGGGTCGTGAACGATGTGCTGGACGTGGCCAAAATTGAAGCCGGTAAGCTGGAGCTGCACCAGCAGGACTTTTCTCTGGCCGATCTGCTGCGTGCCGTAGCGGCTGTATTTTCCGCATCCATGCGGCTGAAGCAGATCGATTTTCAGCAGCACTGGCCCGATACCGCGGACCTGTGGCTGCACGGTGACCGTCAGCGGCTGCAACAAATTCTGATCAATTACCTGAGCAATGCACTGAAGTTTACCCCGGCCGGTGGGCGGGTAACCTTGCGGGTCAGTTGCCGGCCGGAAGGGCCGGTCTGCGTTTTGCGGGCCGAGGTCGACGATACCGGTCCGGGTATCAGTGCACAGCGATTACCGGATATCTTTAATGCTTTTGAGCAGGAAAGTGCCGCCACCAGTCTGCA
Organism: Venatoribacter cucullus; assembly: GCF_016132445.1. Classification (NCBI taxonomy): domain Bacteria; kingdom Pseudomonadati; phylum Pseudomonadota; class Gammaproteobacteria; order Oceanospirillales; family Oceanospirillaceae; genus Venatoribacter; species Venatoribacter cucullus. Next base: position 1,495,926 of record NZ_CP046056.1, on the reverse strand, counting down.
GTTTGGCGGTACCGGGCTGGGGCTGAATCTGTGTCGCAGTCTGGCGGAACTGATGCAGGGCGAGGTGGGCGTGCAGAGTGAACCCGGCAAGGGCAGTTGTTTCTGGTTACAGCTGCCGTTACCGCTGGCCAGTGCGCCGGAACCCGCGCTGACCGTTCTGGCTGCTGAATCCGGGCCGCGCCTGCAGGGGATGCGGCTGGCGTTGTGTGAAGACGACGCCACCAGCCGTAAGGTGATGCAACGCATGCTGGAACGTCAGGGTGCCAGGGTTTTGCTGTATGAAAACGGTCAGCAACTATTGGATGATGACGCTTTTGCCAGCTGTGACGCCATTATTCTCGATTACCATATGCCGGTACTGGACGGACTGACCACGGCCGCTGCCTTGCGCCAGTCCGGTTTTCGCGGCCCATTACTGGCGCTTACGGCGGCCGCGACTGAAGACGAGCGGCAGCACTGTCTGGCGGCCGGTATGGATCGGGTGATGAGTAAGCCGGTTGAGTGGTCGCTGCTGATTGACTGGCTGCAGGAATGCCGGAATACCCCGGCATCCTGAACCGCGGGTTAGTTGTGCTGCTCTTTCTCCATGCTGGCGATGGCCTGCAGCCGTTTAATAATGTCATCGTTCAGGCTGCCAGCCGGAAAACTGCCATCTTTCTTCTGGCTGCCGGCCCGGCGCTGCAGCAGTATTTCCATGGCCTGATCGACATGGCTGACGGCATGGATATGAAACTCGCCGGCGGCGACCGCGGCGACCACATCGGCATTCAGAATCAGATTGCGGCGATTGGATTCCGGAATAATCACCCCTTGCTGGCCGGTTAAGCCGCGCGCCTGACAGAGACGGAAAAAGCCTTCAATTTTTTCATTCACGCCGCCAATGGCCTGCACTTCACCGTATTGGTTCATCGAGCCGGTAACGGCAAAGCTTTGCGCCACCGGTGCTTTAATTAAGGCGGAAATCAGGCACACCAGCTCGGCCAGCGAGGCGCTGTCGCCGTCGATATAACCGTAGGATTGTTCCATAGCGATGTGGGCGGAAATGGCCAGCGGAAATTGCTGGGCGTAGCGGTTGCCCAGATAGCCACTGATAATCATCACGCCCTTAGAATGAATGGCCTGACCGAGGCTGACTTCGCGCTCAATATCCACCACACCTTTGCTGCCCGGGTAGGCGGTCACGGTAATACGGGCCGGAGAGCCAAAGCTGGTATCGCCCAGCGACATTACGGTTAAGCCGTTGATTTTACCGATGGCGCTGCCGCTGGTTTCCAGCAGCACGGTGCCTTCCAGCATCTGTTCAAACAGCTTGTCGTAAACCCGGCCGGTGCGTTCCGTTTTGGCGCTCAGGGCGCGGTCGATGTGATCGGCTTCCAGTAATTCGTCACCCGCCAGGCGGCGGATAAAATCCGCTTCGGCCAACAGGTCAAACTGTTCACCAATACGCGCACTGAGTACATTCTGCTGCTCCGCCAGACGGGCGCTGAAGCGCACCATGCGCTCAACGGCGGCACGGCTTAAATGGGCGTAGCCCTGTTCGTCAGCGCGGTTTTTCAGCAGTCGCGCATAGCCCAGCACATGGTCGTCGGTTAACGGCAGGTCGCTGTCAAAATCGACCACAGCGCGGAACAGGCGTTTAAAGTCTTCGTCGTATTCCTGCAGCAGGTAGTACACCTGCCGTGAACCGATTAACACCAGCTTGAATTGCAGCGGGATCACTTCCGGCAGCAACGTGGTGGTATTGATTAAGCCAAGGTCGGAATAGGGCGATTCCATTTTCAACTGATGCGACTGCAGCGCCCGTTTCAGGGCTTCCCAGACCATGGGTTCACCCAGCACTTTCTCGGCATCCAGAATCAGGTGGCCGCCATTGGCCTTGTGCAGCGCCCCCGGACAGATGCGCTGGTAGTTGGTGACCAGCGCGCCCTGGTCGCTTGTGTATTCAATGCGGCCGAACAGGTTGGAAAAGCTCGGGTGCGGTTCGTAAATAACTGGCGCGCCGCTGTCTTCGGCGTGATGGGTCACGATATTGGGCAGCAGGGTGTCTTCCAGAATGCTGCGCTTGGCGTATTCATCGCGCAGTTCCAGCAGGCGTTCTTCCACCAGTTCTTCCATCACCAGCCGCGGCAGAAATTCCTGCAGCTCGTCCAGATAGCTGAGAATGTCCGCATGGCTGCCGTACTGTTCCTGCAGCGGTTGCAGCAGCGGGTTAATGGCATCGCGGATGGTGTCGTGGTTCAGCTGGCGCAGGGCATTACTGCTTTCGCGCTTCCATTGCGGCAGCTCTGACAGCTGGTCGCTGAGTTGCTGTTCCAGCTCGGCGATGTCGCTGTGAAAGGTTTCCCGCTCGGCTTCGCTGAGCTGGGCAAATTCGGTTTCATCCAGCGCCTTGCCATCGCGCATCGGGGTAAAACTGATGGCACTGGCATCCCGGTACACCGCCACGCCGCGTTTCAGTGCTTCGCGTTCCACCAGTTCAATGGCCTTGTCGTAGCGGCGGTTGAACACATAATCGATGGCCGATTTTTTCTGCTGATAAGCCGGGTGTTCAAAGGTGGCGGGAAAGGTGGCCAGCAACTGGTCGATCAGGTCGCTTAATAACTGGCGGAAGCGGCTGGCATCCTGTGGTAGTAATTCCAGTGCCTGGGGTTCGCGCGGGTTGCGGAAATTATTCACATAACACCAGACACTGGGGGTGCTCTGGCGCTTGGCTTCGCTTTTCAGATAATCGCGCACGTACGATGAGCGGCCGGTACCGGTATCGCCCATCACAAAGATGTTGTAACCGGGGCGCTGCATGGCGACACCGAACTGAATAGCGTTCACGGCACGGTCCTGGCCGAGGACGCCATGGAAGCTTTCCAGCTCGCTGGTGTCGCGGAAATTAAGCAGTTTGGCCGGGATTGTCTGAGTCAGCGCAGCAGCGGGTACTGCGGTTGTTTTTTTAGCCATGCAGCAGAGTCATCGTGTGTCAGAAATAAGGGGCTGTACAGTAATGGTGCGGCCGCTGCGTTGGCAAGCGCCGGCGTTGCCTTTTAGTGCCAGCTGCGCATAATGGCGCCGCCTGAATTTCCCGGAATCCCCATGTCTGTCCAGCCTGAAGACCGAACCACTATCGATATGTTTGCGCCCAACCGGCCGGGCCGGCCGCGCAGCAACCCTTATGACCGGCCGGTGCAGACGCGGATGAACAAGCGGGTACAGCGGCTGCGTGATAAAGCCCGGGGGCTGCACCGGCTGGAAGTGAAGCTGGACAGCGCCATGATTGAGCGCCTGGATGACGTAGCTGACCAGCTTAACCTCAGCCGCGCCGATGTGATTGAGCAGGCGTTGCGCCACTGGCTGCACCTGTAATGGGTATCGGTACTATAACTGCTTGAAATAACACGGGCTTTTGGTTAATGTGCCGCCTCCTGACGCTCGTTAGGACGTTATGGTGGCCTCTGTTGGTCCCCTCGCAACGATACACTGCGAACCCCGCCAGGCCCGGAAGGGAGCAACGGTAGCAGTCGACTCGTGTGCCGGGGTGTGGCTGGCAGAGGTCATCTCCAGTTTCCTCCTGACTTTCCCGCATCAACGCGCTATTATGCCCGTCACTGTTTACCCCCGGTGTCGGAAATTAGATGAGTTATCAAGTACTTGCGCGCAAATGGCGACCCCGTTTCTTTGATGAAATGGTGGGGCAGGAGCATGTCCTGCGGGCACTGATTAATGCCCTTAATGAGCAGCGCTTACACCACGCTTATCTGTTTACCGGCACCCGCGGTGTCGGCAAAACCACCATCGCCCGGATTCTGGCCAAGTGCCTGAACTGCGAGCAGGGCATCAGCGCCCGTCCCTGTGGTGAATGCAGTGCCTGCCGGGAAATTGCCGAAGGCCGCTTTGTTGATTTAATCGAAGTCGATGCCGCTTCCCGCACCAAAGTAGAAGACACCCGCGAATTACTCGATAACGTGCAGTACGCGCCGACCCGGGGCCGTTTTAAGGTCTACCTGATCGACGAAGTACACATGCTGTCGGCACACAGTTTTAACGCTCTGCTGAAAACCCTGGAAGAGCCGCCGGCCCACGTTAAATTTCTGCTGGCCACCACCGATCCGCAAAAACTGCCGGTTACGGTACTGTCCCGTTGTCTGCAATTCAGCCTGAAGAATATGACGGCAGAACGCATTGTGGGGTATCTGGGCAAAGTGCTGGAAGCCGAACAGGTACAGTACGAAGAACCGGCGCTGTGGCAGTTAGGCCGTGCCGCGCAGGGAAGTATGCGCGATGCGCTCAGTCTGACCGATCAGGCCATTGCCTACGGCGAAGGCCTGGTTGGGGAAGAGCAGGTCAATGCCATGCTCGGCACCATGGATCGTGGTCGCCTGTTTAAACTGGCTGAAGTGCTGGCTCGTGCCGATGCCAGTGAAGTAATGGCGGAAGTCGCCGCCAGCGCAGAACATGCGCCCGATTACGACGAAGTGCTGCAGGGATTGCTGACCATCTGGCACCGCGCCTCGCTCGGGCAGGTGGTACCGGATGCTATTGATAACGCCGAGGGCGACCGCGAGGCCATTCTGCAACTGTCCATGGCCATGCAACCAGAAGATCTGCAGTTGTATTACCAGATTGGCGTCAGTGGCCGCCGTGATCTGGCCTTAGCACCTGATCCGCGCCAGGGCTTTGAAATGTTGCTGCTGCGCATGCTGGCCTTCCGGCCGGCACCGGCTGCGCCGGTGGAACTGGATCTGCAAACCGCACTGCAAAAAAAAAAGCCCCTGAGTCAGGCCGCTGAGCCTGATGCTGCTGCCGTTCCGGTGCCTGCTCCTGCGCCGATTCCGGCCCCTGTTATGGCGGCGGATTCGCCGCAGGAAGCTGCCAGCCCGGGAGCGGCAGCTCGGTCTGCAGCGCCGGCCGCTACCGCTGAGGACGCAGAGCCAGATGCAGCGGCAGAGCCCGAACGGCCTGCTGACGACCCCGTGCCTGATGCAGCCCCTTCGCTTGCCGAAGAACCAGAGCAGGCCGCAGAACCAGTGCCCGCCGCAGTATCCGAGCCGGTCTCTGTCACGCCCGCACCTGAACTGACCGCACAGACCTTACAACCCCACACCTGGTGGCAATGGGTTGAGCGCTTGCCGCTGGCCGGCCTGACCATGGCCATTGCCCGCAACAGTGCGCTGGTACAGGTGCAGGATGAGCGTTATGAGTTTGATGTTGATCCGGTGCAGGGTGCCTTGTTCAATGCTGCGCAGCAGCAGAAAATTCAGGATGCCTTACGCACATTGATTCCGGCAGCGCAGGTACAGATGCAGTTGCAGCTGCCCCGTGGCGAAACGCCGGAACAACGCCGCCAGCGGCAGCAGGCTGAGGCGCATGCTGGAGCCAAACAAGCCATAACCGGCGATGCGCTGGTGCAGCGTATCGTGCAGGAATTTGATGCTTTCGTACCGGATGACAGTATTCGTCCGGTCAGTTAATACCAAACCAAGAGGATAAAACGATGCTGAAAGGTGGCATGGGTAATCTGATGAAACAGGCGCAGAAGATGCAGGAGCAACTGCAGCGCGCCCAGGCTCAGCTGGCTGAAGCGGAAGTGACCGGCGAGTCCGGCGCCGGGCTGGTTAAAGTCACCATGAATGGTCGTCACGATGTTAAGCGCGTCGAGCTGGACGATTCCATCATGAGCGAAGACAAAGAAATGCTGGAAGATTTGCTGGCCGCAGCCGTTAACGATGCGGTGCGCAAAATCGAGCAGCGCAATCAGGAAGAAATGGGCAAACTCACGGCCGGTATGGGTTTACCACCCGGCGTGAAAATGCCGTTCTGATATGCTGCTGCCGGCGGCATATCAGCAACTGGTGCAGGCCCTGGATCAGCTGCCTGCGGTTGGCCCCCGTGCCGCCGCCCGGCTGGCTCAGCATCTGCTGAACAGCGATGCGGGTGCCGCATTACTGCAGGCCCTGCAACGGGCCGGTGCTGAAGTAACCCAGTGCCGGCACTGCCGTTGTTACAGCAATGCCGACTTATGCGGGCTATGCGGCAATGAGCAGCGCGACCGCACACGCTGGCTGGTGGTGGCGGGTGTGGATGAACTGCAACAGGCTGAGCAGGTCGGTTGGCGGGGACTGTATTTTGTTTTGCATGGTCTGTTGGCGCCGATGTCCGGGCGGGGCCCGAATCAACTGGGGCTCGACCAGTTACAGCAACGGGTGGCGACAGCGGCCCGTCCGCTGCAGATTACCCTGGCACTGGAAAGTACCGCCGAAGGCTGTGCCACCGCTGCCTTTATCGCCAGTATGCTGGCGGCGGCCGGTGTTGAACTGGTGCTGCAGGACTGGACTGAATGGCTGACGCTGCAGGAGCAGGCATGATCCGACTGAAAATCCCTGAACCGGTATGGATTACCACCGACTCAGACTTGCGCGCGGCGTGCCAGCAATGGTCGCAGGAGCCTTATCTGGCGCTGGATACCGAATTTATGCGCACCAGCACTTTTTACCCGCAGGCCGGGTTGGTGCAGGTGGCCGGACGGGAAGGTTGTTTTCTGATCGATCCGTTGCTGATCACCGACTGGAGCCCGCTGGCGGAATTGCTGACGCATCCCCTGGTGGTTAAAGTCTTTCATGCCTGCGCCGAAGACCTGGAAGTGTGCCGTTGTCTGACCGGCGTGATGCCGGCTCCGCTGGCCGATACTCAGCTGGCCGCGGCGCTGGCTGGGCTGGGTGGCTCGATGGGGTTTCAGCGGGTTGTCAACGAGGTGCTGGAAATTAATCTGCCCAAAGAAGAAACCCGTTCCGACTGGTTGCAACGGCCGTTGCGGGATGAGCAGATAAGCTATGCGGTGGCCGACGTGCATTATCTGTACCGGCTGTACCCGAAATTAATGTCGCTGCTGAAACAGCAGGGTCGGCAGCACTGGTTAAGTGAAGAGTGTGAGCGTCTGCTGGTGTTGTCTGAACAGGCTGATCAGCACAACGCCTATTACCGCCGCATTAAGCTGGCCTGGAAACTGCGGCCGCAGGAACTGCTGCTGTTGCAGCAGCTGTCTTTGTGGCGCGAACGGCAGGCGCGTGAGCGCAATGTGCCGCGCGGTAAGGTGGTGGACGATAATACCCTGTGGAATATTGCCCGCTTTAAAGCCGCAAATAATGACCAGCTGGCCCGGGCCGCCCTGCACGGCAGCGCCATCCGTAACGATGGTAAAGAGATTATTGCCGTTGTGAATCAGGTGCTGGCACTGGATAAAAAGCTCTGGCCAAAAATGCTCGACCGGCCATTGAGCCCGCACGCGGGGCAGTGGTTTAAAGTCTTGCGCGATGCCGTAGCCAGTAAAGCTGAGGCCTTACAGATTCCGCCCGAGTTACTGGCCAATAAAAAAGCCCTGGAAGCCCTGTTGCGCTCCGGCTACCCGAAAGGCCCTTATCGTCTGCCCGATCTGTTGCGGGGCTGGCGTCAGGTCGAAATTGGAAATTATTTGCTGCAGCTCCTGCAGGAGTTGCAGCAGCAGCCCGTGTTGAGAAATTCTGCTGATGACTAAAGTTCTGTGTGATGTGTATAAAAGCCGCAAAATGGATGAAGCCTATTTGTATGTCAGCCGTAAAGATGCCCTGAGCCGGGTTCCCGAAGCCTTGCTGACAACCTTCGGTAAGCCTGAGCTGGCCATGACGCTGATGCTCAGCGCCGATAAAAAGCTGGCCCGTGCTGACGCTGCCAAAGTATTGCAGCAAATGGATGAACAGGGCTTTTACCTGCAGGTACCGCCGCCGCGGGAAAATAACCTGCCGGATTTATTTTGCAAAATGGATAAAGAATGAGCGCCCAACCTTTCTGGCAGGTTAAAACACTGCGTGAGATGACCCCGGCTGAATGGGAATCCCTGTGCGATGGCTGTGCCCGCTGCTGTCTGCAAAAACTGGAAGACGAAGACACCGGTGATGTGTATTACACCGATGTACATTGCCGTTATATGGATCAGGACAGCTGCCGTTGTACGGTCTACGAAACCCGCCATATTAAAGTGCCCAGTTGTGTGTGGTTAACACCGGATCAGGCGGAACAATTCCGCTGGTTACCGGAAACCTGTGCCTATCGTTTGCTGGCGGAAGGTAAGCCGTTATTTGACTGGCACCCGCTGATATCCGGTGATCCGGAATCGGTGCATGCGGCCGATATCTCGCTGCGCGGCAAAGGCATTGCCGACGATCAGGTACCGGAAGAGGAGTGGGAGGAACATATTATATGGAAAGCCTGACCACCTTCGCGCCGTTCTGGGCGTTGTATCTGGCGTTTGCACTGGTGGGTTACTGGTGCTGGAATCAGCTGTTTTTCTGGTTGCCGGCGCACAGTAACTGGCGGCGTTTTTTACGTGTTCCCGGGGCGGTTATTTTATTTACCCCGGCACCGGCCGCCGCCGGTTCTGCACATATTGCGCCCGCCATATTTGTGTTGTTGCTGAATTTACTGGAAGGGCAACCGGTGCTTACCGAGCCGGCTTTATTGTGGCTGCTCGCGGCTTTTTGTCTGGGTTTGTTGGTGCAGGCGATCCGGCAGGCGATACGTCGCTGGCGGCAGCCGGAATCCGGCACTGATACGCCAGCACAGGAGGTGTAAAACAACAGAAAACGGCCACTTAATGAACAGTCGTTTTTCTATTAATGAACAAATTTATCTTTTTTTATTACTTTTCTGGCTAACCCATAAAAGTTTGCTAATTTTAATGCAGAAGTGCCCGGGTCTGCTGCAATCGGCAGAACGTCCGGGAAACTGGGGTACATTGGGGTATTCCTTCGTGGAGTAATCAGATCAGAAGTTTCTGACTATCTGATGGATAAGAGGTTCGGCAAGATGGCAAATCATATCTTTATTCTGGCAACGGTAATGCTGCTGGCAGGCATTTTCGGTGGTCTGGTGAATTATTACCTGTACGGTGACAAAGACCCGGATGCAGCAAGTCTGCCGCGTTTTCTGGTGGTGGGTGTGGGCGCATCGTTTCTGGTGCCGGTTATTCTCGACATGGTCAACAGTGAACTGGTACTGGAAAGCCAGGGTGATCCGTCACGTCTGCTGATTTTTACCGGCTTCTGTCTGATCTCAGCGCTGGTCAGCCGCTTCTTTATCGACAACCTGTCCGACCGTATCCTGAACGAAGCTCAGGTGGCCAAGGCCCGTTCGGAAGAAGTGCAGCAGAATCTGCGTATTATGCAGAGCGAATTACTGCCGCTGATCGATACTGAAACTGAACAGGACGGCGAGCAGGATGAAGGCGGTGAGCTGACCCATCTGAATGATGACCTGGATGTTACCTCAGCCAAAGTGCTGAAGATCCTGTCCAGTGGTCGCTTTATTTTCCGTTCGCTCGGTGGCGTCTGCCGCGAAGCCAACGAAGAAGAATCCACCATTCTTAAAACCCTGCACGTACTGGTAACCCGCAGTCTGGCGGGCAAAGTAAGCGGCAAGAATGGTGTGCGCTGGCACATTACCGAAAAAGGTCGCCGAGTACTCGAATCCAATCTGTAATCTGCCTTTCCCCCGGGAGCAATCATGTTAAAGCATCGTTGGCTGTCGGGGGTGATCCTGCTATCACTCCTGTCATGTTTTTCCATTACCCAGGCTCAGGAACCGGCTGAACTGCCTGCTGATGTCCGCATTCTGGTGGATATTTCCGGCAGCATGAAGGAAACCGACCCGGCCAATCTGCGCATTCCCGCCGTTAATTTGCTGGTTGAGTTATTGCCGCAGGGGTCGCAGGCCGGCATCTGGACGTTTGGCCGTTACGTCAACATGCTGGTGCCGCTGGCAGCGGTGGATGATGACTGGCGCGCCAGTGCCAAAGACAAAGCCCGGCAGATCAATTCTGTGGGCTTGTATACCAATCTGACCGAAGCTCTGGAGCGGGCGCGCTGGAAAGTGGCTGCCGACAGCGGTTATCGCCACAGCCTGATTCTGCTGACCGATGGCCGTATTGATATGCGCGAGCCGGGTGCCCCTGCCGATACCGATGAACAGCAACGCCAACGCTTGCTGAATGAGGTGATTCCGGCCTATGTGGAAGCCGGTGCCCGTATTCATACCCTGGCCTTATCCGATGGCGCCGATCAGAAATTACTGCAGCAAATTGCTCTGGAAACCGGTGGTCTGTATCTGCGCGCCGATAACGCCGATCAATTACTGAAAGCCTTCCTGAAAGCCTTTGACCGGGCGGTACCGGCTGAGCAGGTACCGCTGCTGGATAATAAATTCAGCATTGATGCCAGTGTGCGGGAGTTTACCGCCCTGATTTTCCGCCAGGCCGGCGCCCGCCCAACCCGTCTGATTGCCCCCGATGGCACTGTTCTGGACGCGGCCACAGCGACTGAGCAGCAGGTGCGTTGGCATCAGGACGTTAACTTCGATCTGATTACCGTCAGCGCACCGGCGGTGGGAGAGTGGCAGGCCGATGCCGATCTTGATCCGGATAACCGCGTGCAGATCCTGTCAGATCTGAATTTGCGGGTAGCGGGGCTGCCCGATGCCCTGTTCTCCGGCGTGCCGCTGGATCTGGCGATTGACCTGACGGAAAAAGGCCAGACCATCACCGAACCGGCATTATTACGACTGACCGATATTACGCTGAAAGTAACGGCACCGGATGGCCGTTCCGGCAGTAAGTTGTTGTCAGACCCTGAAAACCTGCCAGCCGATGGCGTGTTTCATGAATCCCTCAGCCGCCTGTCGGCTGAGGGCGAATATCAGTTTGAAGTGGTGGCGGTGGGGCGGACGTTCCAGCGCCGCCAGCAGCTGACTGCCGTGTTGCAGGAGCCATTGCGGGTTGAAACCGTACGGGAAGAAGAGCAGGGAACTCTGCTGATCCGGGTGATTCCGCAGAATAATGCGGATACTTCGCTGTCACGCATTATTGCCCGGGTGGTGGCACCGGATACCAGTTCGGTCATTAATTCCATGGAATACAACACCGAAGCCGGTGAGTGGCAGCTGCGCCTGAATGGTGACAAAGGCGCCGGGCAGTATGAGGTTGCCCTGAATGTACGCGGCATTACCGCCGGTGGTGTTGATTTCCGCACCCGTCCCGATGATATCCGGGTCACGTTCCCGCTTACCTCGCCGCAGGTGGTACAACCTGAGCATCCATTAAAAGCGGCTCCTCTGGCTGCTGATGCCAGTGCCCCGGCCGCTGCCGAAACGGTGGCTGCGGCTGACAATGCAGAGCCGGGCGCAGCAGAACAACCCCTGCCGGAACCCGCAGCAGAAGCTGAACCGGCTGCCGAACAATCCCCAGCCGCACAATCCGCTGCAGAAGAGCCGGCAGCCGCACCGCCCATGGTCGATTTACAGTCCCGTTTTGCCGAACAGGAAGCTGCCGCAACGGTTGCTGAAGACGCAGAGGAGGGGCTGGCCTGGTGGCTGTATGCCTTACTGGGAGCCGGCAATCTGGCCTTATTCGGAGGTGCTGCGGCCTGGTGGTTACGCAAACGCGGCCAAACCGTTACCGAAGACAAGGCGCCGGCGAAATCGGTACCGGATGATCTGATCCGTGAAGAGCTCAGTGATGAGGGTTTTGACGGCGATTTTGATGCCTTCGATGGTGAAGCCGAGGAAGAAATCCCCCTGCTGGAGGCGGAAACCAAAGCAGCAGCCGGAGCGCCGGCGTCACGGGCCAATCTTGCCGATATGGGTGCCGATACCGATATTGCGGCCGACTTTGCTGATGACTTCGCTATTGATCCTGATCCGCTCGATGAAGTGGATGACTGGGGTGAATTTGACACCGATATCGGGGACGACAAAGTCGCTGGCTCCGACACCGGTGAAGCCCCCCGCAAACCCGATTAAACCGACAGCGGTTTTTGTTAACCAGCGGCGGCTTAGTAAGCCGCCGTTGCTTTTTTTGCTGGCAGCGTTTGCTGGCAGCTCAGCTTGCTGGCGGCCTTGCCCCTCCTTATACTCCCGGCCTGTTTTGTCTCAGTGATTGGCATAAGAGGTCAGTATGAAGTTTCAGGGTACCCAGCAATACGTCGCCACACCGGAACTGCAGATGGCAGTGAATGCCGCCATTGCCTTACAGCGTCCGCTGCTGCTGAAAGGGGAGCCGGGCACCGGTAAAACCATGCTGGCGGAACAGCTGGCGGAATCCCTCGGCACTGAACTGATTCAGTGGCACATCAAAAGTACCACCAAGGCGCATCAGGGCCTTTACGAATACGATGCCGTTTCCCGTCTGCGTGACTCGCAGCTGGGCGTTGACCGCGTCCACGATATCAGCAACTACATTGTGAAGGGCAAGCTGTGGCAGGCCTTTACCGCCGACAAGCCGGTGGTGCTGCTGATCGATGAAATCGACAAAGCCGATATCGAATTCCCCAACGACCTGTTGCTGGAAATCGACAAAATGGAGTTTTTTGTTTACGAGACCCAGGAGCGCATTGTGGCCAAACACCGGCCCATTATCCTGATCACCAGTAACAACGAAAAAGAACTGCCGGATGCATTCCTGCGCCGCTGCTTCTTCCATTACATCGACTTCCCCGACCGCGACACCATGAAAGCCATCGTCGATGTGCATTACCCCAATATCAAAGCCGAGCTGGTACGCGAAGCCATGGATGTGTTCTTTGACGTGCGTAAAGTACCGGGGCTGAAGAAAAAACCGTCCACGTCAGAGCTGATCGACTGGCTGAAACTGTTGATGGCCGACGATATCGGCCCGGATGTATTGCGTAACGCTGACACCACCAAAGCCATTCCGCCGCTGTACGGTGCCTTGCTGAAAAACGAGCAGGACGTACATCTGCTGGAAAAACTGGCCTTTATGAGTCGCCGCAAGGGCTGATGCCATGCTGATTGATTTCTTTCAGGCGGTGCGCCAGGCCAAAGTGCCGTGCTCGGTGCGGGAATATCTGGATCTGGTCGAGGCGGTGAAAGCCCATGTGGCCTTTGCCGATCTGGACGAGTTTTACGCCCTGGCTCGGCTGTGCCTGGTTAAAGACGAGCGTCATTACGACAAGTTCGACAAGGCCTTTGCCAGCTACTTCCGCGGTCTCGAAACCCTGCCGGATGGCATGGCCGAGGCGGATATTCCGGCCGACTGGATGCGCAAAGAATTTGAGCGCCTGATGTCGCCGGAAGATATGGCCAAAATTGAAGCACTGGGCGGCCTCGATAAGGTGCTGGACGAGTTTAAAAAGCGTCTGGAAGAACAGCACAAACGCCATCAGGGCGGTAATAAAATGATCGGTACCGGCGGTACCTCCGCCTTTGGTGCCAACGGTTATAACCCCGAAGGCATCCGCATTGAGCAGGGTAAATCCCGGCACAAAAAAGCGGTAAAAGTGTGGGAGCAGCGCAACTACAAAGACCTGGATGACAACATTCAGTTGGGTATCCGCAATATCAAAGTGGCGTTGCGGCGGTTGCGTAAGTTTGCCCGTCAGGGCGCCGCCGACGAGCTGGATCTGGGCGACACCATCGCCTCGACCGCCCGTAACGCCGGTTTCCTGGATATCAAAATGGTGCCCGAGCGTCACAACGCGGTAAAAGTGCTGCTGTTTTTTGATATCGGCGGCTCCATGGACCCGCACGTGCGGGTGTGTGAAGAGCTGTTTTCGGCCACCAAGACGGAGTTCAAGCACATGGAAACCTTTTATTTCCATAATTGCCTGTACGAGTCGGTGTGGAAGAGCAATATCCGGCGCATGAACCAGCGCACTGAAACCTGGGATATCCTGCGCAAATACGGGCCGGACTACAAAGTCATCTTTGTTGGAGATGCCATGATGGCCCCTTACGAAGTGTCCCATGTCGGCGGCAGTGTCGAGCACTGGAACGATGAAGCCGGCGCGGTCTGGCTGCAGCGTCTGACCGACCATTTCAGCAAGGTGGTGTGGCTGAACCCGGCGCCGGAATCTTACTGGGGGCAGGGTGGTTCACTGGGAATGATCCGCGAGATTATGCAGGACAAAATGTATCCTCTGACCCTGCAGGGTCTGGAAGATGCCATGAAATACCTCAGTAAGTAACAACACCCCGGCGCCCCGATTGCTTCTGGGGCGCCTTTTGTTGCAGAATGTAAACCGGCACGGAAGCCGGATAACAATAATAAAGATCACCATACAGGCACGACATTCATGCAGTTTCTGTCCGGCATTCCCAGCTTCTGGCTGGCCGCTGCCCTGATTCTTGGTTTCAATTCCGGCGCTTATGCGCAATCTCTGGTTGTGAGGCAACGGCTGCCCGATTTTACCCTGCCATCGGCGCTGGCGGATTACGGCCAGCGCCTGAGCGAGCAGCGCGGCCGGCCGTTGCTGTTGATTTTCCCCGGCCGCTGCAATGACTGCGCTGCCGCCTTGCAGCCTCTGCAACGCCTGCAGGCTGGTTTTGCCTTACAGCACCTGACCAGCTGGGTTATCTGGACGCCGGCCAACAACGATCGGCCACCGCAACTGCATATTCCGGTTCTGCAGCGGCCAGCGTCAGACTGGCCCCATCCTCTGGCCAGCATCCGCACCCCGGCGGTATTGCTGATTAACCCGGATGGCGCGCTGGCCCACCATATTTCCGGTCGTCTGCGTGAGCTGGCCGACCTGACTCAACCTGTTCTGACCCAATGGCTCGACGGTTTAACAACCGCCGGCCCGGATGCCTGAGGTTAATTATGAAAGCACCGATTCTGCTTGCTGTTTCTCTGTTGCTGTCCGTATTGCCCGGTCATGCCGGCGAGGCTGCGCTGGCGGCTGACGTCAGCCAGGTTAAACAAAGCGTGCTGGAACTGAACCGTGAGCTGTACCAGCTGGAGCAGGATCTGCTCAGTCCCGCGACTACCCGCCTGGCGCTGTATCTATCGTTGCAGGGCGGCGAGTACTTTGAACCGCTGGCGCTGGAAATCCGCAGTGAGGCGCTGCCGCCGGTGCTGCATATTTATACCGAACGCCAGATTCAGGCGCTGAAAATGGGTGCCGTACAGCCACTGGCTAGCCTGGATGCCGGTCCTGGCCAGCACGCCCTGCAGATTACCCTGAAAGGGCTGGATAACAGCGGTCAGCCACAAACCCTGCAGCTGAATCCGGTGGTCGAAAAGACCACCGGCCCGCTGCTGCTGGAATTGCAGGTGACCGATAACCCGCAACAGCGCCGGGCTCAACTGCAACTGCAGCGCTGGTAAGCGGTGGGCGGAGCAAGATGATGCGTAGCCTGTGGCTGTTGGTGATCTTACTGAGTGGAGCGGCGGTAGCGCAGGCGGATGACGCCTGGCCGTTATTGCCGGAGGCCGCGCGGCAGTGGCAAATCCAACCACAAACCCCGCAGCAGCGCTTATTGTGGGGCAGCTTTACTTACCATTATCTGAATCAGGATTATGCGGCGGCGCTGAATGTGCTGCCGCCGCTGCGCGCCCAGCTCAGTGCCGAACAGCAGGGCCATGCAGACTTACTGGAAACCAGTCTACTGCTGGGGATGGGGCTGAACGAAGCTGCTGAACGGCTGTATATGAGCTGGCAACAACAGGGCCTTAGCGCTCCGGCGCAAAGCTGGTTTTATCTGGCCCGCAGCTGGTTTGCCGCCGGATTTTACCCGCAAGCCTCGGAAGCCGTTACCCAGGCGTTAATGTCCCGCCCGGCGCTGGCTGAACCGTACCGCCAGGAAGCGCTGTTTATGGAAGTTTCCAGTCAGCTGGAAGCAGGCCTGCAGATCTCCGCGCAACGGACATTGGCCCTGATGCAGGGCAATGATCTGTGGGCCGGGCTGGCCCGGCATAATCTGCTGCTCAGTTATATCCTCAATGAGGCGCCACTGGCAGAAGTCCGCCAGCTGCTCACCAGCAGTTTGCCTTTGTTGCCGGCCAGTGCTGAAGGCCAGGCGTTAAAAGACAAAATGCTGTTACTGGGCGGGATTCATGCCCTCGAAAGCGGCCGTTATCCGGAGGCAGAAACCTGGCTGCGGGCGGTGTCTCTGAAATCGGTCTACAGCGCCCCGGCCTTACTGCAATTTGGCTGGGCACGGCTGGAACAACAACAGTACCAGCAGGCGCTGCAGCCTTGGCGGATACTGCAGCAAAGGTTTCAGCCCTGGCATCCGGCGGTGATTGAATCGGTACTGGGCGTGCCTTACACCCTGGAGCAGATGCAGGCCAATACGCAGGCACTGAAAGGCTATGAATGGGTTGATCAGCATCTGCAGGGCATGCTCGATGAACTGCAGCACTGGCAGCAGCCGGCCCGGCTGCAGCAATGGTTGCAAGGGCAGCTGACGGCTGCGCCGGAGCTGACACCGCTGGACCATCATTTAAGTGGTCTGCTGGCAACGCCCGGGTTCCGTCATCAGCTGCAGCAATGGCGCGAAGTGCAAACCCTGCAGCAGGATATCCGCCAGCACCAGCAACGGTTGCGGTGGTGGCAGGATGCACTGCAATACCGGCGCGCGGCGTTTGTTCGCGCCAATGGTGCCAAACGTCTGCAGCAAGCCGAACAGCAGTTACAGCAAGCCGAGCAGCAGATGGAACGCCTGCAGCAGCGGTTAGACGCGGAAGAACAGCAGTTGTTTGCCTACGCCAGCGGCCACGAAGCGGCCCAGGTACAGGCACTGGAGCGGGTGGTGGCGCACATCCGCGGACTGCAGCGAATCAATACGCCCACCCGTGATCTGCGCCCTTACCAGCAACGCTGGCGCCGCAGCCGCGGGGTGCTGCTGTGGAATCTGTATGAACAACAGCCGCAACGTCGTTATCAGGTACGCCAGCACTGGTGGCAATTGCAACAACAGGCCACCCGGTTGCAGGAGCAACTGCAGAACAGCCGGCTGGCCTTGCAGTGGTCAAAAAACCGGGGGCAGGGGCTGGACCCGCGCATTGCCACGCTGCAGCAGCATTACGCCGGGGCACAGCAGCGGTTGCAACAACTGCAGCAACAACAGCAAGCGCGGCTGACCACCCAGCTGCAAGGGCATCTGCAGCAATTACAGGCTCAGTTGCAGGATTATCAGGCCCAGGCCCGGCTGGCCATTGCCCGCCTGTATGACAACGCGCTGCAGAAGCACATTACCGCCACGGCAGAACGGCCGCTGACCAGCCCGGAGGCGCAGCCATGATGAATAAGTCGCTGCTGCTTCTGTTGCTGCCGCTGTGGCTGCTGGGCTGCAGTGCGGCGGAAAAACAACCGTCGTCATCCCGGCCGGCTGCCGCATTCAGCAACGGCCAGTCCGGCTATGCAGCGTCAAATTCCGCGCCGGCCATTCGTATCCGGCCGGACGAAGCCATGGCCGTCAGCCATGCGCAGGTGTTGCAGGCCTATGAGCGGTTTTTAAGCATCAGTGACGATGCCGAAGTACGGGTACGGGTGCATCAGCGGATGGCAGCCCTGAAGCTGCAACAACAGGAATTGCAGCAGGATGGCCTGCTGCCACCATCCGCCACAACCCGTGCGGAGCCGGAACCGGCCGCGGCTATCCGTGATTACGAAGCCCTGCTGCAACAGTTTCCTGAACGCGCCGACAACGACAGCGTGCGTTACCAGCTGGCGCGGGCCAGCCTGCTTAATGGCCAGCCGCAGAAAGCCATGGCGGCGCTGGAAGACCTGATCCGTCTGCATCCGCAATCCGCCTATGTTACCGAAAGCCATTTCCGGCTTGGTCAGCTGTATTACAACAGCGGCGATTACGAGCTGGCGGCCGCGGCCTATCAGCAGGTGGTTGCGGCGGGACGGGCCGGCAACCCTTATTACGTCAGCGCCGGGTATTTGCGCGGCTGGGCCTTATTCCGTCACCAGCATTACGATGACAGCCTGCTGGCCTTTACCCGGGTGCTGGATGAGGAATTTCCGGATGCCGCGCGGCTGGAAGCGGCCAGCGGCGGGGATCTGGCCCTGCGTGACGATATTCTGCGGGCCATGGCGTTGATCGTTACGGAGGCGGGTGACTGGGAAATGATTGCCCGCTTTTATAATCAGCACGGCGTTCGTCATTACGAATATCGGCTCTACGACCGGCTGGCCAGCCTGTACTACCAGCGCGGCTTTCACCGCAGTGCCGCCTCCACCCTGCGTGCCTACGTGTTGCGCTATCCGCTCGACCGGCGGGCTCCGGGGTATTACGAACGCCTGATTGAAGGTTACCGCAAGGCCGGTTATGCCAGCCTGAACCGTCGTCACAAAGCCTATTACAACGACTTGTTCGGCGTAGGGTCGGCGTTCTGGCAGCAGCACGCGGATGCGGCCATGCGCACTGCCTTAACCAGCAGCCTCAGCACTTATCTGCATGATCTGGCCGGTTTCCATCATGGCCTGGCGCAGCAGAGCAGGCAGGCCGGGACACGCACCCGCGAACTGCAGACGGCACGGCGCTGGTATGAAGAAATCGTGCGCAGCTTCCCTCAGGCTGAGGATATTGCCCGGGACCATTTCCTGCTGGCCGAAGTAGCCTTTGAGCTGCAGGATTTTGTCGCCGCCCGCGATCATTACGAAACGGTGGCCTATCAGTATCCCGCCGATGAGCAGGCCGCCGAAGCCGGTTATGCCGCCATTCTGGCCTATAACCGTCACCGTCCGGAGCCGCCCCAGGCGGCCGCCTGGCGTCAGGCCACCATCGCCAGTGCCATGCGTTTTGTGCAGCAGTTCGCGCAGGACCCGCGCAGTGGCACGGTGCTGGTGAATACCGCCGAAATGCTGCTGCAGGACGAACAATACGAACAGGCGCTGGCTACGGCACGCATGGCCGATACGGTTGAGCAAAATCTGTCCCCCCGCTACCGTTACGGCGCGGCGCTGGTGCGCGGCCATGCCAGCTTCGCGCTGGGGCAGTTTGCCGAAGCCGAACAGGCGCTGCAGCTGGCCCTGCAGCAGCAACAGGCTAAACCGGCTCAGGTGCAAGAGCTGCGCGAAAAAATTGCCGCCAGTATTTACCAGCAAGGTCTGCACAGCCGCGAGCAGGGCGATGCTCTGGCCGCGGTGCAGCACTGGTTACGGCTGGCCGGCGTAATTCCGGAAAGCCGCAGCCGTATCGCCGCCGAGTACGATGCCGCCACCCTGCTGATGGCAATACCCGATTACCCGCAAGCGGTGCAGGTGTTACAGCAGTTCCGTCAGCAATACCCGCAACACCCGTTAACGGCTGATATTCCCAGCAAGCTGATTGTGGCCTACGAAGAACAGCAGGACTGGGCGGCGGCCGCGGCTGAACTGGAATATTTGTGCCGTCACCACAGCAATCCGCAGCAGCAACGCATTGCCTGTTACCAGACCGCGCAGTATTACCAGCGCGGTGGCGATGATGCGAAGGCCCTGCTGGCGTATCGCCATTACGCACACCAGTTTCCGCAACCACTGGACGCAGCGCTGGAAGCGCATTACCAGCTCGATCAGCTCTATGCTGCGGCTGGTGAAGAGAACAAGCGCCAATTCTGGCTGAATAAAATCATCGTGCTGCACAACAAAGCCGGTGCTGAACAAACGGATCGTTCCCGCTATCTGGCCGCCAGTGCCGCCTTTCAGCTGGGCGAAGCCGAGCGTTTGCGGTACGAGAAAATCCGCCTGAGCCAGCCGCTGGCGGCCAGCATTCAGCGTAAAAATGCAGCGCTGCAAGCTGCCCAGAAACGCTATACCCAGGCCGCCAAACTGGAAGTGCAGGAATTTACCACCGCCGCCACCTTCCGGCTGGGGCAGCTGTATGCCGGCATGAGCAAAGCGCTGATGAGTTCCGAGCGTCCGGCCGGCCTTGACGAGCTGGAGCAGGAGGAATACCAATACCTGCTGGAAGAGCAGGCCTTTCCGCTGGATGAGGCGGCCATTGAAATTCACCAGGCCAACGCCGGCCGTACCCGCGATGGCCTGTACGATAACTGGGTGCGCGAAAGTTTCAGCGCCTTGTCCGGGCTGATGCCCGGGCAATACAACAAACAGGAAAAGGTAGCCGCGTATGTGGACGCTATCCGTTAAAGCACCGGCGTTATTGCTGCTGCTGTGGCTGAGTGGCTGCAGCCTGCTGCAACCGGCGCCGGCACCCGTGCCGGAGGTCATCGATCCGCTGACCGCCGAGATTGAACAGCGTTATCAGCAGGGCCTGGCACTGATGCAGCAGAATGCCTGGGCGGACGCCACTGCACACTGGCAGACCATGCTGGAGCAGGGCGCTGAATTTGCCGGCATTTATACCAATCTGGCGCTGGCGCAGTTGCAACAGCAGGATTACGCCGCCGGTCTGGCCGCGGCGGAAAAATCCCGTCAGCTCGATGAGCATTACTGCCCGGCCTGGAAAACCCTGGCGTTACTGCAGCGCCATAATGGCGATTTCAGCGCCGCCGAACGCAGCTATTTAACGGCGGCAGACTGCGCGCCGGAGGATGCCGATATTCCGTTTAATCTGGGTATTCTCTATGACCTGTATCTGCAGGATCTGGACAACGCCCTGCAACAATACCAGCGCGCCCAACAGCTCGCTGGCGAGGATGACAGCACGCTGGCTATGTGGATTACCGATTTACAGCGCCGCCAAAGCAGCCGGGTAGCGGGTGAGGGAGGTTGAGGATGCGCAGCATAATAACCGGGTTACTGTTATTGCTGCCGGCGTTGCTGTGGGCGCGCCCGGAACAGGTTATCCGGCTGGAAGGTATTTCCATTCAGGGCAATCAGGAACAGCCGGGGGTAATGACCATTACGCCCTGGCGCGAAGCACCGGGCACCGGCCGTCTACAGGCGCCGGTTAAACGCTATCAGCAGCATTGGTTGCAGCCGCTCAGTGCCGAACGGCTGCAGCAGGAAATGCAGCAGGCCGGCCAGGCACTGAAACCGGCAACGCCGGATTAACAGCCTTGCCAGCAGGCAATAAAACCGGCATAAATAACGCTATAAAAAAATTAATAACACCAATAACGATAAAACATTCTTACACCACTGCGGGGGAAATTATGGACGCCATTATTCGCTTTTTTCAGGAAGGCGGTGCCTTTATGTATCCGATTGCCATTGTGATGGCCATCGGTCTGGCCATTGCGCTGGAACGCTTGTTATTTTTGCTGAAAGAAAAATCCAGTAACCGCCGCGCCTTTGATGAGATGCTGCCGATGCTGCAGAAACGCGATATGCGCGCCGCTCTGAACTACGCCAATAATTCCGACAGCAAAATCAGCCGTATTTTCTCCGCCGCGATTGCCCGTATTCCCGGTAGTCAGCGCCGTGAAGAAATTGAATACGCGCTGGAAGAAGGCCTGATGGAAGCCATTCCGCAACTGGAAAAACGTACCCAGTACGTCGCCACCCTCGCCAATATCGCCACCCTGATGGGGCTGCTGGGCACCATTATGGGCCTGATCGCCGCCTTTACGGCAGTGGCTAACGCCGCGCCGGCGGAAAAAGCGGCGCTGTTATCCCAGAGTATTTCCGTCGCCATGAACACCACCGCCTTCGGTCTGATGGCCGCTATTCCGCTGATTCTGCTGCACAGCTATCTGCAGTCCAAAACCAGCGAAATTGTCGACAGCATTGAAATGGCCGGGGTGAAATTCCTCAATATTATTACTGAGCGTAAAGCAGGCCAGACCACCAGCAGCAACTGAGATGTAAATGCCCATGAGACGCCACAAGCGAATTAAAGAAGAGGCGGAGCTCAACGTTACATCTTTCATGAACCTGATGATCGTACTGGTGCCGGTATTGTTGATGAACATGGTGTTCTCACAACTGGCGGTGCTTGATCTCAGGCTGCCTTCGGGAGATCAGCCCGAGTCGGTGGTTAATCCGGAAGACGTGACGCTGAATGTTGTGATCCGCTCACAGGGGTTTGAAATAACCCGTACGTATCAGCAGCAGACAGAATCGTTACTGACGCTGCCGAAAAACGGTGCGCAGTTTGATTTTAATGCGCTGTCACAAGCGCTGCAGGATATTAAGAAAAACCCGGGGTTTTCGGCCAAAAAAGACATCAGTCTGTTGTCCTCGCCGGACATTGATTACCAGACCCTGGTCACGGTAATGGACACGGTGCGGGTATACCCGGCCGTAGTGGCTGCCTCGCTGGTCGACGCCACCTTATTTCCGGATATTTCCCTCGGTGATGCGCCGGAGGTGACGCCATGAAAATGTCACGCCGGGCGCTGCGGATGCAGCGCAATCATAAACGCAACGCCAATAAATCCGGCCTAAACCTGACTGCCCTGATGGATATTTTTACCATTCTGGTGTTTTTCCTGATGGTGAATCAGGCCGAAGTCGAGGTGCAGAATAATGATGCCATTCAGTTACCGGCGTCATTAGCGGATAACAAACCGGCTGAGCAGGTCACCATTATGATCAGCCAGCAGGATATTCTGGTGCAGGGCCGGGTTATTACGTCGTCCAGTGCCGCCGCTGCGGCAAGTGGTGAAGAGATTCCCGAGCTGAAAAAAGAACTGGAATATCTGGCTGCCCGTTCACCGCTGGCCGACGGTGAGCAAGGCCGGCCAGTCACCATTATGGGCGACAAAGACATCGCCTATACGCTGCTGAAAAAAGTGATGAATACCTGCGCCAAAGCGCAATTCAATCATATTTCACTGGCGGTTAATCAAACCTTACCGGGTGGCGGAGGTGGCGGATGACGCTCTATTACCGCACTCCGGAACTGCCCTGGAGTGACAGTGCCGATAAACGCCGCTTCGGGGTTATTCTGGTTTTACTGCTGGCTCTGGTACTGGTACCCGGTTTGATTATCCCGCGCATCAGTCTGCCGCAACCGGATCGGGCGGAACTGGAAAAATTACCGCCGCAACTGGCGCGGGTGCTGGAGCGTAAAAAAGCCGAACCACCCAAGCCCGTGACGCCGCCGCCGGAAGAGAAAAAACCGGCGCCGGAACCCGAGCCCAAACCCGTGCCGGAGGTAAAACCTGAGCCGCCGAAACCGCAGCCCAAACCAAAGGCGGAACCCAAAGTGCAGGCGACGCAGGAACAACGCGAACAGGCCCGGGAAAAAGCCCGTGAGCGTTTTGGTGGCGAAGCCTTAAGTGCTCTGCAAAGTCTTCGCAGCAAGGTACCGGTGCAGGAACTGAATACGGCCAGCCGTAACCTGTCCAACGCGGGTCAGCAGGCGACCGATGTCGGTTCGGTGGTGGACCGTAATGCGGTTGCCCGGACATCGGGTGGGGTGGACACCTCGCAACTGACGCAAGCGACTGTCGGGGAGCAGCTGCAGGATCGTCAGCTGACCGCAGTGGAACTGACGGCCGAGCAACAGCAGGCGGTAGCGGAAAGCCGGGTACGGACACAGGAAGAATTGCGTACGGTAATTGAAGAACACCGCATTCATTTCGACCGCCAGTTCCGTATGGCCCTGCGGCGCAACCCGGCGCTGGCCGGTTCGGTAACTCTGAAAGCGGAAATTCAGCCGGATGGCAAAGTATCGTCCTGTTCCGTCAGCAGCAGTGAGCTGAAGGATGACGATCTGCATAAACGACTGCTGATGCAGTGCCGGCGCATGGATTTCGGCAGTAAGCCGGTTGAGGTGGCGGTAACGGAATTTCCGATCCGTTTTGTGCCATAAAAAAAGCGGGCATCGGCCCGCTTTTTTATTATTTAACCGATCTGAATGGGTGGCAGCGCCGGCACCGGCACGGTCATTTTTTCAGTCGGCGCCATCACGGTGGCTTCGCCGGTGGCGACAATTTTACCGTCCTGATTGGTAACGGTGCAGCCCAGGGTCACAATGGGTTTGCTTTCATGTTTGGCGGTCACTTCCAGAATCACGGTCAGCTCATCGCCAATCATCACCGGCTTGCGGAATGACAGGTTCTGGCCCAGATACACCGTGCCGGGACCGGGCAGGTCCATGGCCAGCGCGGCGGAAATCAGGGCACCGGTAAACATACCGTGGGCAATCTGGCCTTTGAACGGCGTGGTAGCCGCGTAGTCGGCATCCAGATGCACTGGATTGCGGTCGCCGGAAACGGCGGCAAATAACTGCAGATCCTGTTCGGTTACGGTATGGCTGCGCTGGCAGCGATCGCCGGTGTTGATTTCATTAAAAGGACGATTGGTTACAGTTTCCATACGGCGGGCTCTCGTCGGTGTCAGGCTGGCAATTGCTGGTTAAGCCATTGCAGCAAATCATTAAAAACATCAGAAGCGTTTTGTTCGTTCAGCATTTCATGCCGGCCTTCAGGGTACAGCCGCAGTGTGACCTTGTCATGACCTGTGTGTGCAAACAGTTGTGCCAGCGCCGGCAAGCCCTGGCCCAGCCGGCCAACCGGGTCCATATCCCCACCGAACAGATACAGCGGCAGCGTTGCCGGAATTTGCCGGGCACTGGCCGGGCGGCTTATTTCAATCAGTCCACCGAATACATCCTGCCACAGCTGCAGGCTGCATAAATGCCCGCACTGAGGGTCACCCATATACTGATCCACAGCGCGCGGATTGCGGCTGAGCCAGTCAAAGCCAGTGCGGGCCGGTTGAAAGGGCTTGTTGAAGGCGGCAAACGACAGCCAGTTCATGACCCCGGACAAATGCTGCCCACCCTGCAGGCGTTGCAGTAACCAGGCCACCGAGCGGCCCAGATAAAACAACCCCGGTGGCTGCTGATTGGAACCCGATAACAGTAATCCCTGTAAGCGTTCACCGTGGCGTGCTGCCCAGCTGCGGGCAATAAAAGAGCCCATGGAATGGCCGAGTAAAAATAACGGTACCTGCGGATTACCGACCTGCTGCGCTGTGCTGACATCGGCCAGTACCTTGTTCCAGCCATCCTGATCTGCAAAATGCCCGGCCGGGCCGCGTTCACCATGGCCGCGGTGATTATGCGCAATCACTTCAACGCCATGCTGGTGCAGAAACTCCGCCAGCGGCTGGTAGCGCTCACAGTGTTCGGCCATGCCGTGCAGAATCTGCAGACGGGCGCGGGGCGCCGGATGGGGCCAGTGACGTACGCAGAAAATCTGCTGATCGGCGGCCTGCACTTCAATCTTGTTCATAAATTAGTCATTTTTATTATTGGGGTAACCGCAGGGTATACCGCGGGCTGTGTCATTTTGTAAACCCGGCCGGCGGGTATTTTGCCGCACCTGCAGAAAACAGGTAAACTCGCGCTGCTTTTTGGCCCGGGTAAACCAGTGGGGAGCCGGTCGGTGCCATATTGAAATTCACACAACCCTGCCAATAACGATAACCAGGGTGATTCAGGAGGCGGTATGAACGAAGAATTTTTTCAGGAGCGTTATCCGGAAGGGTATCCGCGTACGATTGATCCCGATAAACACAATTCGCTGGTCGAAATTTTTGATGGTTTCGTCAAGCGTTTTGCCAACAACCCGGCGTTTACCTGCCTGGGTCAGACCCTGACTTACGCTGAGCTGGATAAGCAAACCGCAGCCTTTGCCGCCTATCTGCAAAATGAAACCAGCCTGCAGGCCGGTGACCGTATTGCCGTACAGTTGCCGAACGTTCTGCAGTATCCGATTGTGGTATTCGGTGCCATGCGCGCCGGTATGGTGGTGGTGAATACCAACCCGCTGTACACCGAACGGGAAATGGAACACCAGTTTAACGATTCCGGCGCTAAAGCACTGGTGGTGCTGGCCAACATGGCCGCCAAGGCCGAGAAAGTGCTGCCCAATACCGGCATCAAGCACGTGATCGTCACTCAGGTGGGTGATATGCACGGGGCGGTAAAACGCACCCTGATCAATGCCGTTCTCAAGCACGTTAAAAAAGAAGTTCCGGCGTTTAATATTGCTGGTGCGGTGAACCTGCGTGACGCGCTGAAACAAGGCGCTGGCAAGTCGTTCAGCCCGGTCAACGTTGACCGTAACGACGTGGCGGTACTGCAATACACCGGCGGCACCACTGGCGTGGCCAAAGGCGCGATGCTGACCCACCGCAACCTGATGGCGAACATGATGCAGTGTCATGGTCTGTTCAATATGGTGCTGCAGGAAGGCAAAGAATCCGTGGTGGCGCCGCTGCCGCTGTACCATATCTACGCCTTTACCGTGCATTGCATGGTGATGCTGGAAACCGGTAACCACTCCATCCTGATTCCGAACCCGCGTGATATTCCGGGCTTTATCAAAGTGCTGCAGTCCACACCGTTCAGCGGCTTTGTCGGCCTGAACACCTTGTTTGTGGCGCTGTGCAACCAGGAAGCCTTCCGTAATATCAACTTCAGCAAACTGAAACTGACCATTTCCGGCGGCATGGCGTTGACCAAAGACGCTGCAGACCAGTGGAAAGCGGTTACCGGTTGTGAAATTGCCGAAGGTTTCGGCATGACCGAAACCTCTCCGGTGGTTTCTTTCAACCCGCCGGGTTACATCAAGCTGGGCACCATCGGTATGCCGGTGGCGGGCACCGCCTGTAAGGTGATCGACGATGCCGGTAACGAACTGCCCCTGGGCGAGCCGGGCGAGTTGTGTGTTAAAGGTCCGCAGGTGATGAAAGGCTACTGGCAGCGTCCGGAAGCCACAGCAGAAACCATCGATGCCGATGGCTGGCTGAAAACCGGCGATATGGCAGTGATTACCGACGACGGTTACATGAAGATTGTTGATCGTAAGAAAGACATGATCATCGTCTCCGGCTTCAACGTTTATCCGAACGAAGTGGAAGACGTCATCGTATCCCACCCGGATGTAATGGAAGCGGCCGCCATTGGTATTCCGGATCCGAAGACCTCTGAAGCCGTTAAAGTATTTATCGTTTCCAAAAACGAAAATCTGACCGCTGCTGAAATCACCGCCTGGTGTCGTGAACGCCTGACCGCGTACAAGATCCCGCGCCAGATTGAGTTCCGCGATGAATTGCCGAAAACCAACGTCGGTAAAATTCTGCGTCGCGAACTGCGTGATGCCGAACTGGCCAAGCACAAGTAAGTTGTTGCTGGTTTAATAAAGCGCCCTGTATTGCAGAATACGGGGCGTTTTTATTGGTACCAATAAAAGAAACCAAGGAGATGCGCGTGACCACTGAAGGCTTTACTGCCGACCGGGCTGCCTTGCAGCGCGCCATTGCTCAGTGCCTGCTGAAAGATCAGCACCCGTTACGTCGCAGTCTGAAGCAGCTGCAGGGCCTGCAACAGCAGCAGGATGCCTTGCCGTTGCTGGAAAAAATAATTCAGCGTATTACCCGCAGCCAGCAGATTGTGGCCGCACGGCAGACGCCTTTAACCATCCGCTATCCGGACGAATTACCGGTGGCCGGCCGGCGTGAAGAAATTCTGGCCGCCATCCGTCAGCATCAGGTGGTGGTGGTTGCCGGTGAAACCGGCTCGGGTAAAACCACCCAGTTACCGAAAGTCTGCCTCGAAGCCGGGCTGGGCATTCAGGGCCGTATTGGCCACACCCAGCCGCGCCGGCTGGCGGCCCGCGCTGTGGCTCAGCGCATCGCCGATGAGCTGCAAACGCCGCTGGGGCAGGCGGTGGGGTATCAGGTGCGCTTTACCGACCACAGCGATGACCATACCCGCATTAAATTAATGACCGACGGTATTCTGCTGGCACAAACCCAGCATGACCGCTTTCTGAACGAATACGACTGCATCATTATCGACGAAGCGCACGAGCGCAGCCTGAACATCGATTTTCTGCTCGGCTATTTAAAACAGCTGCTGCCGAAACGCCCGGACCTCAAAATTGTGATCACCTCGGCCACCATTGATGTAGAGCGCTTTGCCCGTCATTTTGCCGATGCCGCCGGCAACCCGGCGCCGGTGATCGAAGTGTCCGGCCGTACTTTTCCGGTGGAAATGCGTTACCGCTCGTTATTGCGCAGCGAAGACAACGAAGAAGATCTCAGTCTCTATGACGGCATTGCCGAAGCGCTGGCGGAATTACGCGACGAAGACCGTAAACAAGGTCAGCATGGTGATGTGCTGGTGTTTTTACCCGTCGAACGGGAAATCCGTGAATGCGCCGAGTTTTTACGTCGTGCGCAATTGCCGGCCACTGAAATTCTGCCGCTGTATGCCCGTTTAAGCGCCGGCGATCAGCAAAAGATTTTCCGTCCGCACGGTGGCCGCCGGGTGGTGCTGGCCACCAACGTCGCCGAAACATCCTTAACTGTGCCGGGTATCCGTTATGTGGTGGATACCGGCGTGGCACGCATTTCCCGTTACAGTTACCGCAGCAAAGTGCAGCGCTTGCCGGTGGAAGCTATCTCGCAGGCCAGCGCCAACCAGCGTGCCGGTCGCTGTGGCCGCACCGCGCCGGGCATTTGTATTCGCCTGTACGATGAAAGCGATTTCCTTAACCGGCCGGCATTTACCGAGCCGGAAATTCAGCGCACCAACTTAGCCGCCGTTATTTTACAGATGCTGCAGCTGAAACTCGGGCGGTTGCAGGATTTTCCCTTTATCGATGCGCCGGACGAGCGTTTTATTAAAGACGGTTTTACCCTGCTGCAGGAGCTGGAAGCCGTAACCGAACGCGGCGACATGACCGAACTCGGCCGCAAAATGGCGCGCCTGCCGGTCGACCCGCGGATTGGCCGGATGTTGCTGGAAGCGCAGCAGCGTCAGGCGCTGCGCGAAGTGCTGATTATTGCCGCCGCACTCAGCGCCCAGGATGTGCGCGAACGGCCACCGGAAAAACAACAGGCGGCCGATGAAAAACACCGTCAGTGGCAACACGAAGAGTCGGATTTCTTAACCCTGGTCAATCTTTGGGCCGGCTACGAAGAGCAGCGCCAGGCGTTAACCCAGGCGCAGCTGCGCAAATGGTGCAGCAAAAACTTTTTGTCCTTTATGCGGCTGCGCGAATGGCGCGACACCCACCGCCAGCTGCACCTGATGGCCAAGGAACTGGGCCTGCAGGAACAGGACGAAGCCGCCGGATATGACGCCGTGCATAAATCGTTGCTGGCCGGCATGCTCAGTCAGATTGGTTTTAAAGCCGAAGGGCAGGAGTATCTGGGCGCGCGCAACCGCAAACTGTTTATTTTCCCGGCCTCCGGCCAGTACAAAAAGAAACCCAAATGGATCATGGCGGCGGAATTGGTGGAAACCAGCAAGTTATTTGCCCGCACCGTGGCCCGCATTGAACCGCAATGGCTGGAAGAAATCGCTAAGCCCTTGCTGAAATACCAGTACTTTGAACCACACTGGGAACAACAGCGCGGGCAGGTGGTGGCCTTTGAGCAAAGCACCCTGTATGGCCTGATTGTGAATCCGCGTAAGCGGGTAAACTTTGCCAGCATTGAACCGGAAACTGCCCGCAGCCTGTTTATTCAGGAAGCGTTGGTGGCGCAGCAATTTAACAGCAAACTGCCGTTTTACCGGCGCAATATTCAGCTGCTGAAAGACGTAACCGAGTACGAAGAAAAAAGCCGCCGCCGCGATCTGGTGATCGACGAGCAATGGCAAGCCGATTTTTATGCCCGGCACTTGCCGGCAGAATTTATTTCCCAGAAGCATCTGGAGCGCTGGTATGAAAAAGCCAGTGCCGCCGAGAAAAAAGCACTGGAATTTACCCGGGAAGCGTTACTCAGCCCGGCAGCGGCCGGTATTGGTGCCAATGATTTTCCCACGGAGCTGGAATGGCAGGGCATGGCCTTTCCACTCAGTTACAGCTTTGCCCCCGGCAGTATTGATGACGGCGTCAGCCTGAGCGTCCCGGCGGCGATGCTGGCGCAGGTGCCGGAGGCGCAGGTGGAATGGCTGGTGCCCGGCTTTATTGGCGAAAAAGTCGCCGCCGTATTGCGGGGCTTGCCGAAAGCAACGCGCAAACTCTTTGTACCCGTACCGAACAGTGCGGAAGCCTTTTTGCGTCAGGCCAGCCCGCAGCAGGGCAGTCTGTACGCCCAGCTGCTGCAATTTATTAACCGCACGGTACGGCCGTCACTGGAATTATCCGCCTTGCTGGAGATTGAATTGCCCGCCCATCTACAGATGAATATCCGCGTACTACAGGACGGTAAATTGCTGGCGCAGGGGCGGGATCTGGCCGCATTGAAACAACAGTGGGCCGCCGCCGGCCAGCAGCAGGTACAAACGCTTACTCATCAGGCGTATCAGCGCAGCGGTATTCAGCAATGGGATTTTGGTGATTTACCGGAATCCATCCAGACCGATGCCGGTGGCTTGCCCGTGCGGGCATTTCCCTGCCTGCGCCGTCAGGGTAACGAGCTGGAATTAACGGTGGAAGCCAGTCAGGCGGCGGCCCAGCAGGCACACCGCCAGGGCGTGTTGCACCTTATCCGCACCAGCCTGCCGGAACTGGAGCGGTTATTTAAACAAAGCATCCAGAAAGTACTGGGTAATCGCTGGCTGTTGGCCAAGGGCCTGAGCAACCAGACCGACATTACCAACGATTTAACTGACGCCGCTTTTCAGCTGGTGTTTGTGCCACTGGATGAAGCCCTGCCATTAACTGCAGCCGACTTCCGCCAGCGCCTGCAGCGGCGCGCTGACTTTATGCCACAGGCGGAAAAACTGCTGCAGGAATACGCCGGCTGGCTGGAGCTGCGGCATAAAATTCTGAAAACCATGAGCGGTTCGGTCAGCCTCGACCGGGCGCTGGCCTGCAGCGATGCCAAGGCCCATCTGGAGCGCTTAATGGCACGGGGTTTTATGCTCAGCCAGCCCTGGGCGCAACTGCAGTGTTACAGCCGTTATTTAAAAGCCATTGAATACCGGCTGGATAAACTGCAGGGCAACTTGCCCCGTGACCGCCAGTCGATGATTGAATTTGATTCGTTGTGGCAGCTGTATCAGGCCGCCCGGAAAAAAACCACTTACCCGGGGCCGTTGCTGCAGGAATTCGGCTGGTTACTGGAAGAATGGCGGGTGGCTTTATTTGCCCAGCCGCTGGGTACCCGCGAGCCGGTGTCATTAAAACGACTGGAAAAGCGCTGGCAGGACATTGTGAACACCGACGCCCGCTAAGCCGTTGGTATGCATTGTTGTTACTGTGCAACAACGGTGGGTTGTTGTGCCGGTACCCGGGCTGATTTAATAGGCCGCTTAATAATTCCGGCGCCGGCCGGGGAGAACCCATGCGTGTATTAACCCTGTTGCTGCTGGTTATATTGCCGGTAGCGGCACAGAGTGAAGAAACCAACCCGGATCCCTGGGAAGGTTTTAACCGGAAAATGTTCGCCTTTAATGAAAGCCTTGACCGTTATGTGGCCAAGCCGCTGGCGCAGGGGTATCAGGCCGTTACACCAGAACCGGTTGATCGTTCGGTAACCCATTTCTTTGCCAATTTAAATGATGTGGTGGTTATTGTTAACGACCTGGCGCAGCTGAAATTTGGCCAGGCATTATCCGATACCGCCCGGGTGCTGGTGAACAGTACCGTTGGCTTCTTCGGTATTTTCGATGTCGCCAGCCATATTGGCCTGCCTAAACATAATGAAGATTTCGGCCAGACGCTGGGCTATTGGGGTGTAGGCAGCGGCCCGTATCTGGTGTTGCCGGTACTGGGGCCAAGCAACGTCCGTGACCTGACCGGCCGGGGCGTGGAATACACGGCCAATCTGTCGTATGTGCAGCTGGGTACCACCGCTCAGGGCTGGGGAGCCTCGGCCCTGTACCTGGCTGACGTGCGTGCTGATCTGCTGGCATCTGAAAGCCTGATCAGTGGTGACCGCTATACCTTTATCCGCAGCTTTTATTTTCAGCGCCGGGAGTTTCTGATTAATGACGGCGTGATGGAAGATGACTTCGGTGATGATGACTGGGACAGTTGGGAAGACGAAGAGAATTGGGACGATGAAAGCCAGGAAAACGAGGGTTCAGACGAGTAATTCTGCCGGCCACTCATAAACACCAGACAATAAAAAAGCGGCCGGAGCCGCTTTTTTATTGAGCCAGTGTTGCCGGATTACGCCGGGAACAGTTCGCCCAGTTTGGTTGCCAGCATCATGTCGCCTTCAACACGCAGCTGACCAGACATGAATGCCATCATACCGTCGGTGTCACCGGAAACGATGCCCGCCAGAGTTTCAGAATTCATGATCAGGGTTACGTTGGCGTCGTCATTGGCGCCTTCAGCAACGGCACAGGTGCCGTCTTTGATGATCAGGTGATAAGTCTCACCGTCTTCGATATTGAATTGGAAAATCAGGTCCAGGCCGGCAGCAGCAGCGGCGTTGAACTTGCTGTTCATGGTTTCGATGATTTGTGCAACAGTTGCCATAAAAGGTTCCTTATTATTGCTACCAATGACAGGGGCGCAGCGGATCGGATGTTACGGTGATCAGCAACCTGTCTGTGCTTGTCTTTCAGACGGCAATCACTCTATGGGCTGGCCTGATAGGTGTCAACGAAAATTCATACGTCTGTTTGAAACCAGTCCCCTTCCGGAGCCTGCAGTGGCTTGTACCGGCGCGCCATTCGGTTATGCTTGCCGGCTGTTTAAACCAATAAGGACTGGTCTGTGGAATTCCTTGCCGACTATGGCTCATTTTTACTGAAAGCGGTCACCATTGTGGTGGCCATTATTGTGATTGCCGGCGCGCTGGTGTCGCTGGGCAGCCGCCACAAACGTCGCAATGAAGGCGAACTGGTGGTTAAAAAGATCAACGACGAGCTGGAAGACTTCAAACAGGATCTGGAAATTGCCCTGTACAGCGAAGCCGAACTGAAGCAACTCGATAAAGACCGTAAGAAAGAAGACAAAGAAAAAGAAAAAGCCGATAAAAAACGGGTAAAAGACGGCCAGCCGGACGATACCGCCCGCAAGCGCGTGTTCGTGATGGATTTCAACGGCGACATTCAGGCCAGCGAAGCAGAGCTGCTGCGCCATGAAATTACCGCCGTACTGACCATGGCAGTGCCGGAGCAGGACGAAGTGGTTATCCGCCTGGAAAGCCCGGGCGGCATGGTGCACAGCTATGGCTACGCCGCCTCACAGCTGCAGCGTGTGCGTGATCACGGTATACCGCTGACTGTCTGTGTGGATCAGGTGGCCGCCAGTGGTGGTTATATGATGGCAGCCATCGCCAACCGTATTGTGGCGGCACCCTTTGCCATTATCGGTTCCATCGGGGTGGTGGCGCAGCTGCCGAACTTTAACCGCCTGCTGAAAAAGCACGACATCGACTTCGAGCTGTTCACCGCCGGCGAATACAAGCGCACTGTGACCATGTTTGGCTACAACTCGGCCAAAGCCAAAGAGAAGTTTCAGTCTGACCTGGAAGATACCCACGAACTGTTCAAGCACCACGTTAAACACTTCCGTCCGCAGCTGGCCGTGGAAACCGTGGCCAATGGCGATATCTGGTACGGCCAGCAGGCGCTGGAGCAGGGGCTGATCGACAGTATTGGCACCAGCGATGATTATCTGGTGAATGCCTGTGCCAACGCCGATGTGTTCAGCGTGCGCTACGAGTTCCGCAAGTCACTGCAGGAAAAGCTGGGGCTGGCGGTACAGAAAGGTACCGAAGGGGCGATGATGCGGCTGTTTACGCTGCTGCAGCGGCAGCAACAAACCAAGGGCTGAGCCCCGGGTTAACCGCGAGCCAACAAAAAAGCCGTCATCTCTGACGGCTTTTTTGTATCCGGCGTTCCTGTTCAGCCGCGACGGCGGAACAGTGGGCGGGGGTCGTGCACGTCGTTCTGATAGCAGACGCTGAAGGTGGCGAAGGCCGCCAGGGCGTCGTTCAGATCCTGATCATCGCGCAGGGCGAAGGCATCGAAGCCCACGCGCTGCATAAAGAACAGCTGGTCGATCAGGACATCGCCCACCGAGCGCAGTTCGCCCCGGTAGCCATGACGTTCACGCAGCAGGCGGGCAGTGCTGTAGCCACGGCCGTCGCTGAATTTCGGGAACTCAATGGCAATGATGCTGAACTGGCGGCAGTCGTCGCCGAGCCGGTCGGCGGTGTCTTCGCTGTTCAGCCACAGGCCGATTTTACCGGCCTGCGCCAGCGGCGCCAGTGATTCGGCATTATCCTGCCAGCGTTGCAGGCTGATCAGGCTGTAATCGGCCATTACGGCCTCATCGTCCAGACGCTGCCACTCGTCGCTGGTGACGAGCTGGCCTTTCTTAATGAGCTGGGCCATAGATCGCCTCCTTAAACGGGTCGTGGCCAATACGGCGGTAGGTTTCCAGGAACGATTCGCCGTCCTGACGCTTGACGACGTAGAAATCCAGAATTTTGGCGATGATGTCCGGGATCTGGTCGCGGGCAAAAGAGGGACCGAGGATTTTACCCAGGGTCGATTCTTCACCGGCGTTGCCGCCCAGGGAAATCTGGAAGAATTCTTCGCCTTTTTTGTCCACGCCCAGAATGCCGATGTTGCCGACGTGGTGGTGACCACAGGCGTTCATGCAGCCGGAAATGTTCAGGTCGATTTCGCCCAGATCGTACAGATAATCCAGATCGTCAAAGCGCACCTGAATGGCTTCCGCCACCGGAATGGATTTGGCGTTGGCCAGGGCGCAGAAGTCGCCGCCCGGGCAGCAGATCATATCGGTCAGCAGGCCCAGAGTCGGCGTCGCCAGCCCCAGGGCTTTGGCCTGTTGCCACAGGTTAAACAGTTCACGCTGTTCCACATCGGCCAGTACCAGGTTCTGCTGATGGGTGGAGCGGATTTCACCAAAACTGTACTGATCGGCCAGGGCGGCAATCTGATCCAGCTGTTCAGACGTAATGTCACCCGGCGGGGTGCCTTTCTGTTTCAGGGTCAGGGTAACCACGGCGTAGCCGGCTTTTTTATGCTGGCGCACGTTGCGGCCCAGCCAGCGGGCGAAGGCAGCGTTTTCTGTGCGCGCAGTGGTCAGTTCTGCCGGCTCGTCGGCCAGCTCCCGATAGGCCGGGTCGGTAAAGTGTTTCTTCACCCGATCCAGCTCAGCCTGGGTCAGTTTGCCGTCACTGTGGCGGGTACGTTCCCATTCGGCTTCCACCAGTTCGCGCATGCGTTCAATACCCAGTGCTTTGGTCAGAATCTTGATCCGGGCTTTGTATTTGTTATCGCGGCGACCGAACTGGTTATAGACGCGGATAATGGCATCCAGATAGGTCAGCAGGTCTTCTTCCGGCAGGAAGCTGCGGATCTCTTCACCGATAACCGGGGTACGGCCTAAACCGCCGCCGACCAGAATGCGGTAACCGATTGCACCGGCGTCATTGCGCACCAGGTTCACACCAATGTCGTGAATCTGAATGGCGGCGCGGTCAGCACCCGGGACGGCGTTGACGGCAATTTTGAACTTGCGCGGCAGGAAGGCGAATTCCGGGTGGAAGGTTGACCACTGGCGGATAATTTCGCAGTAGGGGCGCGGGTCGGTAATTTCTTCGGCAATCACCCCGGCGTATTCGTCGGTGGTGGTGTTGCGGATACAGTTGCCGCTGGTCTGCACGGCGTGCATCTGTACTTCGGCCAGCTCGGCCAGAATCTGCGGGCATTCTTCCAGCTTCGGCCAGTTCAGCTGCAGGTTCTGACGGGTGGTGAAGTGGGCATAGCCTTTGTCATAGGTGCGCGCCACATGGGCCAGCTTACGCATCTGCACCGAGCTGATGGCACCGTAAGGAATGGCGATACGCAGCATCGGGGCGTAGCGCTGAATATAAATGCCGTTCTGCAAGCGCAGCGGCAGGAACTCGTCCGGTGCAATTTTACCGGCCAGAAAACGCTCCATCTGCCCACGGAACTGGGCGACGCGCTCATTCAGCAGTTGCTGATCGTACTCATCGTAAACGTACATAGTAACCCGGTTGCTAACCTGTCGTTAGTTAGAGGAATGGTTATGGCGGCGAACAATAGCAGACGCCTTATATTCTTAAAATGACTATTTATCTATATGAAAATAACTGAAGGCTCTAAAGAAAGCCGTGTTTTTCAGTGTTTGCCCAGTGGTGCGCGCCCCTGCAAATGCTGCAGCAAACGTTGCGGGAAGTCGGTAAATACCGCATCCACACCCGCCTGTAATAACTGGCGGGCGTCATCCGGGTCGTTCACGGTAAACACCATGCAGTGATAACCGGCAGCCCGGATGGCTTTAACCGCCTGGGCATCGAAAAACTCGCGCGCAAAGTGCAGGCCGGCGCAGTCGGCTTCTTCCAGCCGGTGCTGCCAGTCGGCCGGAATCGCCTCAACGTTCAGACCACGGGTTACGTGCGGCAAATGGCGGCGGGCGGCCTGCAGGGCATGAATGCTGAAACTGCTGAACAGCAGCGCCTGCTCAAACGGCACTTGTTGTAAGGCTTTGTGCATGGCCCAGACGGTTTCCGGCTCGCGGCCAATGGTGGGTTTTATTTCCAGGTTCAGCCCCAGTTCCAGCTGGTTGGCCAGCACCAGTAACTCGGTAAGGGTCAGCATCCGTTCCTGCGCGAACTCAGCGGCATACCAGCTGCCGGCGTCTAACTGCTTCAGCTCGGCCAGGCGCTTCTGAATCACCAGTCCGCTGCCGTCGGAACAACGCGCCAGATCGGCATCATGGTGGATTACGGCAATGCCATCGGCGGAGATTGTTACGTCCACTTCAATCCAGCGCGCGCCCTGATGGGCGGCCAGCGCAATCGCGGCCCGGGTATTTTCCGGGGCCGAACCACTGGCGCCGCGGTGGGCAATAACCGGCGGCAGGTATTCATACGCATCGGGGCTGGCAAAAGGCATGCTGTGGCTGGGCATAAAAACTCCGCAAGGGGACATCAGACAGTCAGAGAGTGATCCGTGCCCAGTGCCGTGAGCGCCAGATCAGGGCGTAAATCAGCGACAACGTAATACGTTGCAGACCCTGAAGCAACCAGATTCCCAGCAGCCCGAAACCGGCCACCGGACCGGCCAGATAGGCCAGCGGCAACAGCACCCCCCATTGCATGCTCAGGCTGATGCGCATCACCTGATGGCTGGCGCCGGCGCCCAGCAGCGCCTGGGTGAGTACCATGGCGGTCACTTCAAACACAATATTCAGGCCGGTAATACGCAACGGCCAGCTGCCCAGTTCAATCAGATGCTGATCGGGAGTGAAAATACCAAGAATATGCTGCGGAAACAGCCACAGCGGCAGACCGAGCAGGGCCATCATCAGTATGGCTACCCGCACCACTTCCCAGCCCCAGCGGTAGGCGTCGGCGGTATCGTTACGGCCCAGGGCATGGCCGACCAGACTGGTGGAGGCAATGCCCAACCCGACCGCCGGTAAAATCAGCAGCAGTGCCAGGCTGATAAGAATATGGCCAATGGCCTGCTCCTGGGTGCCGACCTGGCCAATAATCCAGAACAGCACGCTGACTCCCAGCGCAAACAGGGTTTGCTGGGTGGAATTCGGTACCGTCAGTCGCAGCACCTGCAGCAGGGTGTGACGTTGCGGCCAGCGGAAACGGCCGCTGCGCCGGCGGAAAGTAAGCCAGCTGTACAGTCCGGCGCCAAAGAACAGCGCAATGCTGGTACCCATGCCGGAACCCACGGCACCATAACCTTGCCAGCTGCCGATGCCAAAAATAAGTACATAGCTGACCACCACATTAACGAGGTGCATCAGCAGCAGGGAATGCAGATAAATGCGCGCCTGACCAATGCCGCTCCAGTACCCCCGGAACACAAAGTTCATGGCTACCGCAACGGTAGCTGCTGTGCGCCATTCGAAATAAGGTACTGCAATATCAAGAACTTGCGGATCAGAATTGAATAAAGAGATTAGCCAGGGAGCCATCAGGATAAACAGCAGCGAGAGCGGAATGCCAACCACCACGGCCAATAGCAGGCCGGCGGTCAGCGGGTCGTGCAGGGAGGTGTCACCGGCACCGTGACGGCGGGCCACCAGTGCCTGCACGCCGGCCGATAAACCCATCACCATGGACACGGTAATAAAGGTGGTATAACCGCCCACGCCCACCCCGGCCAGAGCGGTTTCCCCCAGCCGGCCGACCATGGCGGCATCGACCAGGTTAATCAGGCTCTGCGACAGCATGCCGCCAATAATGGGGATGCCGATGCTGAGAATCCGGGTCAGCCGCTGCGGCTCAATGCCAAGCAGGCGGCTGACCAGCAGCAGCCCGTTCATATCTTAGCGGTCGTAGCTCAGGTTAGGCGCCAGCCAGCGCTCCATTTCGTCCATGGTCATGCCTTTGCGGCGGGCAATGTCTTCGACCTGGTCACGGTCGATTTTGCCCAGTCCGAAGTATTTGGCCTCCGGATGTGAGAAATACCAGCCACTGACCGAGGCGGCCGGGGTCATGGCGAAGTTCTCGGTCAGCGAAACGCCGGTCGCCTGTTCGGCATTCAGAATGCGGAACAGGGTGGCTTTCTCGGTGTGATCCGGGCAGGCCGGATAACCCGGTGCCGGACGGGTGCCTTTGTAGTTTTCTTTGATCAGCTCTTCGTTGCTGAGCTGCTCATCGGCGGCGTAGCCCCAGAGTTCCTTGCGCACGATTTCATGCAGACGTTCGGCAAAGGCTTCGGCAAAGCGGTCGGCCAATGCTTTGATCAGAATGCTGCTGTAGTCGTCGTGTTTGGCATCATAAGAATGGGCCAGCTTCTCGGCTTCGATACCGGCGGTGACCACAAAAGCCCCGACGTAGTCATCGACCGAACCTTCCGGTGCGACAAAGTCGGCCAGTGAATAGTTGGGCTGATCGTTGGGCTTATCGGTTTGCTGGCGCAGCTGGTGCAGCACGGCCAGTTCGGCACTGCGGTCTTCACTGAACACCACAATGTCGTCTTCACCACGGCGTTGCGCCGGCCACAGGCCGACCACACCACGGGCGGTAAAGAGTTTTTCATCGATGATGCGCGCCAGCATGGCCTGGGCATCTTTGAACAGGGCAGTGGCGGCTTCACCGACCACTTCATCTTCCAGAATGCGCGGGTATTTACCGGCCAGCTCCCACGACATAAAGAAAGGGGTCCAGTCGATGTATTCTGCCAGCTCAGCCAGGTCGAAGGCTTCGTACACCGTAACGCCCAGCTTGTTGGGCTTTACGGGTTTGTAGTTGCTGAAATCCGGCCGGAAGGCATTGGCGCAAGCGGCGTCATAGCTGAGCAATGCCTTGGCCTTGCGGTTGGCGTTGCGTTCACGCACGGCCTGATATTCATCGCGGCGCTCGGCCACAAAGGCGGCTTTAGCCTCCGGCGTCACCAGCTTCTGGGCCACGCCCACGGCACGGGAAGCATCGGCGACATAGACGGTAATGTCATTCTTGTACTGCGGCTCAATTTTTACCGCGGTGTGGGCTTTGGAGGTGGTGGCACCGCCGATCATCAGCGGAAGATGGTAATTCAGCCGCTGCATTTCACGGGCCACGTGCACCATTTCATCCAGTGACGGCGTAATCAGGCCGGACAGGCCGATGATATCGACGTTTTCTTCCTTGGCGACTTTAAGGATTCTCTCCGCCGGCACCATCACACCGAGGTCAATCACCTCGAAGTTGTTGCACTGCAGCACCACGCCAACGATGTTTTTGCCGATGTCGTGGACGTCACCTTTTACGGTCGCCATCAGGATCTTGCCCTGGGTTTCCGATTTGCCGTCTTTTTCGGCTTCGATAAAGGGCAGCAGATAAGCCACCGCCTGTTTCATTACGCGGGCGCTTTTCACCACCTGCGGCAGGAACATTTTGCCGGAACCGAACAGGTCACCGACCACGTTCATGCCGTCCATCAGCGGGCCTTCAATCACTTCAATCGGGCGGGCAAAGCCCTGGCGCGCTTCTTCGGTATCTTCTTCAACGAAGGCGTTAATGCCTTTGACCAGCGCGTGGGTCAGACGCTCACGCACCGGCAGGCTGCGCCATTCTTCGTTTTCTTTTTCCTGCACACTGCCATCGCCACGGTATTTCTCGGCAATTTCCAGCATGCGGTCGGTGGCATCCGGGCGGCGGTTCAGAATCACATCTTCAACGCGCTCTTTCAGCTCCGCCGGCAGGTCGTCATACACCGCCAGCTGGCCGGCGTTGACGATACCCATGCTCAGGCCGTTCTGAATGGCGTGATACAGGAACACCGAGTGAATGGCTTCACGCACCGGCTCGTTACCGCGGAAGGAGAACGATACGTTGGACACACCACCAGAAATCTTGGCGTGGGGCAGGTTGTCGGTAATGAACTTACAACTGTTGATGAAATCCACCGCGTAGTTGTTGTGTTCTTCAATACCGGTCGCCACGGCAAAGATGTTCGGGTCGAAAATAATGTCCTGCGGCGGGAAACCGACTTTATCGACCAGCACGCGGTAGGAGCGCCCACAGATTTCATTTTTGCGCGCTTCGGTATCGGCCTGACCTTGCTCGTCGAACGCCATCACCACCACTGCCGCGCCATAACGCAGGCAGCGTTTGGCTTTGGCGATAAACTCTTCTTCGCCTTCTTTCAGGGAAATGGAGTTCACAATGGCCTTGCCCTGAATGCACTTCAGGCCGGCTTCGATGATGTCCCACTTGGACGAGTCGACCATGATCGGCACCCGGGCAATATCCGGCTCGGCGGCAATCAGATTCAGGAAGCGCACCATGGCGGCCTGCGAATCCAGCATGCCTTCGTCCATGTTGATGTCGATAATCTGGGCGCCGCTTTCGACCTGCTGGCGCGCCACACTCAGCGCTTCATCGTAGTTTTCTTCAATAATCAGCCGCTTGAATTTGGCCGAGCCGGTGACGTTGGTACGCTCACCGACGTTAACAAACAGGCTGTCTTCATCGAAGTTAAACGGCTCCAGACCGGCCAGCCGACAGGCCGGACGAATAGCCGGAATAACCCGCGGCTTATGTTTCTGTACCGCTTCGGCAATGGCTTTGATGTGCGCTGGAGTGGTGCCACAGCAGCCGCCAACAATGTTCAGGAAACCGGAGGCGGCAAATTCTTCCACAATCACCGCCATGTCAGCGGCCGACTGATCGTACTCACCGAATTCATTCGGAAGACCGGCGTTCGGGTGCGCGGAAATATAGGTATTGACCTTATTCGACAGCTCTTCAATGTGCGGACGCAGCTCTTCAGCACCCAGCGCGCAGTTCAGGCCGACCGACAGCGGGCGGGCGTGGGCGACGGAGTTCCAGAAGGCTTCGGCGGTCTGGCCGGTTAAGGTACGGCCAGAGGCGTCGGTGATGGTGCCGGAAATCATAATCGGCAGCTCTTCACCGCGGCGCTCAAACACTTCCTGAGCGGCAAAAATCGCTGCTTTGGCATTCAGAGTGTCGAAAATGGTTTCAATCAGAATCAGGTCGGCGCCGCCGTCCATCAGGCCTTCGGTGGCCTCAATGTATTCCGCCACCAGCTTGTCGAAGGTAATGGCGCGGTAACCGGGGTCGTTCACATCCGGGGAGATGGAGCTGGTTTTGCTGGTCGGGCCCAGTACACCGGCCACGTAGCGCGGAATACCGGTTTCGGCTTCCACCTCATCGGCCACGCGGCGGGCAAGGGCAGCCGCTTCGCGGTTCAGTTCCGGTACCAGGTCTTCCATCTGGTAATCGGCCTGCGACACCCGGGTGCTGTTGAAGGTGTTGGTTTCAACGATATCAGCGCCGGCCAGATAATACTGGCGGTGAATGCCGGCAATAATCTCAGGCTGGGTCAGTACCAGCAGGTCGTTGTTGCCTTTAACATCCTGAGCGATGTCAGCAAAACGGCTGCCCCGGTAGTCTTTTTCATCCAGCTGATGGGACTGAATCAGCGTGCCCATGCCGCCATCCAGAATATGGATGCGCTGCTGCAGATTGGCTTTCAGACGGGCGATACGTTGCTGGCGGAGATCGGACAGGGGGGAGGTGTTCTGACTCATAATATTACTAAGGCTGCTACCCAAAAATAGCCGCGGATTGTAGCAGAGCGGGAACCGCTTGTCTTATCCAACTGTTTTAGTTGGGTATTTCGCCGCCGGCCGCCATTCGTTACAATGGCGCCAGTTAACTGAGGTACTGGCTATGACAACCTATGTAACCATCACTCCTGATGCGGAAGAGTATCTGGCAAGCCTGCTGGAGAAACAGAACATCGAAGGGATGGCGGTGCGCGTGTTTATCACCCAACCCGGCACCAAGTATGCGGAAACCTGCCTGGCGTACTGCCGCCCGGAAGAGGTGAATGCCTCCGATCTGATTCAGCCGATGGACAAGCTGCGCGTCTATATCGAGGCGATGAGCGTTCCGTATCTGGAAGAATCCCTTATTGATTTCGCCAAAGACCGTATGGGCGGCCAGCTGACCATTAAGGCGCCGAATGCCAAAATGCCCAAGGTAACCGCCGACAGCCCGGTGGAAGAGCGCATTAATTATCTGCTGTACACCGAAATCAACCCGGGTCTGGCGTCGCATGGCGGCGAAGTGAGCCTGGTAGAGCTGACCGAAGACGGCATTGCGGTGCTGAAGTTCGGCGGCGGCTGCCAGGGCTGCAGCGCGGTGGATATGACGTTAAAAGATGGTGTGGAGGCGACCCTGACCTCGCGCGTACCAGAAGTAAGAGGGGTGCGGGACGTAACCGACCACACTCAGGCTGAGAACGCCTATTTCAAGTAACACTCTCGTAAGACTTCAGCCGCCTGCGGGCGGCTTTTTTGTGTCCGCTGTTTGTCTTTGGTGCGATTGGTGCGCATAAAAAACGGCCCGAAGGCCGTTTTTAAACCCCATTAAAATCAATGGGTTGTAACATCTTGTTGATGTTACATATTCGGATAGTTCGGACCACCGGCACCCTCTGGAGTAACCCAGGTGATGTTCTGTGACGGGTCTTTGATATCACAGGTCTTGCAGTGTACGCAGTTCTGCGAGTTGATCTGGAAGCGCTTTTCGCCTTCTGCAGTTTCAACAATTTCGTACACCCCAGCCGGGCAGTAGCGCTGCGCCGGTTCATCCCACTTCGGCAGGTTAACGCTTAGCGGAATGGAAGCGTCTTTCAGCTTCAGGTGGCAAGGCTGGTCTTCGGCGTGGTTTACGTTACCGATAAACACAGAGTCCAGTTTGGCGAAGGAGATTTTGCCATCTGGTTTCGGATAGTTAATCTTCGCGCACTCAGCGGCCGGCTTCAGGGTCGCGTAGTCTGGAGTGGTGTCGTGCAGGGTGAACGGCATCGGCACAATGTTCTGGTCGATGTAGTTAAACGCACCACCCAGGAAAGTACCGAACTTGTGCATCGCCGGGCCGAAGTTGCGGCTGCGGTGCAGTTCCTGCCAGGCCCATGAGGCTTCAAAGACGGTAGTGAATTCAGTCACTTCGTCATTGGCGCGGCCAGCCTGAATGGCTTTAAACAGCTCTTCAGCAGCGACCAGGCCGCTCTTCATGGCGGTATGCGTGCCTTTGATCTTGGCGAAGTTCAGGGTGCCGGCATCACAGCCAACCACCAGACCGCCCAGGAAAGTCATCTTCGGCAGGCAGTTCAGACCGCCTTTGGTGATGGCGCGGGCGCCGTAAGATACGCGCTTACCGCCTTCCAGGTACTGTTTCACCACCGGATGGTGTTTCATGCGCTGGAATTCATCAAAGGGGCTGACGTGCGGGTTGCTGTACGAAAGGTCAGTGATCAGACCAACCACTACCTGGTTGTTTTCGGCGTGGTAAAGGAAGAAACCACCGGAAGAACCGGATTCGCTCAGCGGCCAGCCGGCACCGTGCAGTACCAGGCCTTCTTTATGGTTGGCCGGGTCAATATCCCACAGCTCTTTGATACCAATGCCGTAGTGTTGCGGATCTTTGCCTTCATCCAGCTTGAACTCGCTGATCAGGCGCTTGCCCAGATGGCCGCGACAGCCTTCGGCAAAGACGGTGTACTTGGCACGCAATTCCATGCCCGGGGTGTATTCGGCTTTGGGTTCGCCATTGGCGTCCACGCCCATGTCGCCGGTCACGATGCCTTTAATAGCGCCGTCTTCAACGATGTATTCAGCGGCGGTGAAGCCCGGGTAGATTTCTACGCCCAGTGCTTCGGCCTGCTCGCCCAGCCAGCGGCTGACGTTACCCAGGGAAACAATGTAGTTGCCCTCGTTGTGCATGGGCTTGGGGATCATCCAGTTCGGAGTTTTTACCGACTTTTCGGCGCTGGTCAGGAAATAAACTTCATCACCTTTAACCGGCACATTGAGCGGGGCACCCAGCTCTTTCCAGTTCGGGAACAACTCAGCCAGGGCACGGTCTTCGATAACGGCACCGGACAGAATATGGGCGCCGACTTCGGAGCCTTTTTCAACCAGGCAGACAGAAATTTCCTGACCGGCCTGTTCAGCCAGTTGTTTGAGACGACAGGCAGTCGACAGGCCGGCAGGGCCGCCGCCGACGATGACTACGTCATATTCCATTACATCACGTTGCATATTGTTCTCCTCGGTATGAGCTGGGAGCTGTTGGCTTTCGGAACTCTCTCACAGCCTTATAGTCAGGCACACGGAACATTATTTTGCACACAAACGGCCACAAAAACGCCTGCCTGAAAGGCAAAATGGCGGCCATTATACGTTGGGCGCATCCGCAGGCAACTGCTTTCCACTGAAAAACGCCGGCAAAACATAGGCTTGGCGCGACG
The DNA here is from genome assembly GCF_016132445.1 of Venatoribacter cucullus. Lineage (NCBI taxonomy): Bacteria > Pseudomonadati > Pseudomonadota > Gammaproteobacteria > Oceanospirillales > Oceanospirillaceae > Venatoribacter > Venatoribacter cucullus. The sequence continues at coordinate 1,451,616 of NZ_CP046056.1, read as the reverse complement.
GTCTGGCCTTACTATTGACGCTGGGTAGAAACATCCCAATAATGTGGCGCGCTGGAAAGGGCGTCTCAAATTGACTGTGTCATCCTGTCGGCGTGGTATTTGCCCTTTATTCATCCACTAGATAAATACGAGGAATCTATGAAGGTTCTTGTCGCTGTTAAACGTGTTATCGATTACAACGTAAAGGTACGCGTAAAGCCGGATAATTCAGACGTTGATCTGACCAACGTTAAAATGGCTATGAACCCCTTCTGCGAAATCGCCGTGGAAGAAGCTGTGCGCCTGAAAGAGAAGGGCATCGCCAGCGAAGTGGTGGTGGTTTCTATTGGTCCTAAAGTGGCTCAGGAACAGATCCGTACCGCTCTGGCTCTGGGTGCAGACCGTGGCATTCTGGTCGAAACCGACGAGAAGCTGGAATCCCTGAGCGTTGCCAAACTGCTGAAAGCCGTTGTTGATAAAGAACAGCCGCAACTGGTTCTGCTGGGTAAGCAGACCATCGACAGCGACAACAATCAGACTGGCCAGATGCTGGGTGCACTGACGGGTATGGCGCAAGGCACCTTCGCTTCTGAAGTGGCCATCGATGGCGAAAAAGTGAACGTAACCCGTGAAATCGACGGCGGTCTGCGTACCGTTGCTCTGAAACTGCCGGCGATCGTTACCACTGACCTGCGTCTGAACGAGCCGCGTTATGCGTCTCTGCCGAACATTATGAAAGCCAAACGTAAGCCTCTGGATGTCACCACTCCGGCTGACCTGGGTGTGGAAGTTAAGTCCACCCTGTCACTGGTTCAGGTAACTCCGCCGGCACAGCGCAAGGCCGGTATCAAGGTTGCCAGCATTGAACAGCTGGTCGACAAACTGAAGAACGAAGCCAAAGTGCTGTAAGAGGTCTGTTACATGTCTATTTTAGTAATCGCTGAACACGATAACGCGACCCTGAAAGCAGCCACTCTGAACGTTGTGGCTGCTGCTGCCAAAATCGGTGGCGACGTCGACGTGCTGGTTGCCGGCAGCAACTGTGGCGCTGCTGCTGAAGCCGCTGCCAAAATCGCTGGCGTAGCCAAAGTACTGGTTGCCGATAACGCGGCTTACGAGTATCAGCTGGCTGAGAACATGGGCGAGCTGGTTGCTGAACTGGGTAAGGGCTACAGCCACATCCTGGCCGCTGCCACCACTACCGGTAAAGACTTCCTGCCACGCGCTGCGGCGCTGCTGGACGTTAACATGCTGTCTGAAGTGATTGGCGTGGTTGATGCCGACACCTTCACTCGTCCGATCTACGCCGGTAACGCCATTGCGACGGTTAAATCAGCTGACAGCATCAAAGTGATGACTGTGCGCCCGACCGGTTTCGATGCGGCCGCTGAAGGCGGCGCTGCTGCCGTAACCGCCATCGACCTGGTTAAAGATGCTGGTCTGTCTGCTTTCGCTGGCGAAGAGCTGGCCAAGTCTGACCGTCCGGAACTGACCGGTGCCAAGATCGTTATCTCTGGTGGTCGTGGTATGCAGAACGGCGACAACTTCGAGATGCTGTACAAAGTGGCCGACAAACTGGGTGCCGCTGTTGGTGCATCCCGTGCGGCGGTTGACGCCGGTTTCGTACCGAACGACATGCAGGTTGGTCAGACCGGTAAGATCGTTGCTCCGGAACTGTACGTTGCTGTGGGTATCTCTGGTGCCATTCAGCATCTGGCTGGTATGAAGGACTCCAAAGTCATTGTTGCGATCAACAAAGACGAAGAAGCTCCGATCTTCCAGGTAGCCGATTACGGTCTGGTTGCAGACCTGTTTGACGCCGTACCAGAACTGGAAAAAGCTCTGTAATATCAGATGCTTAGAAAAACCCGGCCAAGGCCGGGTTTTTTTATGTCATGCAGTTGTCATTTTTCCGTAATAAGGTAACGTACCGAGCATAACAACAAAGAGGGATTTCCTTTGCAGCGGATGATGCAGATGACGATTTTTGCCAACGAGCAGGGCATCGAATGACCGCAGACAATCTGGCCGTACCGGCAGAAGACCTCTCCCGTCAGGTGCAATCGACCAATCTTAATACCCGGTTACCCTTTGGCTATGCCAAACGCTTTGGCGTGCTGATTGAAGGCAAGGCCGACCAGTTATTGCTGCTGCACCGTGAAGGGGTGCAGGCTGGCGTCATTATGGAAGTGCAGCGCTTTCTGAGTGCGCCTTTCCGGTTGCAGGCCATCAGCAACGATGAATTTGAACGCCGTATGGGGCTGGCCTACCAGAGTGATTCCTCCGAAACCATGGAAATGGTGGAAGGGCTGGGCGATGAAATGGACCTCGCCAGCCTGGCTGATTCTGTGCCGGAAACCGAAGACCTGCTCGAGCAGGAGGGCGATGCGCCCATTATCCGCCTGATCAACGCCTTACTGACCGAAGCTGTTAAAGAAAATGCCTCGGATATTCACGTCGAAACCTACGAAAAACGCCTGGTCGTACGCTTTCGCGTCGATGGCGTGCTGCGCGAAGTGGTGCAGCCCAAGCGCGCCCTGGCGGCGCTGTTAATTTCCCGTATTAAGGTCATGGCGCGGCTGGATATTGCCGAAAAACGCGTGCCGCAGGACGGTCGTATTGCCTTACGCATCGGTGGTCGTGAAGTGGATGTGCGGGTGTCGACCATGCCGTCCAGTTTTGGCGAGCGGGTGGTAATGCGTCTGCTGGATAAGCAAGCCGGCCGCCTGAGCCTGTCGCAGCTGGGCATGGCGCCGCGTGATCTGGCCACCATGCGCAATATTATCAGCAAGCCCCACGGCATTATTCTGGTAACCGGTCCGACCGGCTCGGGTAAAACCACCACGCTGTATGGGGCGCTGAGTGACCTGAACGATACCAGCCGCAATATTCTGACCGTGGAAGACCCGATCGAATACAGCCTGCCCGGCATTGGCCAGACCCAGGTAAACACCAAAGTTGAAATGACCTTCGCCAAAGGCCTGCGCGCCATTCTGCGCCAGGACCCGGATGTGGTGATGATCGGTGAGATCCGCGACCTTGAAACCGTTGAAATTGCCATTCAGGCCTCATTAACCGGTCACCTGGTGCTGTCGACGCTGCACACCAATACCGCCATTGGTGCGGTAACCCGACTGCAAGATATGGGCGTCGAGCCCTTTCTGCTGTCGTCCAGTATTATCGGTGTAATCGCCCAGCGGCTGGTGCGGGTGTTGTGCAATGAATGCAAAGAAGAAGCCACCGCCGATGCCGCCGAATGCACCATTCTCGGCATTGATCCGGCGCAGCCACCGCAGATTTTCCACGCCCGCGGTTGTGATAAGTGCAACCAGCTGGGCTATCGCGGTCGCCAGGGTATCTACGAAATCATTGAAGTCGATGAAACTATGAAAACCCTGATCCATGACCGTGCTGGCGAACAGGCGCTGGAGCGTCACGCGCGCACGCTGGGGCCAGGCATTCAGCAGGACGGTATCCGCAAAGTACTGGCCGGCAGCACCACCATTGAAGAATTATTACGGGTGGTGAAGGGCTGATATGGGTGCCTTTGTCTATCAGGCGCTGGACGAGCGCGGCAAAGCCAAAAAAGGGGTGCTGGAAGCCGACAGTGCCCGCCAGGTGCGCCAGCAGCTGCGCGACAAAGGCTGGCTGCCGCTGTCCGTGGAGCAGACCACCCGTAAAGAACAAACCCCTGGCTTGCTCAGTCGCTCACCCGGCTTGTCCGTACCCGAGCTGGCGTTAATAACCCGTCAGCTGGCCACGTTGATTCAGGCTGGCCTGCCCATTGATGAATCCCTGCGCGCGTTGTCGGAGCAAACCGGCAAACAACGCATTAAGGCCATGATTCTGGCTATTCGGGCCAAGGTGCTGGAAGGCTATACACTGGCCAAAGCACTGGCGGAATACCCGCGCGCCTTTCCGCATCTGTACCGTTCCACCGTGGCGGCCGGTGAGCATGCCGGCCATCTGGATGGTGTGCTGAACCGGCTGGCGGACTACACCGAAGCCCGTCAGGCGTCCGACCAGAAAATTAAATTAGCCGCCATGTACCCCATTATTCTGTCGGTCGTGGCCATTGGTATTGTGGTGGGTCTGCTGACCTATGTGGTGCCCGATATCGTTGAGGTGTTTCTGAAGAATGGTCAGGAATTGCCCGGTTTAACCGCCTTTATGCTGAACCTGAGTTATTTTATCCGCGACTGGGGCTTGCTGACGCTGGTGTTGCTGGTGATGGGCCTGACCCTGTTCCGGCTGGCCTTGCGCGGTGCTGCTTTTCGCCGCCGCTGGCATTCCCTGTTGCTGCGTACGCCGGGACTGGGCGGGTTTGTTAAAGACGCCAATACCGCCCGCTTTGGCAGCACACTGGCCATTCTGACCAGCAGTGGTGTGCCGCTGGTGGACGCCATGCGCATTGCCAGTCAGGTGATTACCAACATTCCCATTCAGCAGGGGCTGGCGCAGGCCACGGTGAAGGTCAGTGAAGGTGGCAGCCTGCATAAATCGCTGGCCGAAGCCCGGTTTTTCCCACCCATTATGCTGCACATGATTGCCAGTGGCGAAAACAGCGGCGAGCTGGACTCCATGCTGGCGCGCACGGCGGCCCAGCAGGAAGCCACGCTGGAGAATACCGTGTCGGCGCTGGTCAAAGTGTTTGAGCCCATGATGCTGCTGGTCATGGGCGGCATTGTCGCCACCATTGTGGCGGCCATTATGATGCCGATTCTTGAACTTCAGAAAATGGTGCAATAGGAGCAAGTATGCAACGCAGTAACCTGAAACAGGCGCAACGTGGTTTTACCCTGCTGGAAGTAATGGTGGTGCTGGCCATTATCGGCGGCATTATGGCCCTGGTCGCCACCAATATTATCGGTTCCGCCGGCGATGCACGGGTCAAAACCACCCAGAGCCAGATCAAGCTGATCGAAAATGCCCTGGATATGTACAAGCTGGATAACTTCACTTATCCGACCACCGAACAGGGGCTGGAAGCGCTGGTGCAAAAGCCGACCAGCGCGCCGGAGCCGCGTAACTGGCGCGCCGATGGCTACCTGAAAGGCACCTCGGTACCGACCGACGCCTGGGGCAGTGAATTCCTGTACTTTATGGATCGCGGTCGTTACGAAATCGTCTCACTGGGTGCCGATGCCCAGGAAGGCGGCGAGGGCGAAGCCGCTGACATCAGCAGTCTGGATAAGTAATTCCGATGCACGCCGGGCGTGGTTTTACCCTGCTGGAGGTGATGGTCGTACTGGCCATTATCGGTGGCTTACTGGGTTTGGTATCGCTGTCGGGCGGTGACCGGCAGGCCGAAGACCAGACCCGGCGCGCCGCCCAGCAGATCAGCGCCCGGTTGATGGCTTACCGGCAGGAAGCGGTGTTTCAGAACATTGACCTAGGCGTGGCCATGCAGTCCGGCAGCCTGTTGCTGCTGAGCCTGCAGGATGTGCGCAGCCAGGAATTCAGTGCCAACAAAACCGCTGAAGAACTGGACCGGCTGAACAAAAATCCCTGGCAAACCTATGAGGGCAGTTTATCTGCCGAGCTGGAGCTGGCGCCGGAAATTATCGTCGGGCTGAGCATCGAAGGGCGCGAAGCCGACCTTAATGCCCCGGCCGATGAGGATCTCGGTCCGCAGCCGGTATTGCTGTTTTTATCCTCCGATGAGTACACGCCGTTCCACCTGACCTTTACCCACGAAGCCGACGAGCGCTTTGCGGTGCACCTGCGCGGCGATGGGTTTGGTTTGCCGTTGCTGGAGGTTGAGCACTTTGAAGGCTGAGCAACGTCTGCGGGGCTTCACCTTACTGGAGGTGATGATTGCACTGACCATTTTTGCGGCGATAGCGATTGTTATCAGTGATACCGCCAGCCAGAGTGCGTCCTCATTAATTCATCTGCAGGACAAAACCCTGGCCGCCATGGTGGCCGAAAACCGCATGGCCGAACTGCGCCTGAACGGCCTGCCGCCTCAAGGGGAGCGCAGCGATCAGACCAGCATGGCCGGACGCGACTGGCTGATCACCAGCAAGGTCGAGAAAACCGAATTCCCTGATACCCATCGCGTTACCATCGAGGTGGCTGATGCCAGTAACAAGGACGCCATTGTCGCCACCCTGGCCAGCATTATGGGGAAGCACTGATGCGCACCCGCGGTTTTACCTTGCTGGAGGTGCTGGTTGCGGTCGGCATTACCGCCATGATTGGCGTAGGCTCAGCGCAGTTGCTGGCCAATATTATTGATTCCCGCCGCATTACCGACATCCGGGCCGAACAACTGGCCAGCCTGCAGCGCTTCAATATGGTGGTCAGTCGTGATATCGAACAGATCATTAACCGTGGTATCCGTGATCAATATGGCGATCTGCAGCCAGCATTGCTGCTGAACAACGGTGATTATCTGCTGGAGTTTACCCGCAGCGGCTGGCGCAATTCCCCCTTTGCGGAACGACCACGTTCGGAATTACAACGGGTGGCCTACCGGACCGAAAGTCTCGACAGTGACGTCTGTGCTGGCGCCCGGGCGCGACTGGAAAGCTGGGGTGTACTGGACGCGCAGGGCGAATGCCTGGTGCGCTATTTCTGGCCGGTGCTGGATCGCGCCAGCACCAGTGAGCCGCTGGCGCAGGTGATTCTGGAGCAGGTTGACCGTTTTGAAGTCGACGTGCTGGCCGGCACCGCCGGAGCCGGTGATGGCTTATCCACGCCGGCCCGTGACAAATACAGCAGCTGGCCACCACTGCAGACCGATACCACGCAGATGGCACCGCTGGCGCTGCGCTGGCGCATCACACTACCGCAGCTGGGTGATATTGAACGCCTGTGGCTGCTGGCCTGGGCGGAAGACGTATGAATAATGGCCGGCGCTGTTCTGTACCCCGCCAGCACGGGCTGGCACTGATTACGGTGCTGATGATCTTCGCCATCGTCTCGGTGCTGGGCATCAGCATGGTCGAGCGCCAGGCAGCGGATATTCAGCGCAGTGGCACGCTGCTGGCGGTGCAGCAGGCCAATGCCTTTGTGATCGGCGCCGAGCAGGCGGTAAAAACCGGCCTGTATCTGGACTGGAATAACGACAAAGAGCGTGATCATGCGCTGGAAGAATGGGCCACTGACCGGCGTTTTCCATTATCACCGGGCACGGTGTTTATCCGTATCCGCGATGCCCAGGGGCGTTTTAATCTGAATACACTCAGCAAAGGTGCGGCCAACCGTGACCGGCAGTATCAGCGTTTTATTAATCTGCTCAATCTGCTGGCGCTGGATCCGGCACTGGCTGAGCGGTTGCTGGGCTGGCTGGACGATACCAGCCAGGAAGACACCCGCTACCAAAGCCAGCAGCCGCCGTATCGGGCGGCGTATCAGAGTTGCCGGCACACTTCAGAGATATTGCTGCTGGAAGGCATGACACTGGAAAGCTACCGGCGCCTCGAGCCCTATATCGCCTGCCTGCCGTTAACGGCCGCACTGAATGTGAATACCGCCAGTGCGGCGGTGCTGGCCGCGCTGGATGCCAGCCTGACGCTGGCTGATGGCGACAGCATCGTGGCAGCGCGCGGCGACAAAGGCTTTGCCTCGCTGGATGAATTCTGGGGGCTGAGCCAGGTAACGCCTTTTACCCGGGAAGAAGACGCCAGCGTACCGGCGGCTGAGCGTAAACCGCGCTGGGAGCAGACCGACTTCAGTGTAAAATCCGAGTATTTTGAAGCCTTTATCCGGGTGGATCTGTACCAGCGCATCGCTACGAGCGAAGTGCTGATCCGCCGCGATCAGGGCAGTGGCAAAATGACCACGCTGTACCGGGATTATTCCCGCCGCGAAGCCCGCCCGGATCCCGCCGGCGGAACGACGAACAATGTGCCGGCCAGCGCCATTCCGGCCGGTTAACAGACAGGAAACAGCAACATGGAAACGGTAAAGGTTCAGTGGCAGGCCCATACGGGCGAGTGGCTGATCAGTGCAAGCCGAGACAGCACACCGCAACGCCTGACTCAGTGGGCGGAGGCACTGCCGGATTTAACCCAGGTCCGGCTGGTGCTGGCGGCGCAGAACTACGCCTGTTACTGGCTCAGTCTGCCGGGTGTCAGCAGCCGGCATTTGCCACGGGCGTTGCCCTTTGCGCTGGAAGAATCCCTGATCGGTGATATAGCGGATTACCTGATTGTGCCGGCCGGGTCGGCGCAAAAACAGGTGCGGGCTTATGTGGTGGCCAATGACCTGATTGAACGCCTGCTGGAAGCCTGTGAGATGCACCATGTGCGGGTGCTGGAGCTGATTCCGGAAACCTCGCTGCTGGGTGATGAGCCGTTGCTGCAGCGCACTGAGGGCGGCTGGCTGGCGTCTCTGCCGGGCCGCTTTGAAGGCTATGTCGGCGATGCGGCCTTAACCCCGGTGCTGGAATCCTTATTTGCCGATGAGGCGCAACTGGCCAGCCTCACGCTGCGCGCGCCGCAGCTGGCCACCGCGCAATTGCTGCAAACCACGCTGGAAAGCAGTTTTGCCGGGCAGATCGGCAGCATCCACAGCGAACCTGATAGCGGCGCGGCCGCAACCTTGCCGGCACGGCCGGTGAATCTGCTGACCGGGCAGTATCAGGTGCGGCCGCAGCGCGAGCGCCGCCATGCCCCCTGGTGGCAGGCACTGGCGGGTATGGCTGCCGCCTGGGTCTTGTTCTGGACGCTGACCCTGTATCTGGATGTTCAGCGTCTGCAGCAGCAGTCCGGCGAGGTGCGCCAGCAAACCATCAGTCTGTATCAGCAGTTGTTTCCCGGTGAGCGGGTGCGGGCGCTGGAGCGACAGATCCGCGAAAAACTCAGTGGTGACAGCGGCGGCAGTGATGCCGGCTTCCTCAGCGCCACCCATACGCTGGCGCAGGTGTATCAGCAGCAGGGCTTGCAACAGCAGGTGCAGCTGACGTCGTTACGTTTTAATGACCGGCTGCAGGAGCTGATGGTGGAGGTGCAGGCCAAGGGGCTGAATGACCTGCAGGTGCTGCGTCAGGCACTGGAGCAGGCGGGCTTAAGTGCGGAAATCGCCTCTGCCACCAACGACAATAACGGTGTTAAAGGCCGCATCCGCATCGGAGGCCGGGTATGAAAGAACAACTGATGCTGCGCTGGCAGCAGGGGCTGGCCAATGTGCAGCAGCAACGCAGCGTACAGATGGCCAGGAAATGGTACGAGCAGCTGCCTGAGCGCGACCGGCTGATCGTTAAGCTGGTGTCTGCCGTACTGGTGCTGGCCTTGCTGGCCAGTATGATTCTGCTGCCATTGGTACGCGCTAAAGCCATGGCCGAATCGCAACTGGAACGTAACCGCGCCACCTACCAGCAGCTGGCGGATAACGCCGGTCGCTTTGGCAATGCCGTTGCAGCCACCGGCACGGCACCCTTACTGACCGTGGTGACGCAGCAGGCACGCAGCGCCGGGGTCAACCTCAGCCGTTATGAACAGGATGGCCAGGCCTTGCGTATCTGGCTGGAAAAGGCACCGTTTGATGACGCCATCAGCTGGCTGGAAAGCCTGCAGGCGCAGCAAGGCGTACGCGCCAGCCAGATCAGCGTGGATAAAACCGACAGCAGTGGCCGGGTGGATATCCGCGCCACGCTGACCCGCTAACCATAAGGGGCAGACTATGAGTTTTGATTACGATTTGCTGGTGATCGGCGCCGGTTCCGGCGGTGTGCGTTGCAGCCGCATGGCGGCGGCCCGGGGCTGGAAAGTGGCGGTGGTGGAAAACCGCGATCTGGGTGGTACCTGTGTGAATGTGGGCTGCGTGCCGAAGAAGCTGTTTGTCTATGCCTCGGAGTATCCGGCGGCGTTTGCCGATGCCCGTGGCTTTGGCGTACAGGGACACTTCGAGGGTTTTGATTGGCCCACACTTCGCGACAATAAAACCAATGAAATCAAACGATTAAACTCGATTTATAATAATTTACTTGAGAACTCCGGCGTCACCATTCTGCACGGCACGGCCGCTCTGGCCGGCCCGCATCAGGTGCGCATCGGTGAGCAGACCATCACGGCCGAGCGCATTGTGCTGGCCACCGGTGGCTGGCCGTTCAAACCGGATATTCCCGGGGCAGAACATGCCATTACCTCCAACGAAGCCTTTTATCTGGAGCAGTTTCCGCAACGGGTAGTGGTGGTTGGCGGTGGTTATATCGCCGTCGAATTCGCCGGCATTTTCAATGGCCTGGGTGCAGAAACCCATTTGCTGTATCGCGGTGATCAGGTGCTGCGCGGCTTTGATGAGGATGTGCGCAATTTTGCCGCCGCCCAGATCGTGCATAAGGGCGTACGGCTGCACACCCATACCGATATCCGCAGTATTGAACGGCACATCGACGGCAGCCTGACCTGCTCCTTAACCAGTGGAGAGGCGCTGCATTGCGATGCGGTGATGTTTGCCACCGGCCGCCGGCCGTTAACCGATGGGCTGGGTTTGGCCGCAGCCGGCGTGCAGGTACGCGACAACGGCACCATTGTTACCGATCATCTGTTCCGCACCACGGCACCTGGCATCTACGCATTGGGCGATGTGATCGGCACGCCGGCTTTAACCCCGGTGGCGCTGGCGCAGGCGATGAAACTGGTGGCGTACTGGTTTGATGGTGACCAGCAACCGCTCAGTTACGACAATATTCCCACCGCGGTTTTCTGCCAGCCCAATATCGCCACGGTGGGCTTAACCGAAGCGCAGGCGCAGGAACGTTTTGGCGCCGATGATCTGCAGGTGTTCGTCAGCGATTTCCGGCCAATGAAACACACCATGACCGGCCAGCCGGAACGGACGCTGATGAAACTGGTGGTACAGATCAGCACCGACAAAGTGCTCGGCGTACACATGGTCGGCGAAGCAGCGGGGGAGATTGTGCAGGGGCTGGCGGTGGCCATTAAGGCCGGCGCCACCAAAGCCGTGTTTGACAGCACCATTGGTATTCACCCAACCGCCGCCGAAGAGTTTGTTACCATGCGGACGCCGAGGGGGTGAGCTGAAAAACGCTCGCTGCGCTGGACGGGAGACGCTGGACGCTGGTTTTGCGTCTCCCGTCTCCCGTTAAGCTGTCCGCGCGGCAACTAGCCGCAGAACACCAGCCGCACACTGTCCAGCACCAGTTGCGATTCTTTGATCGCCGCCAGCACCGCGTCGCGCTCAGCTTTCACCTCAGCCACCAGCAGGGGTGACAGTTTCGGGTTGTGCTGGCTCAGGGCGTGCAGGCGCGCCAGGCGTTCGGCATAGGCTTCTTCGGCCTTATGCGAAGCACGCTCGACCATTTTGCCCAACTGAGCGCTGCCCAGTTTTTCCAGCTTATGGATCAGCGGCTGCGTGGTGGCGGCTTTCTGTTCCACCAGACCACGGGCGGTGCCTTTCTTGAGTGGCAACACAAAGGCCGGCAGTTCGCCGTCATTCACTTTCAGATCACCGGCCGGGGTCATCATCAGATGCATGGCATTCGGCGGCAGGTAGCGCTCGACCGCCAGCGCTTTCGGTGCCGGGCAGCGGGCCACAAACTGCAGCTCAACGTAGCAATCGCCAGTGCGGAAATCGTGCATATCAATGTAGCCGGCGGCGGCGTTGCCGGCCGGACCGCTGGTAATTAACTCCAGCGCCTGATCGACGAAGGGATGTTCCCAGCTCAGAAACTGCACATCGTCCCGGGCCAGCGCCACATCACGGCGGGTAGTGGCCATAAAGCCATCTTCCGGCAGATGCGGCAGGTCGGGCACCAGCATGTGGTCGCCGGGGGCGATGGTGATGCAGTCACCGCCCAGATCAATCAGCTCCAGACCAAAGGCGTCGGCGAACAGTTCGAGGAAATCGTTCAGCTCGGCTTCGTCTTCGATATGGGTAATGGTCATCTCTTTGGCCAGCTTGCGCGCCCGCTGCGGATGGCAGGAATGCAATTCCAGCAGGCGGTCGCGACCGGCTTCCAGTTGTGCCAGCAGGGTTTCGCGTTCGGTTGCCAGCAGGCCGATCAGTTCCGCCAGACCATCACCACTCAGCAGCGCCTGCTCAATGGCATCGCGGTGCTGCTCCAGCAGCGGCTGGGCAGCCGGATTTGGGCGGGTAAAAATATCCAGCCCGTCGTGCAGAATATGCGCCCAGCGCCCGGCGGCATGATCGGCAAAGGCGGGAATATGAATGCGGATGTCCTGTTTCTGGCCAATACGATCCAGACGGCCGATGCGCTGCTCGATTAAATCGCAGTTAAACGGCAGGTCGAACAGCACCAGTTCGTGAGCAAACTGGAAGTTGCGGCCTTCGGAACCGATTTCCGAGCACAGCAGAATACGCGCGCCCTGTTCGTGGTCGGCAAAGTAGGCGGCGGCGCGGTCACGCTCGACCAGATCCATGTGCTCATGGAACACGGCCACCTGCACACCGGCGGTTTCCCACAGCCACTGTTCCAGGTCCAGTACGGTCTGGGCGGCGTGGCAGATCAGGACAATTTTGTCTTTGCCGGTCGTGGCCAGCACCTGCAGCAGCCATTCACAACGCGGGTCGTTGTCGCACCAGTTGTGCAAGCCGAGTTCCGGATGCAGCGCTTCCAGGCCAGTGTTCAGGTCATCGGAGTCCGGCGCTGGCAGTTCGGTAATCTGCGGCAGGCGCTTGGGGAAACCCGCCACGCCGTGGCGGGTGTTGCGGTACAGCGCCCGGCCGGGGCCGTGACGGTCAATCAGCGTTTCCAGCAATTTGCCGCGCACGCTGCTGTCGTTCAGGGTACTGGCGTCGGCCTCTTCCGGCAGTAATTGCAGCAGGGTTGCCAGTTGTTCGTTGCTCAGCGGCTGCTCCGACGCCAGCGCACCAGCCAGATCCGCAACCGGCGCATAGGCCTTCTGTTCGGCCATAAACTGTGGCAGCGACGGGTAGCGTTCCGGGTCGAGCAGGCGCAGACGGGCAAAGTGGCCCTGAATACCCAGCTGTTCCGGCGTAGCGGTTAACAGCAGCAGACCGGCCGTGCGCAGGGACAGTTCTTCCACCAGTTCATAGGCGGCATCCTGTTCGCCGTCTTCGCTCCAGTGCAGATGGTGCGCTTCGTCAACCACCAGCATGTCCCAATCAGATGCACGGATTTGCTGGCCAACATCCTCATGCACCGCCAATGACAGCGGGCACAGGAACAGCTGGCCGGAGGCAAAAATATCGTCGCCGTCTTCGACCATGTCGCGGTCCACCAGACTGAAACGCAGGTTAAAGCGGCGCACCATTTCTACCAGCCACTGATGCAGCAGCTGGTCCGGCACCACCACCAGCACCCGTTGAATGCGCTGCTGCAGCAACAGACGGTGCAGAATCAGACCGGCTTCAATGGTTTTACCCAAGCCCACTTCATCAGCCAGCAAGACGCGCGGAATAGCGTCCTGAGTCACTTGCTCGGCAATGTAGAGCTGGTGTGGTAACAGACTGGTGCGGGCACCGAGCAGGCCGTAAAACGGCCGCTGGCGCAGCTTGCTCAGTTGTTTTAACGCCAGCTGACGCAGTTCAAACAGGTTGTTGTTGTCAATTTGGCCCGAAAACAGCCGGTCGGTGGGCTGATTCAGCTGAATATGACCACTGAGGTGAATTTCAGAAATCTGCCGTTCGCCATCGCTGTAAAAGACGATACCGTCCATCTCTTCAACATCGGTGACCTTGAGTACTGAGCCGTCCATTAAAGGCAGTACATCGTCTTCTTTGAAAATAACGCGGGTCAGTGGGGCGTTCTGGCGTGAGTAGCTGCGCTCTTCATCGATGGACGGAAAATAAATCGTGACAACACGGAAATCGACACTCTGGACAAGGCCCAGACCGAGGTCGGTTTCGGCCTCACTGATCCAACGCTGACCCACTGTATACATAGAACAAACCTGCTGAATAACGGAAGGAAGAGGGCGCCGCCATCGGGTTGGCAGGCCAAAAAACAGGCGCGGAGTCTAGCGCAAGCGCGGCTTAAATCCCACCGCTGCATTGGCCGGCAGCGGTCGCCGCCAGCAAAGTCATGGGGTAAGATGGCCGTTTTTGACCGCTCCGGCGGCTTGTTGTCTGCACAGGAAGAAACACAGCATGGGGAAAGCGTGGTTGTTAGGGCTGGGATTGCCGGTGGCTGCTTTGGCTACAGGAGCGGCTGCGCTCAGCTGGCATAACATGCAGCAATATCAGCAGCAGCACCAGACCGGGCTGGCCTGGCTGAATCAAAGTCTGCAGGCCAGTGGCTGGCAGGTGCAGTGCGGCTACGAGTATTCCATGCCTTTGCTGCAGCGAATTGAACAGTGCGCCCTAACCGACAGCGCCGGGCAAACACTGGCCGGCAGCTGGCATCAGGTAACGGCGCTGCCGTGGCAGGTTAGCGGCCGTTTTGGTGTGCAGCCGGACAGCGGCGCGGCCGCCATTGTCTTTATGACCGTGCCGCAATTACTGGCTGACCAGCAGGGTAGCTGGCGGATTCGTGCCGGCGATCAGCAGGCCACTTTCCGTTACCGCAGTGGCAGCGTGGACCATAAGCTGATGCCCGGCACCCGCTTACAGCTGCAGCCATTAGAGGTACAGGGACAACTGGCCATTCAGGCGCCTTACCGCAGCGAGCTGATCGTACAGCTGCCGTCACTGCTGCTGACCGATGCCAGCCAGGGCGATCTGGAGTTGCGCGGGCTGAACATTACCCTGAACAGTTTGCTGCGTGAACAGGTGAGCTTTACCGAACGGCTGCGGTACCGGCTGGACAGTTTCAGCTTCCATAGCCGGCAGCTGCAGCTGGGCTTCCGCGATCTACAGATAGAACAGGCCAACCTGGTCGATGGCGATGTACTGGCCAGCCTCAGTGGCGTGGCGGTCGATACCTTGCGCTGGTCCGCCGGTGAGCACGACCTGCGCGTTGACCCCAGCGGTTTGCAGTTGTATCTGGATGGTTTCAGCTGGCCGCTGTACCGGTTATTTCTGCAGGGTGATATTACCCCGGATGTGCTGTTGCAGTCGGTGGCGGCCAAAGGCATGAGTCTGACCCTGGAAGATCTGCACAGCAGTTTTGTGTATCAGAGCCGCGAGCCCGCCATGCTGGGCAGTGCCGGTGATCTGCGCGCCAGCGGCAAGCTGACCATGGCCGCCGGTAAGGCCGACCAGGTCTGGCAGCAATGGCCGCAACGCCTGAGCGGAGAATTAACGCTGAATGTCAGCCGCAGTCTGATGCTGGGACCGCAGGCCGAGCTGATGCTGGAGTTTCTGAATCAGGGTTGGCTGGCCCCGCAGGATGACCGGCTGCAGGCCCGTCTTACCTTGCAGCAGGGACAGTTACTGGCCAACGGCCGGGCGGTTACCCAACTGTTTAACCCACCGGTTTACGAAGAAGATCATTGATTTTCTGAGCGCACGCCCGGGTTGATTTCAATGGTGAGGTGGCTGATGCCTTCAATATCCAGCAGCACGTCTTTCAGCTCTGCTGGCGTATGAGTGGTGCCGCCAGACACGGCCACAATGCAGGCATAGTGGTTACGGCCAACCCGCCATAAATGAAAATCGCTGATCGGCAATTCCGGAAAGCGCTGTTGCAGCCGTTGCTGCACAGTCGTGCTCAGGGGTTTGTCCATTTCGGCATCCAGCAACACGCGGCCGGTTTCCCGCAATAAGCCAATCGCCCAGACGGTTACCAGTACAGAACCGACAATACCCATAACCGGATCCAGCCAGTCGACACCCCAAAGTTTGCCAGCGGTGAGGGCGATAATGGCCAGCACCGAAGTGAGGGCATCGGTCAGCACATGAATGTAGGCGGCGCGCAGATTCAGGTCGCGGTGCTCATGCTCATGCTCATGCTCATGATCATGATCATGATCATGAGCATGAGCATGGTCGTGGTCATGGTCGTGGTCGTGGTCATGGTCGTGGTCATGGTCGTGGTCATGGTCGTTGTGCCCATGATGATGGTGATGGTCATCTTTCAGCAGCCAGGCGCAGGCCAGATTGACCAGCAGCCCCAATACAGCCACCCCAATGGCCTGATCGTATTGAATGGCGGCCGGGGACAGCAGACGCTCAACCGACTCCACCATCATCAGGCCGGCGATGGCGAGCAGGAAGAGGGCGCTGGTGTAACCACCCAACACTTCGATTTTCCAGGTGCCGAAGGCAAAACGCGGATGGCCGGCATAACGGCGGGCAGCGGCGTAGGCGGCCAGCGCCAACCCCAGCGCCAGGGCATGAGAACTCATATGCCAGCCATCGGCCAGCAATGCCATGGAGTTGAAGACCCAGCCAGCGCTGATTTCAGCCACCATCATCACCACGGTCAGTAATAACGCCCAGCGGGTATTGCGCTCAGCCAAGGGGTTACCATCGTAAAAGTCGTGAGCTTGCCCGGGATTGCTATGCATCTGAACTTGATCCTGTAGTCTGTTTATATACTATACCCCAGTATATTAATTGAATTGATCAGGAAAAAGCCATGAGTCACACCATTGAGAATCGGGCCAAGCTGGTTACCCGGGTGCGTAAAATCAAAGGTCAGGCCGAGGGGTTGGAAAAACTCTTGACCCAGGGTGGAGATTGCAACAATGCGCTGCAGCAAATTGCTGCCATCCGGGGCGCAGTAAATGGCTTGATGGCGGAAGTGCTGGATGGGCATATTCGTGAGCACCTGGGGCCGGAGGCTACCGATGCCGCACAGCGCGCCAAAGATGTTGAGCAGCTGGCCGGCATTATTCGTTCTTATCTGAAATAAGCTCTCAACCTGATGGCCGATTAATCTGAGTAAACATCGAACCGGACCGTGACTCTTTTGCCTGAATCCCTGACCCTGCACCGCCTTGTGGCATTGATTCTGCTGGTGTTTTCCCTGCTGCATCAGGTTGCAGATGCACTGGAAATTGCCGGTATGATCCATCTGCCGGAGTCGCATACTCAGGTTGCAGCCGATGCCTGGCCGGATGGACCGCAGCCACCCGAATGTGCCAGCGGCGACCACAGCGGTTGCGACCACTGCCATGGCCATACGCACATTTTTATCAGCATTGACGGTACTAAACCAGCGATGCCGTTCTCTTCTGTTATCCCGCACAGTCGCGAGCCATTTGCGCAGTCGGCGCTGGTATTGCCCGACCAACGTCCGCCCATTCTCTGATCCTGCCCGTTTGTTTCACACATTCCGTTAACGGTTACAGGATTACTGTTCATGAAGGATTGGTTTTGCGCGCAGGCTATGCGGCCTGCGCAGCCGCTATGGCTATGGTTTCTGCCACTGGCCTGCCGGCGCATGTTCTTTTATTCAGTGGTGATTGGCCCGCTGGTCGCATTGCCGGTTCAGGCCAATGAGGTACTGTCCTTACCACAGGCTATTCAGCTCAGCCTGCAGCAACACCCGCAGCTGCGCGCGGCGCAGTGGCGGCTTCAGGCTGCCGCCCAATCGAGCCGGACCTGCTGCTGCACGGCAAACTGATTACACCGCCAGAGCAAATTGCCCGCATCGGCGCACGTTTTTCGGGGGTTGTTACCCGGGTATTTGTGAGCCCTGGTGACCGGACAGGGGGTTCAGGCCGGCAGATTGGCGAGTTCCAGCATGGCATCTACCATATTTTCCCTGTCATTCTGCTGCAGAGGGTGTGACAGGAGCCCTTCAATAACATACACCAGAAGCCGGGCTAAGGTTCCGGCCCGCTCTTTGGCAATCCCCGCTTTGATTATTTCGTAAACCAAAATCTGCTCGATCAACATATGGAAACGTGAGTGCCAGGCTGCAATTACTTCTGACTGTGTAATGCGCGAGTGGACTGTATTCATCAGCGATTCCGGACGTTCAAAGATCGTGATGGCGTTGAGCAATCGCTCCCTGATGGGGAGGGCGGTCATGGTGGCCATTTCAGTAAGCACACCTGCCGTCAGATTGTTAAGCACACCGATCAGCACATCATCCTTGCCGGGGAAATACCAGTAAATCGTATTGGGAGTAATGCCTGCTGATCTGGCAATCGCGGTCATGGAGGTGCCATCAAATCCATTCTCTGCAAACAAAGCTGAAGCGGCATTCAGAATCTCACGCTTTTTTTCTTCCTGATTTAAATGGCGTTTGTTGCGGGGCACGATGAATCATTCCTATCTTGATTGACAGATAAGATAACATCGTGTTTTCTTGAATCCAATTCAAGAGCTAACTGATTGAGGAGGAAAAATGACATTCAACAATGGCGTTAAGTCGACATTTACAGCAGAGGGAATGGAGTGCGCAGCAACACTCTTTGGTGCTGATGATAAGGGCAGGCAAGCACCGGCAATTCTCATGATCCATGGGTGGGGTGGTACGCAGCTCGTTCTTTTTAAGGATTTTATCCGGCGATTCAATGATGCCGGATATGCCGTCATGACTTTTGACTACCCTGGCTGGGGTGCCAGTCCGGGAATTCCCAGAAACAGAATCAATCCATGGGAGCGGGTCAGAGTCGCCGATGCCGCTCTGGCTCATCTGAAATCCATGGACAGGATCGACGAAGACAGAATCGTTATCTGGGGGACGTCCTTTGGTGGTGGTCATGCGATTGATCTGGCGGCGGAGCATCCTGAAGTGGCTGGGGTTGTGGCTCATGTACCTATGTTGAACGGATTGGCTGCAGTAGCAGCGGTTCCGTTTATGCGAATGCTCAGATTCTCTCTGGATATCGCTCTGGATCTTATTAATCCGTTCAAGCGACGCTACATTCCCATCGTGTCTGACGAGG
This sequence comes from Venatoribacter cucullus, assembly GCF_016132445.1. Lineage (NCBI taxonomy): Bacteria > Pseudomonadati > Pseudomonadota > Gammaproteobacteria > Oceanospirillales > Oceanospirillaceae > Venatoribacter > Venatoribacter cucullus. The sequence continues at coordinate 1,432,960 of NZ_CP046056.1, read as the reverse complement.
GAGGTTATTCAACCATGGATCGGGATGGCGCCGGACGGCTTCGGGATTGGGTCGATGAGGAGCTGAATGGCAAATACGATAACCGTGTTACCGCTGTGTCATTATTGACCATGGGGCCTTATCAGCCAGGCAGAAATCTGTCGCGCATCACAATCCCAGGGCTAATTGTCGGTGCGCTGCACGATACGGTTGCTCCATTTGATGAGGTGAAGGTGCGCCGCAAGGCAGGAGAGAACTTCACAATTATTACCATCGAGGGGAATCACTTTGATCCATATCTGCAACCGTGGTTTGAGGAGAACGTATCGAATCAACTGGCGTTTCTGAAACGCGTGCTTGGCTAAGGGGGAAGAATTATGTGGCGTCAGTGTCAGTATTAATTAAAGACGCCACGCGGCTGACTGAGCAGGTATGACTGGCTAGGCGGCGCAAGATTGAGCTATTACCATCTAATACTTCCGATAATTAATATTATCGGAAGTTGCAGAAATACCCGAAATCCACAGACTGAATCCTTAAACCAGCCTTACCAGCCGGCACAACCAGATACCGAACGGGTTTTACGTTTCACAGTGCCTGAGCCTCGGTCAGGCCCCCACGATGATGTCCGGTCACCTTAAGATACCCCCGGCGGATTCTGTCCGGATATGAACCAGGTGGTTGGTTGGTGAAATTATTCTGACGCTGAAACCTGGTTCCGGACGTTCAAATCCGCCCAAAATCTGCTGTGCATAACTCAGTACCATTGTTCACACACAGTTAGCGCAACGCAAACGCCTGTCGGCTTGCCTTAAAATAGTACATCCAGCTTCAGCGGTCTGATTGATGCCTTATTGCTCAGTTGCCTTGTTATTCACAGAGATAGCCACAAATCCGCATAATGATGCTAAATATTCTTATAGATCATTTAGTTATGATCAATTGTTAAAGCCAATAGGAACCCAGCCTGAAGATTCTATTGCCGATAACAGGCAGTCTGCAGCGCCACTTATCCACAATTAGATTGTTTCTTTTACGGAGCAACACTGGCTGCAAAACAAGAGCTTATGCTGCCCGTGGCACTTTTGACACCCCTGAGTACGTCGCTTATTACGCATAAACCGGTAAGCTCCGGCTGTGGATAAGTATGGATGCGGTATCGGGAAAGCACCAGCCCGGCCTGCTACTGAAAACCCCGCGCCGCAAGTGCGTACAGGCTGTTTGTTCTGCCAGGCCATACCATCACCTGAGCCAGATCCGGTTAAACGGGCAGGCAGACAACCTGTTCAACAACCACTGTAGACAGCTCATAAAGTACGCCCTGCTCTTCACCGCGCTGACTGGCTTTTTTACTCAGCCAATGGCATATTTCCGATAATTTTACACATCCGGAATTATGATGAGCCTTGCCAGCCTGAACAACCCGCCAGCCCCGCTGATCGACCAGATCGATCACCTGGGCAATCCGCTCACCACCGCTCGCCAGGTGTTAACCCGCCTGCCCGATCTGCAAGGCATGCCCGGTGTGTTTGAAGATCTGGTGCACAGCCTGAGCTTTCTGGTCAGCTACAACGGCAGCACCGCCACCTTTAACAGCTACCGGCGCGAAGTGGAGCGCCTGCTGCAGTGGTGCTGGCTGGTGCGTGGCTGTTCGCTGGAGCAGCTGCGCCGGCAGGACCTGGAAAGCTATGTGCAGTTCTGCCAGTCGCCGCCGGCCGCCTGGATCGGTAAAAAACAGGTCGCCCGCTTCCGCAACCAGCAAGGCGAGCGCGTGCGCAATCCGGACTGGCGGCCGTTCGTGAATCAGGCCAGTAAGAATAACCCCGACAGCCGCGCCGGGTTTGTGCTGTCACAAAAGAGCCTGCAGGCACTGTTTGCGGTGTTGTCGACCTACTTCAATTACCTGCTGCAGGAAGACTACCTGCGCATCAACCCGGTGGCACTGATCCGCCAGAAGAGCAAATTCCTGCAGCGTCATGCCTATCAGGAGCCCGTGCGGCGCATTTCCAACCTGCAATGGGATTTCGTGCTGGAAACCGTGGCAGCCATGGCCAGCGAGAATCCCGGCGAACATGAACGCTCGCTGTTCGTCATGCGGCTGCTGTTTGGCCTGTATCTGCGTATTTCCGAGCTGGTCGCCGATGAGCGCTCCACGCCGGTAATGGGCGATTTTCATACCGATGCCGACGGCCACTGGTGGCTGCGCGTGGTCGGCAAGGGCAACAAAGCCCGGCTGGTGACGGTATCGGACGATATGCTGAATGCCCTGCGGCGCTATCGCCGCCACCTGGGGCTGTCCAACCTGCCCTACGTCGGCGAACAAACCCCGCTGGTGCCGAAAATCAAAGGTCGCGGCCCGGTGACCAGCACCCGCCAGATCCGCTATCTGGTGCAGAGCTGCTTTGATGCTTCCTATGAACGGATGCGGGCGAACGGGCTGGAAGATGAAGCGCAGGAGCTGAAAGTAGCGACCGTGCACTGGCTGCGCCATACCGGCATTTCTGAAGACGTGAAATTCCGCCCCAAAGAGCACGTTAAGGAAGATGCCGGCCACGCCAGCATGGCCACCACCGACCGCTACATTGATACCGAAATGCGCGAGCGCCACGCCAGTGCCCGCTTTAAGAAACTGAAACCAGAGCTGTAACGCCGGCTTTTGTTTCAGTGCATGTACTGCCCGCCATTGGCGGAGATGTTAGCGCCGGTGATAAAGCTCGGCTCACCGAAGCGTCCGACCGGAATGGTTTTTACGGATCTCCACCGGCACATCCATGATCATGCTGATGGCACTGCCGGCAGATTCCGGTACCAATACCACCGGACTGCCGGTTACCAATGCCTCGTTTTGCCCTGTCAGCCAGCTGCCATTGCGGCTTTTCCGCAGTCACCATTGGCTTAAAGATGATCAGCCGGCCGATCTGTTTTATAATTCGCGCCCTTTTTTTACCGCTGGCCATCCTGCCTTATGAAGTTCGTTATCAAGCTGTTCCCGGAAATCACCATCAAATCCATGAGTGTGCGCAAGCACATGACCAAAATCCTGCAGCAGAACCTGCGTACGCTGTTCCGCCGCTATGAGATTTCGGCCGATGTGCAGAACCGCTGGGACAGCCTGATTGTGATTGTGAACCGCACCGATGACGCCAGCCGCCGCCGCGCCATTCAGATTCTGTCACACACGCCGGGTATTGCCGGGGCGCTGGAGATCAGCGAATACAATTTCAGCACCCTGGATGAGGCCTACCAGCGCGTGCGGGATGCCTACCGCGAACAGGTGGAAGGCAAAACCTTTTGCGTGCGCATCAAGCGTAACGGCAACCATGATTTCACTTCGCATCAGGCTGAGCAGTACATGGGTGGCGGCTTTCTGAAAGAAACCGGCGCGCTGAAAGTGGATCTGCACAACCCGCAAGTCACCGTACTGGCCGAATTGCGCGACGATAAGGTGCAGGTGGTAAAGCAGACCATCAAAGGGCTGGGCGGCTACCCGCTGGGCAGTCAGGGCGAAGTGCTGTCATTGATTTCCGGTGGTTTTGACTCGACTGTGGCCAGTTACCTGATGAACCGGCGTGGCCTGAAAACCCATTTCTGCTTTTTTAACCTGGGTGGCAGCGCCCATGAAATCGGCGTTAAGCAGGTGTCGCACTACCTGTGGAGCCAATACAGCGAAAGCCATAGGGTGAAATTCGTCACGGTACCCTTTGAGGCCGTAGTGGCCGAGATTCTGCAGCACGTCGACACCAGCCAGATGGGCGTGGTGCTGAAACGGATGATGCTGCGCGCCGCCTGTCGGGTGGCTGACAGCATGCATATTCCGGCGTTGGTCACTGGCGAAGCGGTGGCGCAGGTGGCCAGCCAGACCATTACCAACCTGGCCGTGATTGATCAGATTGCCGACCGCATGGTGCTGCGCCCGCTGGCAGCCATGGATAAGCAGGACATTATTGATATCGCCCGCCGTATTGGCACCGAAAGCTTCGCCGCCAGCATGCCGGAATACTGCGGCGTGATCTCGGTTAACCCCACCACCGTCGGCGACCGCCGCAAGGTGGAAGACGCCGAAGCCAAATTCAATATGGAGGTACTGGAAGCGGCGATTGCCGCGGCCCGCATTGAGCGTATTGATGACGTACTGAGTGGTACGGAAAGTGGCCTGGAGAATGTGCAGATTATCAGCACACCGTCGGTAACCGATGTGATCGTGGACATCCGCCATCCGGCCGAAGCCGCCGACGCACCGCTGGTGCTGACCAATAATCCGGTCATTACGGTGCCCTTCTATGAGCTGGAACAGCGTGTTAAAGGCCTGGTTAACGACCACCCGGGCCGCCGTATCCTGCTCTATTGCCAGAAAGGCACCATGAGCAAAATCCACGCGCACCACCTGAACGAAGAAAAACGCGGCGATTTTGCGGTGTTTATGGAAGCCTGAGCGTAAAACCTGAACATAAAAAAGGGCCGGCAAGGCCCTTTTTTATTCCCATCTTTCTGTAACCGGGCCTCAGAAACCGGCCGCGAGTTCAACGCGCAAGCTGCGCCCCGGCGCGGCGATAAAACCGCTGTCGATATAGTCTTCATCCAGCGCATTGCTCAGGGCGACCGCCCAGTGCCAGCCGTCATAGTGTTTCTTTAAACCCAGATCCCACAGCTGGTAACCGGCCTGATCGTAGCGTTCTTCGTACTTGTACAGCGAAGTCAGGGTCAGCTGCGGCAACACTTCGTAAGCCAGCGCCAGAATGGCCTGGTGGCGCAGCTGCGACTGCGTGTAACGGGCTTCGCGGTACTGATTGGTGAAATCCTGATCCAGCCAGGTGTAGCTCAGCGACACTTTTTGCCAGCCCTGCTGCGCCAGCAAGGCACTGGCGTCCAGTTCAATATCGGCGCCACGGGTATCAATGGCGCGGACATTCCGTGCGGTGTAGTAGCTGATATTGCTGTCGATATCCTGCTGCGAGCGGGTGTAGTCAATGGCGTTTTCCGTATCGCGGGTGAATACCGCCAGCCGCGTTTGCACCCCGGCCAGATTCAGCCGCGCCCCCAGCTCGGCGCTGGTGGTCTGTTCCGGTTTAACCAGCGGGTTGCCCTTATTGGCAGCCTGATTCAGATACAGGTCATTCAGGGTCGGCACCCGCACGCTTTTACCGCCATTCAGGTACAACTGATGGGCGCCTAACGGCAGGGTCAGCCCCAGCACCGGCAAACTGTACGAATCACCATCGTCATAGGTCAGGTACGACAAACTGCCGGCCAGCTGGACCGGGCCGGCGTCGTAGTGGCCATAGACAAAGGCGCTGTCGTAGTTGCGCTGATGCTGATTGCCGGTAACCGAGGTGCTGTCGATCTCTTCCCGGTTGTGCTCATAACCCAGCGCCAGCTGATTGTTCAGACGGTAACGCAGGCGTGCCTGCAAGGCATTGGTCTGATGCGCTGAGGGGGCATAACTCAGGTAGTAGAAACGGTCGTCGTGCTGGCGGTAGTTCAGTGCCACGTCCACACCCTGCCCGCCATTCAGGCGCATATCGTGGGTCAGGTAGGCATGGCGCTGAATGGTGTGCTCATTGGCGCGGGCACTGGCCGGGCCATAAAACCCCTGCGCGCCAAAGGCTTTGTCGACATAGCCTAACCCCAAAACCGTACTGTGCTGCTGCCCCTGGTAGCTGAGGCGGTAATTACCCTGGCGGGTTTTATAGCCCAGATCGGCGCCGGCGATATAGCTGTCGGCCTGCTGTTGCTGGCCGGCGACAAAGTGGCTCCAGTTGCCGCTGGTTTTGCCCAGACTGATAACACCACGACGAAAATCATCACGGCCCGCTTCCGCCTTAATGCCGGCTGCCCGGCCATTGTCGCTATCCACCCGCTTGCGCGTCACCAGATTAATCACCCCGGCGTTGCCGTTGGGGCCGTATTGCCCGGCACCCGGGCCACGGACAATTTCAATGCGTTCGATATCTTCCAGCACCACCGGCAAATCAAAATTGTGATGGCCGGTCTGCGGGTCATTCATGCGCACGCCATCCAGCAGAATCAGCGTCTGCTCATAACCGGCGCCGCGAATACCCAGGTCGACCTGCGTGCCGCCGCTGCCGCGCTGGCGCACGTCCAGCCCACCGACCCACTCCAGCGCATCCGCAATGTTCATGACCGGCAGGCGTGCAATATCGCTGCGCTCCAGCACCTCAACCGCAAAGGCTTGTTCAGCAATGTTGTGGCTGAACAGCTGGCCGCTGACCTGCTGGGTATCCAGCTGCAAGGGGGATGTCTGCGCCATGGCAAAAGGCGCAGCCAGAATGGCGGCTGTCAGCAAAGATGGTGCGGATACTTTCATGGTAATTCCCTGGGTAAATCGGCAATGGCGCGCATTCTGGTGAGCAGCACAGCGCTGGTAAACCATGGCGTTACATGCCGGTAATCTGCCGGTTATTTTGCATACAGCGGTAAATCCTGACCCTGCGGCCGGCGGCTGGTATGATGGCGGGCTTTGAAAAACCGAACAGGAACGCCCATGACCACCACCGTTATCAGCTTCAATATCAATGGCATCCGCGCCCGTCCTCATCAGCTGCAGGCGATTCGCGAGCAGTACGACCCGGACATTCTGGGCCTGCAAGAAACCAAGGTGCAGGACAGCGAATTTCCGTTAGCCGATGTGCAGGCGCTGGGCTTTCATGTGGAGTTTTTTGGCCAGAAAGGCCATTACGGCGTAGCGCTGTTAAGCAAGGTGGCGCCAGAGTTTGTACAGAAAGGCTGGCCCTGGGACAACGAAGACGCTCAGAAGCGTATGATCCACGCCCGCTATGTGATTAACGGCAAGGTCTGGAACGTGCTGAATGGCTACTTCCCGCAGGGCGAAAGCCGTAAACACGAAACCAAGTTCCCGGCCAAAGAAAAATTCTATGCCGATTTAAGCCGTTATCTGCAGGAAACCTTCAGCCCGGACGATCGGGTGATTGTGATGGGCGATATGAATATCTCCCCGGAAGATACCGACATCGGCATTGGCGAGCCCAACCGGGTACGCTGGCTGAAAACCGGCAAGTGCAGCTTTTTGCCGGAAGAGCGCGAGTGGTATCAGCGCCTGCTCGGCTTTGGTCTGCAGGATACCTACCGTAAGCACCATCCCGACAGCATGGAACGCTTCAGCTGGTTTGATTACCGCTCCAAAGGCTTTGATGACGAACCCAAGCGCGGCCTGCGCATTGACCATATTCTGGCTACCGCGCCGGTGGCAGCGGAATGCACGGCGGTGGGCATTGGTTATGAGGTGCGCGGTATGGAAAAACCGTCTGACCATGCGCCGGTGTGGGCGACCTTTTCCTGATACCAGCGGCTTCAGCAGGTCAGCCGCGAAAATAAAAAAACCGGGATCGCTCCCGGTTTTTTTTTGGCCGATGTTCTCAGGCGAGCGCGTCAGTAACTGACGGCAACCTCCTGGTATTGCTCCAGCATGGCCAGATAATCCAGCCAGGAGCGCGCATTGGCGGCGGTATCGGCATAGGTTAAGGCCTGCTGAAAGTAGCGCCGGGCGGTGTTGAAATCCTGCAGTTCGTAGGCACTGCTGGCCGCCAGCATCAGCGTGCGGGCCTTGTCACGCTCCGGCAGGCCTTGTTTTAACGCCGCTTCCGCATCGGTTAACGCCCCCCGGTATTCGGCATCCTGCAGCTGCAGCTGGGCTGCGCGATACAACAGACTGCCATCCTGCATAAAGGTGCTGGCGGTGCGCATGGCGGCAACCGCCTTGCTGCGCTCGCGCCCCTGCTGCCAGGCGGCCGCTAACAAGCGCCAGTTACGTTCGGTTAATTCCAGGGTTTTGTTATTCAGGTGCTGTTGCAGAATGCGGCCGGCGCGCTCGGGCAGGTTTTCGCTGATCAGCAGCTGCACCAGCTGCAGAATACTGTCTGGTTTTTTGATGTGGCCGGCGGCATACCCCAATTCCAGGGTGCGCAACGCCAGCGCCTGCTGTTCCATAATCTGGTACACCGACGCCTGCTGCTGCCAGTAATCTTCCTTACCCGGGTTCAGACGGATCAGATCGTCCAGTACCAGCGCGGTTTCGGCGTACAGTTTTTCCTGATACAGCGCCACCATCAGCATCAGCAGCCAGCTTTCGCGCGGCGAATCGCTGCGCTTAATGCCCTTTTTCAGCCAGCGGATAGAGGGCTGATATTTCTTCCGCATCTGGTAGGCCGTGCCGACGGTAATCAGGCTCATGGGCTGCACATAACGCACATCGCCCTCGCCTTTACGGCGTTTTTTCCGGTCTTCCTGTTCGCGCTGCAGCAAGCGCTCCAGCCGTGGCTCCAGTTCGGCCAGAGCATCGTCCGGGCGCTCCAGCTGCAGCAGAATCTGCGCGGTGGTGGTGGCAATGGCCGATTCCTGCGCCGGCGACAGTACATTCAGCGCCAGCGCCCGGCGGAAATGCTCCAGCGCCTGTTCTGACTCTTCTTTTATTAAGTGCAGCTGGCCATGCAGCTGATGCACCAGCGCCAGACCAAAGCCCGGTGCCAGCTGCTCTTCCAGTTTGTGCAGGCCGGCTTCTGCTTCAGTCAGCTGTTGGGCACCCAGTTGCTCCTGAATTTTATTCAGGGCGTTGTAGGTGGCTGGCGACAAGGTCATGTCCTGCGCCACCACATTCAGGCTCAGGCTCAACCAGCACAACAACAGCGGGATCAAGCGCATCAGGAGTCCCCCAGCTTAAACTCAATGGTTTGGGTCGCGGTTTGTGCCACCGGGCGGCCGTTTTCCATCTTGGGTTTGAACTTGTATTTATAGAGGGCGCGAATGGCTTCGCGTTCAAAGACGCCGCGTGGCTGCGCCTCAATAATATTCACCGATTCGACCGTGCCTTCCGGCGTGATCTGTAACCGGGCGGTCACAAAGCCTTCAATCTTTTGCCGCAGCGCCCGCTGAGGATACACCGCATTCATGCGCACCAGCGGAATGACATCGCTGTCACCAAAGCCCAGCCCGACCACCGCATCACCCAATAATGACTGCTGCGATAACGACAGATCCGGCGTTACCTGCGGCACCTTGAACGGAATCTGCTGCATCGGCACATCCTGCTGGCTGACGCTTTCCTGCGGCAGTTTGGGCTTTTGCGGCTTCGGTGGTTCCGGTTTGCGCCGTTCTTTCAGCTCGGTCTGACTGTCCTGCTTGAGGCGGATAAAGTCGACGACGGCGCGATCCTGATCCGGGCGCTGCAATTCCGCCGGGCCGGAGACCATGCGATGCATCACCCAGAATAGCCCCAGCGTAAACAGTGCCGAGGCCAGCAACGCCAGAGCAATGCGCTTCATCAGTTGGCGGCCTCAGCAGAAATGGAAATATTGGTGATACCGGCCAGCCGGATCTGGTCCATTACTTTCACCAGTAAGCCGGTGGGCGAAAACTCATCGGCCTGAATAATGACGGCCCCTTCCGGGTTTTCGGCCTTCATGCGCTCGATATTGGGGCGCACCGCCCGCACATCGATGGCACGGCGGTCGATCCAGATTTCACCGTTGGCGCGGATGGCCACCAGAATATTGCTGCCTTTCTTTTCTTCCGCCGTCTGGGCACTGGGGCGATTGACCGTCACCCCGCTTTCTTTAACGAATGACGTGGTGACGATAAAAAAGATCAGCATGATAAACACGATATCGAGCATCGGCGTGATGTCGATATCGTTGCCATCGGCGTCGCTGTCGGTATGACGTCGTGCCATAGGATTCAGTCCGTAGGTAAGGAATCAGCGAGCCGGCGGACGGCACGCTCGGATAAACGTTTAAAACGAGTGCGGAAGTACAACCCGGTTAATGCCACCACCAGCCCGGCCATGGTCGGAATGGTGGCCTGCGAAATACCGTTGGCCATGGCGCGGGCATTGCCGGTACCGGTCACTGCCAGCACATCAAACACGCTGACCATGCCGGTGACCGTACCCAGCAGCCCCATTAAGGGACAAATGGCAATCAGGATGCCGACCGCTGACAGGTATTGCTGGGTCGCCTGTTTATGCTGACTGAGCAGGCCGAGCCGGATTTTGCGCGCCATCCAGCTGCGGTGTTCCGGGCGCTGTTGCCAGTGCGCGGTTAATTGCGCACGCAGAGCCGGCAGCTCGCGGTAAAAAAACCATAACCGCTCCAGAATCAGGCTCCACAGCAGCAGGCACAGCAATAAGATGCCGTACAGCACCGGACCGCCCTGGGCGATAAAGTCCAGCAGCCACTGCATGGCTTACTGCCCTGCCTGCGGCTGTTGCTGCTGTTGTTGCTGCTGTTGCTCCAGAGCGGTGGCCATCAGGCCGGCCGACTGTTCATCCAGCAGCTGCACCAGATTCTTGCTGCGCGAGGCCACCCAGTTATGCGCCAGCAGCAGCGGAATGGCCGCCAGCAGGCCCAGTACGGTGGTGACCAGCGCCTGAGAAATACCCGCCGCCATCAGTTTCGGATCGCCGGTGCCAAAGTTGGTAATGGCCTGGAAGGTGGCGATCATGCCGGTGACGGTGCCCAGCAGCCCCAGCAGCGGCGCAATGCCAGCAAACAGCTTGATAATGGCCTGTCCGCGTTCCAGTGCCGGCAGTTCGTGCAGTACGGCCTCGTCCATTTTCGCTTCCAGCGTATCCATATCCACCGGGCGCGGCAGATTCTGATAAACCTGCAGTACGCGGCCCAGCGGATTATCAGCAGTGGGCTGAGTAATATCCTGCTGCTGCCGGCGGACCTTGGCGGCAATGCCTTCCAGGGTAATCAGCCGTACCGCCGCAATCAGCAGGCCGATAAGGCCCAGCGCGATAATGATGTAACCCACCAGCGCGCCCTGCTGAATGCGTTCAATCAGATCCGGGCTTTCCAGCGACAGGGTTAATAACGCGCCCCGGCTGGGGTCAATGGCAACCGCGGCAACGGTGTCGGTGCTGGTCAGATAATCCTGCGCCAGGCCCGCCTGTGCCGGTTGCCGCCCCAGCGCCCGCAGCTGTTGCAGTTCCGCATCAAAGCTCAGGTAGCCGGCGTCATCCAGCGCATTAAATACGCCCAGTCTGACCACGCTGCGCGGCGCGCTGCTGCCATCGGTATTGATGACGGGTGCGTCAAAGCGGCGGATGGCGCCGTTGATGCTCATTTCCTGCTGCAGGGTAAACCACAGGTCTTCCAGTTCGGCGATGGTCGGCAGCTCTTTGGCGCCGGCCAATTTATCCAGATCCGCTTTGCGCTGCGGCAGCTCCACGCGGGTGAGGCTATCGGCCAGCACGGTGTTCAGATCGCCGGCAACCTGACGTACCACGCCAAACATTTCACCGAGGTTGCCCACCCGCAGGCGCAGCTCTTCTTCGCGCTCAGTCAGGGCCTGTTCGTTGTTGTCGAAGCGTTTTTTCAGGCTGTCGGCCAGTTGCTGTTCGCGTTTCAGTGCCGCGCGAGCTTCACTCAGCAGGCGATTCTGCTCGGCAACATCGGCCAGGAACGCCGCTTCACGGGCTTTATTCTGGCTGTTTTCAGCACGCTGATAGCTGCCAATTTGTTGCAGCAGATTGGCCAGCGGATCGGGTTTGGCGGCCGGAGCATTGTCTTCTGCCAGTGCCAGCGGGCTGGCCAGCGCAACGCTCAGTAATAAGGTGCGGGCGTGTTTAAACAGGTTCATCAGGAAGCCTCCCCGCGCAGTGACGCCGGCGTCGGCAGCGGCACCACCAGCATTTCCGGTGCGGCAGTTTGCTGGGCAACCTTCAGGGCTTTGCGCAGATCACGCAGATAGCCGCTGTCCAGCGCCAGCCATTGTTGTTGCGGGTGCCAGACCCAGGCCTGGGTGCCGTCGTTGCTCATACGGTACAGAGCCAGCCGGCCGATGCGCAGAAAATCGTATGAGATGCCGTCCAGCTGAGCGCGGTAGGCTTCGATATTGCGGCCATAATCCACTTCGATCTGGTAGGCCTCGAGCACGCGGCGGAATTTCTCCGACACTGTCACGTCGGCACGCAGCAGCAAGTCCTGCAACAAGGCCAGGCGGGCGCTGCGCTCCTGGGCCAGGAACGGCGTGTCCAGCCCGACAAACTGCTCGAGGGAATCGAGCATACGGCTCATCAGCGGCAGAATGCCCCGCTCGGTGCGTTCAATTTCGAGAATTTGTTTGGCCAGCGATACCAGCTCTTCTTCCTGGCTGTTGACGATGGATGTCATCTGGCGGTTGTACAGCGCCAGCTGATCCGCTTCCGCGCGCAGCTGCCGGTATTCGTTCAGCAGTTGCTGGGCCTGATCGTCCAGTTGCTCGACTTTTTGCTGGGACTGCCGGCCGCTCTGGTCGGTGTTGGTGATCTGTTGCTGGGCAGAATTGAGTGGATCAGCCTGTACGCCAAGGCTGAACAGCAGCCCGGCCACAGCAAAATGCTTGATGGTCACAGTGATTCCCTGTCGGTATCAGAAAGCAGGCCGGCATTATGCCGGCCTGTTTGGTGTTAATCAATAATCGTTCGCAACAAATCCCAGTTTTTCCGCCAGCGCTTCGCTGCCCCGCGGCGCCAATACCGCACGCTGACCGGTTTGCTCACGCAGGTACTGTGCCGCTACCCGCTGCACATCCGCCCAACGGGTGCGCAGCAAGCCTTCGCGGAACTGCTGGCGCAGCAAGCGGCTGCGGCCGCTGCGATCCAGATGGAAGAACTGCTTGGCTTCACCGGCCGGTGAACCCGGACGGTCCATGCTGCCGATCAGGCCCAGTACGGATTGTTCCACCAGATCCTCGCCGGCCGGACGCTGCAGTACCCAGTCAATGGAAGCGGCAAAGTCAGCAAAGGTGCCTTCCACCCGCGGATCGCGGTAGGAATAGAACTTAAAGCAGCCCAGTGCTGAATCCTGGGTGGCGCCGGCGCCATAGGCACCTCCTTTTTCACGGATAGCGGTGTGCAGGAAGGCATTGCGCAAGACGCCGGCCAGCACCGCCAGTACCGGCGCATCTGCGTGCTCCATAGTGACGGTCGGCAGCGCCCAGGCGCAGAAATTCACCTGACTGTCCACCATCCACCAGTTGGGATTCTGCCCGCTTTGCCAGCTGACCGGCTGCGCCGGGGCAACCCCCGCCGCCGGCCAGCATTGCTGCACAGACTGCCGGTGAGCATGAGCGCCCTGCTCATCATGCACCAGCAAAACTTCCTGTGGCAGACTGAATTGCGCCGCCAGGTCCTGCAGCGCCGTCGTTAAAAACGCCCCGCCCTGTTGTTGCGCCAGCAGCACCCGTTCTTTCAGGCGCTTAATTTGCGGCATGCCGCCCAGTTCGTCAGCGATATCAGCCGCCGCATTCAGCGGTGCCGCCGCCAGCGACATGGCCAGACCATGACCATTACCGGTAATGCCCTGCTCGCGGCGGGAACGCGCCTGGGTTAACAAATCCACCAGCCGGTCGGATTCACTGAAATCGGCGCTGCTCCAGGTTTCCTGCATCAGGGTGCTGAAGTCATCCGCTTTTGCCGTTAAGGCCTTGCCGGTCATCACCAGATAACCCTGCAATGCGTTGCAGTTATCCACCGCGCCTTTGATGCTGGCGTATGAAGTCAGACTGCCCACGGTGGCGGTTTGTTTCTGCTGCTGGAACAGGTAATCGTTGCCACCGGCACCCACTTCGGTCCAGGCCTGGGTAAAAAACGGCAGCCAGGTCAGCTGCTCGCGGTTCAGCGCCGGCAGATCGGCAAGCAGCTGCTGATACAGCAGGCCATTGGTGCCAACCACATATTCGGTGGCTGGCAGGCCCTGATGGTGTTGCGCGGCCGGGGCGATATAGCTGACCTGCGGACGCACATCGGCCAGCGTTACCTGCGGCAGAATGCCGGCATCGTCTTCCTGCGCCTGACGCGCTTCCAGTGCCTGAGTACGTTCCAGAATGGCTTGTTTATCGGCGTCGGTCAGGCAGCTGCGGATGGCTTCCAGTTGCTCCTGCTCCAGCCGTTTGCTTTCCTCTGACAGCTCCGCATCGGGGCGCAGGGTGAAGCGCACGCGGTGACGGTTATTCAGCAGCAGTCGCTGCACGGCTTCCTGCATAAAGCCCGGCTGGCTGGCTTTGGCGCGCAATTGTTCCAGCGCCGGGTCCAGATTCAGCAGCGCCGCCGGATCCCCGTAATGGGTTGCCGCCGGCAAGGCATTGAACATCAGCTGCAGACCGTAGGGATAATGGTCACCACCGATTTCACGCTGGTGTAATTCCAGCTGATGCAGGGCGGCATCAATCATGTCCTGCGGCACGCCTTCGTCGGCCACCTGCTGCAGCGTGGCGAGAATCAGTTGTTCGACCGCTTCGGCATGCTCCGGCTCGCTGCCTTCAATGCCACACATAAAGCTCATTTCGCGGTTGGAATCCTCCAGCCCACACAGTGGTGACGGCGCACCACCCAGTTCGGTTTCTTCCAGCGCCCGGCGCAGCGGCGAGGCACTGTTATCGAGCAATACCTGGCTGACCAGATGCGCTTCCAGCTGATCGGCCAGATCGGTGGAGTTGCCCAGCAACCAGCCCACCACATGATGGGTGGCGGCGTTCATATCGTCACTGTCGAGGGCGTAACGCTGCTCCACCGCCACCGGCGCCGGATAGCGTTTTTCCGCCGGCACCCGCCATTGCTTGTGCTGCCGCTCAAAGCGACTCAGCGCCTGGGCTTCCAGTTTCTGATGCAGCTCCGTCACATCCAGGTTACCGAAGGTCATAAAGATGGCGTTGGAGGGGTGATAATGACTGCGGTAGAAATCCAGCAGCTGCTCGTAGGTTAAATCGGTAATGGCCGCCGGTTCACCGCCGCTGTTGTAGTGGTAAGTGGTGGTCGGAAACAGATAGCTGCTGATGCCCTGCCACAGCTGGCTGACCGCCGACGACATGGCGCCTTTCATTTCATTGAACACCACGCCTTTGTATTCCAGCGGCGATTCGGGATTGCCCGGCTCACTGAATTCAACGCGATGGCCTTCCTGGGCAAAGTCCAGCTCGTGCAGACGGGAAAAGAACACGGCATCCAGGTACACATCGAGCAGGTTGTTAAAGTCTTTGTCGTTCTGCGAGGCAAAGGGATAGGCCGTCCAGTCGCTGCTGGTCATGGCGTTCATAAAGGTATTCAGCGAGCGGCGCGTCATCATAAAAAACGGGTCACGCACCGGGTATTTTTCACTGCCGCACAGGGCGGTGTGTTCCAGAATGTGTGCCACGCCGGTGGAATCGTGCGGCATGGTCCGCAGTGCGACCAGAAAGACGTTCTCATCGTGGTCGGTGGCCAGGTGGTAATGCACGGCTCCGGTGGCCAGGTGTTCGTAATGCTGAATTTCAATATTCAGTGATTCAACGCGGGTGCTGCCGACATGGCGAAACGCAGGGGATGGTGACATACAGCTCTCTGCTTATCCTGATAATGAAAGTTGGGTATGGTAGCAGCTTCGCTGCGCCCTCAACAGGAACGATATGACCTCGCCAAGCCTTTCCGACTACACCACAGAGTTCCCTGTGAACGATGAATGCCTGTACCTGAACCACGCCGCGGTGGCCCCCTGGCCGGAGCGGGCACGGATCGCGGTAGCCGATTTTGCCGCCGAGAATACCGCCCTGGGCGCCAGCCGTTATCCGCACTGGCTGACCACGGAAAACAGCCTGCGGCGCAATCTGGAAACCCTGCTGGATGCCGAGCAAGGCAGCGTGGCGCTGGTAAAAAACACCTCAGAAGCGCTGTCCTTTGTCGCCGCGGGCCTCAGCTGGCAAGCCGGCGATGTGGTGGTGATCAGCGATCAGGAATTTCCGTCCAACCGCATTGTGTGGGAATCCCTGCGCAGTAAGGGTGTGCAGGTGGTGGAAGTACCGCTGCCCTGGCATGACCCGGAAGCGGCCTTGCTGTCTGCCATTGCGCAAAAGCCGCGCCTGGTCTCTGTTTCGGCGGTTCAGTACGCCAGCGGCCTGACCCTGGATTTACTGCGTATCGGCGCGGCCTGCCGTGCCAATGGTGTGCTGTTCTGCGTGGATGCCATTCAGGCGGTGGGCGTACTGCCCTTCTCGGTGCGCGCCATTCAGGCCGATTTTGCCATGGCCGATGGTCATAAATGGTTGTTGGGGCCCGAAGGATTGGGCTTCTTTTATGTACGGCCAGACATGATGGAACAGCTGCAACCGGTGGAATTCGGCTGGCACATGGTGGCGGATGTGGGCAACTACGACCGCCGCGACTGGTCGCTGGCACCGGACGCGCGCCGTTACGAATGTGGTAGCCCCAATATGCTGGCGGCCGCGGCGCTGAATGCCAGCACCGGATTATTGCTGGAGGTGGGCATGGAACGGGTGGCGACTCAGGCCGTCACCAATGTGCTGTATCTGCGGGAATTACTGCAGGATATGGGCGCGGTGTGTCTGAATCCGCTGCTGGATCAGCGTCCGTCCGGCATTCTGACGGTGAATTTTATGGGCAAAGACAACGCGCAGTTGCACAAATTGCTGATGGAAGCCGGCGTCATCTGCACCCAGCGTGGCGGCGGTATTCGTCTGTCGCCGCACTTCCATACCACCCGCGAGGTACTCGACGACGCTGCGGACGCACTGGAATGCCTGTTGGAAGCGCTTTAAGAATGGCTGAGCGGGCATAAAAAACGGGAGGCAGTGTCTCCCGTTTTGCTATCCATTGAATGGCAGTACGCCGGATTTACAGCGTATGGGTCACACGGTCAGACTTCAGGGCGCCGGCCAGCAGGGTTTCGATTTTGTCGCGGGCCATGCTTTCATCACCGGTAAACTGCACGCCGATGCCCGCCACTTTGTTGCCCTGCGCGCCCTTCGGGGTAATCCAGATAACCCGCCCTGCCACCGGTACTTTTTCCGGCTCATCCATCAGTTTCAGCAACATAAAAACTTCATCGCCCATCTGATATTGCTTACTGGTAGGAATAAACAAACCACCTTCTTTAATAAAAGGCATGTACGCCGCGTACAGCACGGATTTGTCTTTGATGGTCAGCGACAGAATACCACTGCGGGCGGCAGCAGCCGGATTCATGCTCATAAAGTCTCCCACAACTCAGATAGTACCGCTGGGCGATTGGCCGTTTTGTATCAGGGCCTGCCAGTGCAGCAGCAAGGATTCGCACAGTAATTGTTTATTGTAATTGCCCAGGCCAGACAGTAACTGACCCAGCACAGCCTGTACTTTGGCCTGCAAGGTTAGCAGCTTTGCCGGGTCCAGGGTAGCGCAGTCACACAGCGCCTGCACGTCGCCCGCCAGCGTCTGTTGGGCTGCCGGCACCCCCATGCGGGCCTTTAGACAATCCGATAAAACCAAGTAAAACCAAGAGGTTACATCAGACATCTCGATTTTACTCCAGCTTTCAGCCAGAGGCTGTAAGGCCAGCTCTCCCCGACTCCACTGCCCCAGCTGCTGCTGCCATTGCTGCTGCTGACGACCACGCTCCTGCTGTAGCCAGGCCAGTGCCGCCAGCGGCGCCCCCATGTTCAGCCGTAAAGCCAGACTGGCCTGCTCGCTGTCAATGCCCTGCTGCTGCAGCCAGCTTAACGCCTGCGCAGCGGACGGCGTGGCTAAGGTTAAACGCTGACAACGGCTGCGGATGGTCGGCAACACCGAACCAAAGCGCTCAGTCTCCAGCAGCAGATAACTTTCACCGGCGGGTTCTTCCAGCGTTTTCAGCAAGGCGTTGGCAGCGTTGGCGTTCATTACCTCGACCGGGCTGAGAATAACCACCTGGCTCTGGCTGATTTGCGGTGTCTGGGCGAGAAACTCATTCACTTTGCGGATGGCATCAATACGGATCTGGCGGCTGCCTTCTTCCGGCACACAGAGCAGAAAATCCGGATGCGATCCGGCCGCCCAGAGTTTGCAGCTGTGGCATTCGCCGCAGGCTTGCCCGCTGCGGTTCTGACACAGCAACCATTGGGCCGTATGCAACGCCAGCCCGTGTTTGCCAATGCCTTTATTGCCGGTCAGTAACATTGCGTGCGGCAGGCCGTTGCCACGCTGACGTTGCAACAGTTCCTGCCACACCGGCTCCTGCCAGGGAAGCAGACTCATAAACCGGTTAACTCCTGCAGCACGGCGGCGATCTGTGCCTGCACATTGTCCAGCGGCTGGCTGGCGTCGATCCGCCGCATCCGCCGGTTATGTTGCGCCAGCCAGTGAAAGCCCTGCTGCACCCGCTCAAAGAATTCCTGCTGTTCCTGCTCAAACCGGTCAATCACGTCACCATTGCTGATGGCCCGGCCTCTGGCGCGGGCCATGCCGATACCCAGCGGCGCATCCAGCAGAAAGGTGCAATCCGGCTCCAGGCCACGCTGCACCAGTAATTTAAGCTCTTCAATCCAGGCCTGTGGCAGGCCGCGGCCAAAGCCCTGATAGGCCACCGTGGAGTCGGTGAAACGATCACAGACCACCCACTTGCCGGCGATCAGGGCCGGCTTGATTAAGGTGTTGATGTGCTGGGCGCGGGCAGCAAACACCAGCAGCAACTCCGCCATGGGGTCTACCGGTTCGCTGTGATGGGCTTTCAATAGTTGATTGCGGATGGTTTCTGCCACCGGTGTTCCACCGGGTTCACGGGTAACAAGTACTTCAACGCCGTGGCTGCGCAGCCACTCAGCACAGAACTGAATATTGGTGCTTTTGCCGACTCCCTCACCGCCTTCAAAGGTGATAAAACGTCCGGGCTGTATCATGCAGTCTTATTCCTCTGCGGATGCCGGGCTGGCCGGCGGCGGTGCTGAACGGTAATCCGTCCGGCGGTTGCGGATCTGGTATTCGCGGACGGCGCGATTATGCGCCTCCAGCGTATCGGAAAATACATGGGTACCATCGCCACGGGCGACAAAAAACAATTCTGTGCCCTCTGCAGGATGCAGAGCCGCTTCCAGCGCTTTGCGACCAGCCAGGGCAATGGGTGTGGGCGGCAAGCCGCGATGACGGTAGGTATTCCAGACATTGGCGGCATCGCGCAGATGGCTGCGGCGCAGATTGCCGCTGAAGGCTTCTCCTAAGCCGTAAATCACTGTTGGGTCAGTCTCGAGGCGCATTTTTTTCTGCAAGCGGCGTACAAACACGCCGGCAATCTGCGCCCGTTCATACTCCACGCCGGTTTCCTTCTCCACCAGCGAGGCCATGATTAAAGCATCATAGGGCGTTTTATAGGGCAGCCCCGGTTGGCGCTGTTCCCAGGCCTGCTGCAACTGCTGCTGCATCCGCTGATAGCCCTGCTGCAGCAACACCGATACTTTTTCACCGCGCTGGAATACATAGGTGTCGGGGTAAATCCAGCCTTCAGCACTGCCGTTAATGCCGAGCAAGCGGGCGACCTGCTCTTCATTGAAAGGTTCAACATCTTGTTGCAGGCGCGTCTCTGCCGCCAGCAAGCGCAATGCTTCGCGCAACGGCTGACCTTCAATCAGGGCAATGCGGTACGACACCGGCGTGGCAGTGGCGAGTAACGCCAACAGTTCGGTGCCATTTAAACCGGGCGGAATGTCGTATTCGCCGGTACGCAATGAACGCTCATAACCCAGCAAGCGGGCCTGAATACGCAACACCAGCGCCGAAGGCAACCAGCCATCCGCTTGCCATTGCCGTGACAAGGCACTCAGGGTTTGTCCGGGCCGGATATCAACGCGAACGGTGTCGGTATTGTTGAGTGGCGCCAGCCAGTTGGCCAGCAGCAAACCACACAGCAGAACCAGCAACAGCGACATGCCGGTCAGAATCCGTTTCAGCAAAATAGTGCCTCCAGGCGTTGCTGCAAATAATCAATATGGTGCTGACCGTCTTTATGATGAAAAACCCGGTCCGCCAGACGATGAACGGCAATGATACCGTTGAGCGTGTTGCAGAAAAACACAGATTCCGCCGTCAGTAGCATTTCTGGTGTGATGTCGGCCACAGAAACCAGCTGCTCCTGCAGTAACCAGCGCCGTACCACGCCGTTCACTCCGGCTTGCGTCAGCGGCGGCGTCAGCCAGTGGCCTTGCCAGCACACCACCAGATTGCTCATACAACCCTCGACGACCTGCCCCGAGGTATCGCACAACACCAACTCCTGGCAATGGTCTGGCATAGACTGACGCGCCAGTACCTGCTCCAGCCGGTTCAGGTGTTTAAAACCCGCCAGCAAGGGCTGCCGGCTGAGCGCAACCTGGCCAAGGTCAGCGACAAATCCCTGCGGAAAGCGCTGATACGCCCACGACGGTGGCGTGAACGACTGCCATAACAGCCGCAACTCCGGCGCCGACGGCATAGCGTATCCTCGAGGGCCAGAACCACGACTGACCAGTAACTTTCCTGCACCCGGCTGGCGTGCTGCCAGCGGCAGCGCCTGCCAGGCCTGTTCAATGGTATCCAGACTGCCGGCGGGAAAGTGCAGCGCCGTCAGGCCCTGTTGCAGGCGCTGGCGGTGAAAAGCCCACAAGGGCGCCTCCCCCTGTGCATTGAGGCGAATGGTCTCAAACAGGCCATCGCCATAATGCAGGGCGCGATCATCACAAGCCCAGCTGGCCGCTTGCCAGCTGCCCTCAACCCAGATCAGATCAGTCATGATACTGGCGGAACAACAGGCTGCCGTTGGTGCCACCAAAGCCAAAGGAGTTGGAAATGGCCGCCCGGATTGGCATTTTGCGCGCCTGATGCGGCACATAATCCAGATCGCAGCCGTCATCCGGGTTATCCAGATTGATGGTCGGC
Organism: Venatoribacter cucullus; assembly: GCF_016132445.1. Classification (NCBI taxonomy): domain Bacteria; kingdom Pseudomonadati; phylum Pseudomonadota; class Gammaproteobacteria; order Oceanospirillales; family Oceanospirillaceae; genus Venatoribacter; species Venatoribacter cucullus. Next base: position 1,412,334 of record NZ_CP046056.1, on the reverse strand, counting down.
GGCGCCACGCCATCGCGGATGGCCAGCACCGTAATCAGCGCTTCCAATGCGCCAGCGGCACCGAGCAGATGCCCGGTCATGGATTTGGTCGAGGAGACCGCCAGCCGGTAAGCATGCTCGCCAAACAGGTCTTTAATGGCGTTGGTTTCGGCAATATCACCCGCCAGTGTTGATGTGCCGTGAGCGTTGATATAGTCGATATCCTGCGGCTGCAGGCCGGCATCGTTCAGTGCGGCCGCCATGGCCAGACGGGCACCGGCGCCGTCTTCCGGCGGACTGGTAATGTGGTGAGCATCATCACTGAGGCCGAGCCCGGACAATTCGGCATAAATGGTCGCCCCACGTGCCTGGGCGTGCTCCAGTGCTTCCAGCACCAGCACCGCGGCACCATCGCCCAGCACAAAACCATCCCGGTCTTTATCCCACGGGCGGCTGGCTTTTTCGGGTTCGTCATTACGGGTACTCATGGCGCGGGCAGCGGTAAAACCCGCCATGCCCAGCGGCGTGCCGGCCATTTCCGCACCGCCGGCTAGCATGACATCGGCATCGCCATAGGCGATGGTGCGTGCGGCATAGCCGATATTATGGGTGCCAGTGGTACAGGCGGTGGTAATGGCAAAGTTGGGACCGCGAAAACCATAGCGGATGGCAATGTTGCCGGATGCCATATTGATCACGGAACCGGGCACCAGAAAGGGTGATACCCGCCGCGGACCGCTGTTCAGCAGCTGCTGGTGGTTGGCTTCAATGGTGCCAATGCCACCGATACCGGAGCCGATGGCCACGCCGACACGGTCTTTATCCAGCTGTTCCGGCAATGCGGCATCGGCAACGGCCTGCTCTGCGGCAACCATGGCGTACTGCATAAAAAGGTCGATTTTGCGGGCGTCCTTTTCACTCATTACGCTGGTGACATCAAAATTCTTAACCGCACCACCAATGCGGGTGCTGTAGGCGCTGGCATCAAAACTGCTGATCGGCCCGATACCGCTGCGCCCCTGCAATAAGGCCTGCCAGGTATCTGCCAGGTTCAACCCCAGTGGGTTAACTGTCCCCATTCCGGTAACTACGACCCGTCGCTTTGTCATAACTGTCCGCTTCTGTCAGTAAAAATTACAGGCATAAAAAAAGCCGCATCCGGTGACAGAGGCGGCCTTCTGTACATCACGCCAATCAGAGATTTGCGATGATGTAATCGATAGCTTCCTGAACGGTGGTCAGTTTTTCTGCCGCTTCGTCCGGAATTTCGGTTTCGAATTCTTCTTCCAGAGCCATTACCAGCTCTACAGTATCCAGGGAATCAGCGCCCAGATCGTCTACGAAAGAAGATGAAGCTTTAACGTCTTCTTCTTTTACGCCCAGTTGTTCACAGACGATTTTTTTTACGCGTTCTTCGATATTGCTCATGGTTTTTTCCTACCGTTTCAGAGTTTCCTGTGGCCTCGGAAGACCTCAGCCCATATTCATGCCGCCATTCACATGAATGGTCTGGCCTGTTATGTATCTGGCGTTGTTGCCGGCTAAAAAGGCAACCGCACCTGCAATTTCTTCTGGCTGGCCAAAGCGCTTGCCCGGAATGGTCGCTAGGATCGCTTCTTTTTGCGTTTCAGGCAAGATATCCGTCATATCTGTCTGAATAAATCCTGGCGCTACACAATTGACCGTAATGTTACGGCTGGCGATTTCCTGTGCCAGTGAGCGGGTAAAGCCCTCAAGGCCTGCCTTGGCTGCTGCATAGTTGGCCTGACCGGCATTACCTGTGGTGCCAATGATGGAGCTGATGTTAATAATGGCGCCATCCTTCTGCTTCAGCATGGGTTTTACCATTGCCTTGCAGACGCGGAAAACCCCACTTAAGTTGGTATTGATTACGTCATCCCATTCAGCGTCATTCATGCGCAGGAACAGATTGTCGCGGGTGATCCCGGCATTGTTAACCACCACATAAGGGGTACCAAAGCGGGTCAGAAAATCTTTCAGAGCGGCTTCGGTTTGCACCGGATCGGCGATATTCAGCACCAGTGCATCGTGCTCAGCACCCAGCGCCTGCAGTGCCATACGAACGGCTGCAGCACCGCTGTCGCTGGTGGCCGTGCCTACTACACGAAAGCCTTCCTGCACCAGACGTTCGGCAATGGCACGACCGATGCCGCGGGAAGCACCCGTCACCAGAGCCAGTTTTTGTTCGCTCATATCAGTTTCCTTGTAAGCGGGCCATGCAGGCCTGCAATGCCGCCAGATCACCGCTATTCAGGGTTTCCAGGGACTTGTCGATACGTTTATTCAGACCATTCAGCACCTTGCCGGGGCCAAACTCAACGGCCAGATCGGCGGCAGCACGGGTAGCCTGTACGGCACCGGTCCAGTTAACCGGGCTGTACAGCTGTTCCAGCAAGCGCTGCGGTAATTCTTCCAGCGTGGCTGGTGCGTTGGTGGCGTTGTGATAAACCGCAAACTCCGGCGCCCGGAAAGCAACAGCGGCCAGCGCCTTACCAAACTCTTCCGCGGCGGCCTGCATCAGGCTGGAGTGAAACGGCCCACTCACGGCCAGCGGCAGAGCGCGCTTGGCACCGGCTGCTTTAGCCAGTTCAATAGCCTTTTCCACACCCGCCATGGCACCGGCGATGACGATCTGCCCCGGAGCGTTAAAGTTGGCTGGTTCAACCACAGCCACCTGTGACGCTTCGGCGCAAACGGCGCGAATCTGCTCTTCTTCCAGACCCAGCACAGCGGCCATACCACCCTGCCCGGCCGGCACGGCGGCTTCCATCAGCTCGCCACGTTTTTTCACCAGCCGTACGGCATCGGCAAAATCGACTGCATTAGCGGCAACCAGCGCTGAATATTCACCCAATGAGTGACCGGCGGCAGCGACCACATTCAGTGCCGGGCAATGGGCTGTAACCGTACGCCACAACGCCACACTGGCGGTCAGCAACGCGGGCTGGGTATTAAAGGTAAGATTCAGGGTATCCGCGGGGCCGTTCTGTACCATGGCCCAGAGATCGAAACCTATGGCATCACTGGCTTCGGCAAAGGTTTCGGTAATCAGGGGGAATTCCGCAGCGATATCCGCCAACATGCCCACTTGCTGAGCACCCTGGCCGGGGAAGAAAGCAATTACATCCGTCATTCAGGAATCCTGTAGTCAAATTCATTGTTATCCGTTGCTGTACCAGTGCCGGAAACAGGACACATAGTATGGGGTCAGATTGTTACAATAAATGGGCAACAATGCACAAGATTATTGAATCAGATTCACTCATTGACGCTATTCAGGCGCGATTGCAGCATCTGCAGGGAGTCACTTAATGCCGCAGCATTGTGCTGCTCCAGCTGCTGCAGCACATAACGCAGAGCATGGCGGAATGCCCGCGCATCGGACTTGCCGTGGGTTTTGATCACCACACCATTCACACCCAGCAGTAACGCCCCACCATGGCGGGCCGGTGAGATGCGCTGCTCAATGCGCCGGATAGCCAATAGCCACAAAGGCGCCAGCCAGCGCCGCAGCCAGTGATGACGGAATTCCTGCTGCAGCAACTCCAGCAACCATTCGGATAAGCCTTCACTGGCTTTCAGGACGATATTGCCGGCAAAACCATCCGTAACCAGCACATCCAGCTCGCCCCGGTAAAGATCATCGCCTTCACAAAAACCATGATAATCATCACCCAGCAAGGCTCGCAGCTGCTGGTCGGCATTTCTCACGCAATCAGTGCCCTTGGTGGCTTCACGGCCAACATTCAGCAAGCCCACCGACGGGTTGCCGCCGCGCTGCAGGCGACTCCAGCTCCAGCCCAGGGCCGCAAACTGCACCAGTTGTCCGGAGGACACACTGAGATTGGCGCCCAGGTCGAGCATTAATAAAGGCTTGCCGCGAGTGGGCAGCAGAGTGGCCAGGGCTGGCCGGTCAATGCCGGGCAAGGTGCCCAGCAGGTGTCGCGATAACGCCATCAGCGCACCGGTATTGCCAACCGACAGCACGGCCTGAGCACGTTGCTCACGAACTTCGTTAATGGCTGCCGCCATGGTGGAGTTCAAACCGCCGCGCAGAACCCGCGAAGGTTTATCATTCATGTCGACCTGATCGCTGCAGATCAATAACTGAACCCGGGCCGAGCGACCCAGAAGGCGCCCTGCTTCTGCAGCAACAACCGCAGTCACAGCGACAATCAAACGAATATCCGAACGCTGACGCAATAAATTCCGACAGGCCCGTAACGCAACGCGGGGACCTAAGTCCCCGCCCATTACATCTACCGCAAGGGTAAACATATCAGTCGTTGCTGGTTTCCACGACCTTCTTACCACGGTAGAAACCATCCGCAGTCACATGGTGACGACGGTGAGTTTCACCACTGGTCGGATCGGTAGCCAGGGCGATTGCCGAAGTATCCAGCGCATCGTGCGAACGACGCATATCACGCTTGGAACGGGAAACTTTGTTTTGTTGAACTGCCATTTCAAGGCTCCTAACTAGTCGCTATTTCTGTTTGAGCTTAGCTAAAACGTCAAACGGATTGGGCCGCTTTTCGTCTGAATCTGTGTAATCAGGCTCAGGCTCTGTCTGTTCCAGCTGGCATTCACCGTTGGTATGCATCGGAAAGGCCGGCAGTGCCAACAGCACCTCGTCTTCCATCACCACCCACAGGTCCAGCTGACCATTTTCATCAAGTTCGACCGGCTCCAGGCGTTTCGGCAACTGCCGGGCCTGATCGTCATCGAATACGAGTCCGAGCTGAAAGCGGCTTGTCACGGGTAAGGAAACTTCGCCCAGACAACGCTGACAGATCATGACCACATTGGTATTGCAGCTACCGGTTAACAGTCGGTTTTTATCCTGATCGCGCTCGAACTGAATCTCGCAATGAACAGGTTCGTTGCAGTGAACCACTGCATCAAGCAACCGGGTTAAGTTTTTGCTGTCGATATCCGCGTTAAGTTGTTGATTGTTATCAACTAATTTAACCGCATCAACACGCTTAGGTAGCTGAGCCTCTGCCATAGTGCGCGACATAATAGGTACGCAGTGCCCCCGTGTCAAAATTATTTAACGCAGCGTCAGCGATTGCTGCAACAGCGATGCTGCCAGCCCCTGCCCGACGCTGGCACCCAGCTTACGTACCAGCTCATCCCAAGGGGATGGCTGATAGGTGAAGTTCACCAGCTCTTCCGTTCCCAGCTGCTCGCGGGCTACCTGACTGCTGGAACCCAGGCCATCAATCAGGCCCAGCTCCAGCGCTTGTTCGCCCGACCACACCAACCCGCTGAACAGCTCAGGATGATCCGCCAGGCGGTCGCCCCGCCCCAGCTTAACCTGCTCAATAAACTGACGATGGGTAACCTTCAAAACCTCTTCCCAAAACGCTTTATGCTTGGGGTTTTCCGGCTGAAACGGGTCCAGAAAGGCTTTGTTCTCACCCGCCGTGTACTGACGGCGCTCTACGCCCAGCTTCTCCATAACTCCGGTAAAACCAAAGCCTGAACCCACCACACCAATCGAGCCGACCAGACTGGCTTTGTCGGCATAAATCTCATCCGCCGCGGCGGCAATATAATAGGCGCCGGAGGCACCCAGGTCGGTAATGACCGCATACACCGGGAAGCCTTCGCGGGTTTCTTTTAAGCGGCGGATTTCATCAAATACATAGCCAGACTGCACCGGACTACCACCCGGACTGTTGATGCGCAGAATCAAACCCAGTGCATCAGCATCAGCAAAAGCATCCCGAATGGCGGTAATAAGCAAGTCGGCGCTGGCGTCCTGATCGGCAGCGATCACGCCATTCACTTCAACCACTGCCGCGTAACCACCCGCCGGCTTAACCTGCACACCATCACCGGGAACCCGCAACAGCATGAGGATGCCGATCAGATAGGTAAAGGTCAGCAATTTAAAGAAGATGCCCCAGCGGCGCGAACGCTTTTGTTCGCCCTGCATTTCCATAACCACTTTTTCGATCAGCTTCCATTCTTTGCTCTGATCGTGCGGGCGATTCATATTGTCCCCTTGTTCGTTATCCATTCTGCTGCACCCATTCATTCAGTTCGCGCATGCTATGACAGACCGCCAGCGGCCGGCAAGCCAGCAATTGCGCCTCGTTATGCGCACCATGCCCCATGGCAACCGAAGCGACGCCGGCGGCATTGGCCATATCCAGATCATAAGTGGTGTCGCCAATCATCAAAGCCTCATGCGGCGCAACACTGAGTTCAGCCAGAATCTGCTCCAGCATCAGCGGATGCGGTTTGGAGCGGGTTTCGTCGGCGCAGCGGGTGGTGGCAAATAAATGCCCCACCTGCAGATCGCGCAGCATCCGGTCCAGCCCTTTCCGGCTTTTGCCGGTCGCTACCGCCAGCAGGCGCTCCTGCCTTAACAGCCCTTCAAGGAAGTCGACAGCACCCGGGAAAAACCCCATACCCACCTGACTGTCGGTAACAAAGAAACGGGCATAGGCTTTGGTCATAACGGCCATTTGCTCACCAGCAATACCGGGCCACAGGGTTTCCAGCGCCTCCGGTAAGCCCAGGCCAATAATATTCTGCACCGCAGCGTCCGGAATAACCGGCAGCTGCACTTCCCGCGCGGCCCGCTGCATGCTGTCGACAATACGTCCGGTGGAATCGACCAGCGTGCCGTCCCAGTCAAAAATCACCAGCTTATAATTCAACACTGCAACCTGCCTTAGCCAGCATGGCTATAAATTCACTGTCCGGCCGTGCGGTAAGGTTCAGTACTTCGCCGGTGGCCGGATGGCGAAAGCTCAGCTGATAAGCATGCAGACACAGGCGCCGGTAACCAGCCCGCCGGTCAATATCCTGCTGCAACTTATCGCAATACTTTTCATCCGCGACAATCGGGTGCCCCTGATACTGACAGTGCACACGAATCTGGTGCGTACGGCCGGTAACGGGCTCCGCCTGAATTAACGAATGCTCAGGTCCGGTGGCCAATAATTTCATGCGCGTGTGCGACGCCTTGCCCTCTTCACTGACAATCACCATCCGCTCACCGGATTGGCGCTCGACCCGCAGCAAGGGTTCTTTCACATCCGTCACCGATACCGGCCAGGCACCGTGCAGCAGCGCCAGATAGCGTTTGCTGATGCCCGCTTTATTGGCCAGCATTTTTTGCAGAGCGGTCAGTACCGAGCGCTTCTTGGCCACCAGAATAAGGCCGGAGGTATCGCGGTCGAGGCGATGCACCAACTCCAGAAAACTGTGCCCCGGACGCATCTGTCGCAGAGCTTCAATTAACCCCAGACTGACACCACTGCCGCCATGCACCGCCAGGCCATGAGGCTTATTCACCGCAATCAGACCGGCATCTTCATAGATAATGGCGTCATCAAGTCGGTTCGACAGCGCTGCCGATACCGGCGGCTCTTCATCTTTTTCCGGCAAGCGCAGTGGCGGCACGCGCACCACATCCCCGTCACACAGACGCGAATCCGCTTTAACCCGTCCTTTATTAACGCGTACTTCACCCTTGCGGATAATGCGGTACACCAGTGTCTTGGGTACCCCTTTGAGTACCGACAGCAGGAAGTTGTCCACCCGCTGCCCGGCATTGGCCTCGGTAACGGTTAACAACGACACCTTACCCGTATCGATTTCGTGATTAGACATAGAAGCGGATAGCCCGATAGCGGATTTATTTGTGGTACGGCATTTGCGGGGCATAAACAATGTTGCTATATTCGCCCCCGACCCCGGGCTGGCGCCTGCAAGAGACACCCGCCGCCCGTGCGACAACGCGCCGCAAGGCAGGGTCAGGCCGCTGAGGCGGCAGAGTATAAGGAAGAAGATGAACCGTTAAAACTCTTCCTGATGAATAAATACGGTGTATTCCGGCCAATTGCCGGAAGCACTTGTGAGATCAACCACGCAGCGACCTGCGGGCAATCTCGCATTAACAAATTATGGACAGTGTCGGTGCCCGACAAACCAGAGGCACCACTGCGAGACAGGCCGGGCGCCAGAGAGCGCCGGCAACTGCTGCAAAGCACCCATAAATATTTTGCTAGTGGCCGGAATTCCGGCATTGCCAGCCGGTACGTTGCCCCTTTTGAGAACAACGTACAGCATGAAAAGAATGCTTATTAACGCCACTCAGCCTGAAGAGTTGCGTGTAGCTCTGGTCGATGGCCAGAAACTTTACGACCTGGATATTGAATCGGGTTCCCGCGAACAAAAGAAATCCAACATCTACAAAGGCAAGATCACCCGTATCGAACCCAGCCTGGAAGCGGCGTTTGTCGATTTTGGCGCGGATCGTCACGGCTTCCTGCCGCTGAAAGAAATCAACCGCGAATACTTTGTTAAAGATCCGGGTCCGGGTCGCATCAACATCAAAGACGTTCTGAAAGAAGGCCAGGAAGTTATTATCCAGGTCGACAAAGAAGAACGTGGCAACAAAGGCGCCGCCCTCACCACTCAGGTGTCTCTGGCTGGCCGTTATCTGGTGCTGATGCCCAACAACCCGCGTGCCGGCGGCATTTCCCGCCGCATCGAAGGTGACGAACGTACCGAACTGCGCGAAGCCATGAAAGGCGTGGAAGTACCGGACAAAATGGGCGTTATTGTGCGCACCGCCGGTATTGGCCGCAGCGCCGAAGAACTGCAGGCTGACCTGGATTATCTGGTACGCCTGTGGGATGCCATTCAGCGCGCCTCAGAAGAACGCTCTGCCCCTTGCCTGCTGCTGCAGGAATCCAACGTCATTATCCGTGCCGTGCGCGACTACCTGCGTCACGACATTGGCGAAGTGCTGATCGACACCGACGAAGCCTATGAAGAAGCGCTGTCCTTTGTGCAGCAGGTGATGCCGAGCTTCCAGAACAAATTCAAGCGTTATAACGACAGCATTCCGCTGTTCAACCGCTATCAGATCGAAAGTCAGATCGAATCCGCCTTCCAGCGTGAAGTAAAACTGCCGTCCGGTGGTTCTATTGTGATTGATCCGACTGAGGCACTGGTGTCCATCGACATCAACTCCTCGCGCGCCACCAAAGGTGCCGATATTGAAGAAACCGCGCTGAACACCAACCTCGAAGCCTCCGATGAAATCGCCCGTCAGCTGCGTCTGCGCGACATGGGTGGCCTGGTCGTTATCGACTTTATCGACATGCTGTCACCGAAGAACCAGCGTGAAGTGGAAAACCGCCTGAAAAAAGCCCTGGAAATGGACCGAGCCCGCATCCAGGTGGGCCGTATTTCCCGTTTCGGCCTGATGGAAATGTCGCGTCAGCGTCTGCGTCCGTCACTGGAAGAAACCAGCGGCCATGTTTGCCCGCGCTGTAACGGCACCGGCGTGGTACGTGACATTCAGTCCACCGGTCTGTCCATTCTGCGCCTGATTGAAGAAGAAGCCGCGAAAGAAAACACCGGTGAAATCCGTGCTGTGGTGCCGGTATCCGTGGCCACCTTCCTGCTGAACGAAAAGCGCAATCTGATTGCCGCTATCGAAGCGCGCCACACCTCCAAAGTGGTGGTTATTCCTAACCCCAATATGGAAACCCCGCACTACGAAGTGATGCGTCTGCGCCTGGATGACAGCCTGGTCGGCGAAGTCAGCTACGAGCACAAGCTGGAAGAAGACGAAGTTGATTACGGCATGGAAGCGGTTACCCGTGAAGTGCCTAAAGCACAACAGGCAGCGGTTAAATCAGTACCGCGTCCGACGGCGGTTGAAGCACCGGCGGCGGCGACTGCCGCTGCACCGGCCACGGCTGGATTGTTTGGCCGTCTGACCAAAGTAATCAGCTCACTCTTTGACAGCAAACCTGCCATTGAAGAAAAGCCGGCTGAAACCAAAGACAAGCGCCCTGCCCGTACCGAACGCTCGCGCAGCGGCAGTGCCGATGGCGAACGCAACCGTAATGGTCGTGACCGCAACCGCAACAGCCGTGATCGCAATGGCCGCGACCGTAACGGCCGTGACCGTGGTGAACGCAGCGAACGCAACACCGAGCGCGGTGCTGAATCCGGCACTGAACGTGGCGGTGAACGTAATGATCGCCGCAGCGACCGCAGCGAACGTCCGGCCCGCGCCGAGCGTCAGGAGCGTAACGACATCACCGACAACGCCAGTGATGCACCGCGCGCGCCGCGTCGTGAACGCAGCAGCAATCGTCCGGTTCGTAATGAGCTGAACATTGACCTGGAAGCGGAAAAAAACAGCGCACTGACTGCTGCCGAAGCGGGAGCCGAAGCAGAAACCAGCGGCAGCGACAGCAGCGACAAACCGGCCCGTGATGGTCGTCGTGGCCGTCGCAATCGTGGTGAGCGCAGCGAACGCAGCCGTAACACCGGTACCGCAGCAGTCAATAATGATGAAGCTCAGGCTGCAACGGTGGCTGATGTGGCTAATGTGGCTGATGTGGCTGATGCCGACGTTAATACTGATGTGGCTGAACAGAACGAAGCTCAGGCAGCCCATGATGAAGCCGTAACCGACGCCATCATTGATGCCTCAGCAGACAGTGAAGCGGATGGCAACGAGCGTTCTGGTCGCCGCACCCGCAACAGCCGTCGCCGCAACCGCAACAGCCGTGATGAGCGCCGCTCACCGGCAGAAGAAACGACCGCCAGCGACAATACTGACAGCCAGGACAGCGCTGTGGCTGAAACCACTGCAGCAGTGGACGCCGGGACTCTGGTCGCAGATGCTGCTGCTGAAACCACGGTAAATGAAGCTACGACGGAGTTCTTTGCCGCCGCCGCTGAACATGCCGCTGAAGCAGAAACAGCCAGACAGGATGCCGGTAAGGATCAGGCAGTGACGGCACCAGCCGCTGTTAATGCTGAAACAGACACTACTGACGCAGCGGCCACTGTGGCCGAAACACCGGCAGAAGTAGCGTCCGCGGCAGCTGACACCGCGCCGGAATCCGCTGCCACTGCTGAGGCGTCGGATGTTGCCAGCGAAGAGCGCAGCGCCGAAGAGACCGCTCCGGTTATGGCTGCAACAACAGCAACCACTGAGCCTTCTGTGGCAGCAACTGAGCCCGAAGTAACTGAGCCCGAAGCAACTGAGCCGGCAACAACTGAACCGACAGACCGCGACGACAACGCTGCAACCGCTCAGGTTCAGGAGTCGCAGGAAGCGGTGGCAACGGCGACCCGCGGCAACGACCGCAATGCCCGCCGCAGCCGTCGTCGTCAACCGGGTTACCGGGCGCCGAACGACCCGCGCAATCAGCGTCAGACAGAAGCCGCTGATTCCTCCGGTGGTGAAAGCGATGCCTGATCCGGGCTGAAGCTCGATAAAAAAACCGCGATTTTTTCGCGGTTTTTTTATGCCTGTGATTTATCATGCCGACCTGAATTGCAACCCATCTGACAAGGACGCCTATGTTCCCCCTGCGCACTCTCCTGCTGCTGGCACTGCTGGTAACCGGCATGACCGCCACTGCGGAAGTACAAACCCTGATCCGCGAGTACACCTACAACGCCAGCGAAACCGACTCCAAAGTCTCGGCCCGCAAAGCCGCTCTGCAACAGCTGCAGGTGCTGCTGATTGAAGAAGTCGGCATTCAGGTGCAATCCACCTTCAGCAATACCGAAACCCTGGATAAAGAAGCCTTCAGCCGCACGGTGCAGGCCAATTACCAAACCTTCGCTCAGGCCTTAACCCGCACCCGAATTATTGAAGAACGCTGGGATGGCGAACATTTTTACATTAAGGCAGAAGTGGAAGTTGACCCGGATGGCATCAGCCAGCAAATGATCAGTCTGCAGCAACCGCCCGCTACGGATCCTTGTCTGGCGGGCCGCGAACAGGCACAAAAACTGCTGAACCTTACCCCCAGCCCGGATAAAAACACCGCCCTGATTGAGCTGGCAGCCAGCGCTCCGATCGACAGTGACTGCCATGACTGGCAATACAGCGTGCTGAGTAACCTGAGCCGCAGCCGATACCCGGCCCCCGGCTACCGCGCCTGGGTATTCCAGCAGCTGCAGGATGGCAAACCTCATGAACTCGCACGCCTGCTGCCAGCTGCCATGGCACTGGCCTTACGGGAATCTGAACTGAGCAAAGAAGAATGGCAGCAAAGTCTGTCCAGTCTGCAGCGCATGGAACCAGACCGGGTGCAGCCGGTGTTGCGGGTGTTAAGCGATGCCACGATTGCGCCGGCCCGCAATGAGCAGGTATTCCGCCAGCCAATAGGCACGCTGGAGCAGCAGTGGCAGCAGCTGCTTACCCAGGCAACCGCTGGAAACATCGCCACTCCGGCCCTGAGCCGCGCGCAGGTGGCGGCACAGTTAATCACCACCGGTCAGTACCGGCAGCCGGAGCTGGCCGCCGCCCTGTTCCTCCGGGAAGCGGAAAATCTCGAGGAAGTCGACAGCCTGGTGAAACCACTGCTGAGCATCTGGCGTGGTCAGCAGGAGCCCTATTCGCTGGATTCTGCGACCGGTCAGGCCTTCCGCACCCTGTTACAACAGTTGCAGCAACGGAGCCAGACAACCGAGCCGCTGAGCGATAACAGCCGCCGTGAACTGTATTATCTGCTGGTCAGATTGCAGCGTACCGAGGGCGATATTGCGCAACAGACACTGGACAGACTGCTAACAGATTTCCCGACACTGTTTGCGGCCATCATCGCGGCCCAGCCAGTCAATGAGGTGGAGAAAAATCTGTGGTTTATCCGCTATAACCTGCCCGACTCCCCGGCCTGCCGCCCGGTTGATTGCGCGCAGCAGCTGTTCAGTGACGATCCGCAGCCGGCTCAGCAGGCCAGCCAGTATCTGCTGGCCTACGGCGAGCGCGCCAGCCCGGCCGCCGATAATATTCTGCGCAAGCTGGAACGCATCAGCATCGACCAGAGCAGTACAGCGCGTACGCAGATTAAGCGCAATCTGATTCAGCTGTTACCGCAGCTGCAACCTGCCGATGCCCGCGCCATTCCGTTACTGGTAGGCTTTCTGAACGATTTTGACCATGAAATCCCGGATCATGCTGCTGCGGCACTGATTGCGCTGCACAAAACCGCTGTGGTACCGATGGCGACGCTGTTCGGACAGCAGCCGACGCTGGTGCAACGGCGCATGCTGAAAACCTTTGCCGGCATGCCTGCTGATGACCGGCTGGCGCGTTTTCTGAAAAGCGTTAAGCCTGCCGATCAGCACATGCAATTTGCGCTGGAAGATGCGCTGGCGGTGCATCAGAAGGCGCTGTAGAAGCAGTTTATGGTGGTTTTTCGGAGCACCTTTCGCAGACTCGCTGTAAACCCATCCTTGGGAGCTCGCATGCCGCATCCCTGCGGCATACGGTCTGCTCGTTGCGCTCCGAACACCATATAAAAGCTATCACCCTTGTAAAATTAAAATAAAAACGGGGCCATTCGGCCCCGTTTTGTTTTCATGCTATCCAGCAAGCTATCAGGCGCTGATACTGTCGGCCGGGATGCGCACCCAGCCTTCCATCAGCACCCGGGCACTGCGGCTCATCACAGCTTTGGTGGCCGTCCATTCACCGTTTTCCAGTGCCGCAGAAGCGCCGACCCGCAAAGTGCCGGAGGCATGCCCAAAGGTAACGGCATCGCGCTCACCGCCACCGGCGGCCAGATTCACCAGTGTACCCGGCACCGCAGCGGCGGTAGCAATAGCGACCGACGCGGTGCCCATCATGGCGTGATGCAGTTTGCCCATCGACAACGCGCGCACGTGCAGGTCGATGTCGCCGGCTGCTACCTGCTTGCCACTGGAGGTGGTGTAGGCAGACGGTGGCGCCACGAAGGCAATTTTCGGCGTGTGCTGACGCTCAGCAGCTTCACTGATGTCTTTAATCAGGCCCATTTTGACGGCGCCGTAAGCGCGCAGGGTTTCAAAGCGCGCCAGCGCGTCGGCATCGCCGTTAATGTCTTTCTGCAGCTCGGTACCGGTATAACCGATATCAGCAGCATTGAAGAAAATGGTCGGAATACCGGAGTTGATCATGCTGACTTTGAAATCACCGATGCCCGGTACGTGCAGGTCATCCACCACGTTGCCGGTTGGGAACATGGAACCTTCGCCGTCGGCCGGGTCCATAAACTCAATCACCACTTCAGCAGCCGGAAAGGTCACGCCGTCCAGCTCGAAATCGCCGGTTTCCTGCACTTCACCATTTGTGATGGGCACATGGGCGATGATGGTTTTCTGAATATTTTTCTGCCAGATACGCACGGTGCAGATGCCGTTCTGGGGGATACGATCCGCGTCCACCAGCCCTTTGCTGATGGCAAAGGCGCCTACTGCCGCGGTTAAGTTACCGCAGTTGCCCGACCAATCGACGAAGGCTTTGTTGATGGCCACCTGACCGAACAGGTAGTCGACATCGTGATCCGGCTGTTCGCTTTTGGCCAGAATCACGGTTTTGGAGGTGCTGGAAGTCGCACCACCCATGCCGTCGATCTGCTGACCGTAAGGATCCGGGCTGCCGATCACGCGCAGCAGAATGCTGTCACGCGCTGCCCCCGGCACCTGTGCTGCCTCTGGCAAATCGGTCAGAGAAAAAAATACACCTTTAGAGGTACCGCCACGCATATAAGTGGCCGGAATTTTCACCTGATTCATAGAGTTCTCCATAGAAACTCAGCAAGAGCTACTGCGCTTTGAATGGCGGCGTTAAAAATTTCCTCAGAATGCTCATTTACACCAGTAAACTCCGCTTCCTCGGAAATTTTTGCCTTGCCCTTCATGCGCTCGTAACGCTCTAACAAATAAGCCGCTAAGTCTTTCAAATTAGCGGCCCATAATTCAACGGTTCAGAAGCGTCGGCGAGGCCGCTGCAATAAGGCGCCCCGCAGTGAGACCCCGAGACATACCGACCGGTAGACGACGGGGCGAGCGAGGACGCAACGCTATTGCAGCAACGCAGCCAGCTTCGTTATTCGCCTTGCAGGAAGTCCTGGGCGAATTTTTGCAGCACCCCACCCGCTTTATACACTTCCACTTCCGCAGCGGTGTCCAGGCGACAGGTCATCGGCACCTTCACCACCTCACCATTGGCGCGAGTAATGACCAGAGTCACATCACCACGCGGGCTCAGGTCGCCCTGCACGTCGTAGATTTCAGTACCGTCCAGACCCAGGGTCTTGCGGTTGGTGCCGGCTTTGAATTCCAGCGGCAGTACGCCCATACCAATCAGGTTGGTACGGTGAATGCGCTCAAATCCTTCGGCGGCAATGGCTTCCACACCAGCCAGACGCACGCCTTTGGCGGCCCAGTCACGGGAAGAACCCTGACCGTAGTCGGCACCGGCCACAATGATCAGCGGCTGCTTGCGGTTCATGTAGGTTTCAATGGCTTCCCACATACGCATCACTTTGCCGTCCGGTTCAACGCGGGCCAGAGAGCCCTGTTTCACCTTACCGTTGTCATCCAGCACCATTTCGTTCAGCAGTTTCGGGTTGGCAAAGGTTGCCCGCTGTGCGGTCAGGTGGTCACCGCGGTGGGTCGCGTAAGAGTTGAAGTCCTCTTCCGGCAGGCCCATTTTGTGCAGGTATTCACCGGCGGCACTGTCCATCATGATGGCGTTGGACGGTGACAGGTGGTCGGTGGTGATGTTGTCCGGCAGCAGCGCCAGCGGACGCATACCTTTTAACGTACGCTCACCGGCCAGTGCGCCTTCCCAGTACGGCGGACGACGGATGTAGGTACTCATTGGACGCCAGTCGTACAGCGGGCTGGCGGCTTTTTCCTTGGCGCCCAGATCGAACATCGGGATGTAGATCTGACGGAATTGTTCCGGCTTAACGGAAGCCGCCACGATGGCGTCGATTTCTTCATCCGACGGCCAGATGTCTTTCAGGCGGATTTCTTTGCCGTTCACCACGCCCAGCACATCGTTTTCGATATCAAAACGGATGGTGCCGGCAATGGCGTAGGCCACCACCAGCGGCGGTGACGCCAGGAACGCCTGTTTGGCGTAGGGGTGAATACGGCCGTCGAAGTTACGGTTACCGGACAGTACCGCCGTGGCGTACAGGTCGCGGTCGATGATTTCCTGCTGGATTTTCGGATCCAGCGCACCGGACATACCATTACAGGTGGTACAGGCGAAGGCCACAATACCAAAGCCCAGTTTTTCCAGTTCCGGCAGCAGACCGGCTTCTTTCAGGTACAGCTCGGCCACTTTGGAGCCTGGTGCGAAAGAAGACTTCACCCAGGGCTTGCGGATCAGGCCCAGTTCGTTGGCTTTTTTCGCCAGCAAACCAGCCGCCACCACGTTGCGCGGGTTGGAGGTGTTGGTGCAGGAGGTAATCGCCGCGATGATCACCGCGCCGTCCGGCATCAGGCCTTCCGCTTCTTGTGCTTTGGCGGCGTCCAGATTACCGGCGATGCCTTTGGCGGCCAGATCCTTGGTGGCCACGCGGGCGTGCGGGTTGGACGGGCCAGCCATGTTGCGGCCAACGCTGGACAGATCGAAGCTCAGTACGCGCTCGTATTCCGCGGTTTGCAGGGCATCGGCCCACAGGCCGGTTTGCTTAGCGTACTGCTCTACCAGTTCCACCTGCTGCGGCTCACGGCCAGTCAGTTTCAGGTAGTCGATGGTTTGTTCATCGATGTAGAACATGGCGGCGGTGGCGCCATATTCGGGTGTCATGTTGGAGATGGTGGCACGGTCGCCGATGGACAGGCTGCGCGCGCCTTCACCGAAGAACTCCACATAGGCACCCACGACCCGCTCTTTACGCAGGAATTCGGTCAGCGCCAGTACGATGTCGGTGGCGGTAATGCCAGGCTGGCGCTTGCCGGTCAGCTCGACACCAACGATGTCGGGCAGACGCATCATGGACGGATGGCCCAGCATCACGGTTTCCGCTTCCAGACCGCCGACGCCGACTGAAATTACGCCCAGGGCATCGACGTGCGGGGTGTGCGAATCGGTACCAACGCAGGTATCCGGATAGGCCACACCGTCTTTTACCTGCACCACCGGAGACATTTTCTCCAGGTTGATCTGGTGCATGATGCCGTTACCGGCCGGGATCACGTCAACGTTGTCGAATGCGGTTTTGGTCCAGTTAATAAAGTGAAAACGGTCTTCGTTACGACGCTCTTCGATGTCGCGGTTTTTCTGGAACGCATCCGGATCAAAACCGCCGCATTCAACGGCCAGCGAGTGGTCGACGATCAGCTGGGTTTGTACCACCGGGTTAACCTTGGACGGGTCACCGCCTTTGGCAGCGATGGCGTCACGCAGACCGGCCAGATCGACCAGTGCGGTCTGCCCCAGAATGTCGTGGCACACCACACGGGCCGGATACCAGGGGAAATCCAGGTCGCGCTTGCGTTCGATCAGCTGGGTTAAGGCATCGTTCAGCAGTTCCGGCTCGCTGCGGCGTACCAGCTGCTCGGCCAGAATGCGTGAGGTGTACGGTAAAGTGGCGTAGCTGCCCGGTTTGATGGCATCTACCGCGGCCTGGGTATCGTAGTAATTCAGGCTGCTGCCCGGCAGGGCTTTGCGGAATTGGGTGTTCATAGGCTCTCTCAAACAAAAAAGACCCCGTGCACGGGGTCTGAACAAATCAACGATCAGCAATCGCTACCACAACACGCGGCGCTTCACCGATGTAATCCGCGCTCGGACGGATAATGCGGTTGTCGGCGCGTTGTTCCATTACATGCGCAGCCCAGCCAGTCAGGCGGGAGCAGACGAAAATCGGGGTGAACAGTTTGGTCGGAATGCCCATGTAGTTGTAGGCCGACGCGTGGAAGAAGTCGGCGTTACAGAACAGTTTCTTCTCGCGCCACATCACCGCTTCGCAACGTACGGAAATGTCGTACAGGTTGGTGTCGCCGTTGGCCTTGGCCAGTTTTTCGCTCCACTCTTTGATCACGGCGTTACGCGGATCAGATTCAGAGTAAATGGCATGACCGAAGCCCATGATTTTCTCTTTGCGCGCCAGCATACCCAGCAAGGTTTCTTCGGCGTGTTCCGGATTGTTCATGCCTTCAATCAGTTCCATCGCTGCTTCGTTAGCACCGCCGTGCAGCGGGCCACGCAGAGAACCGATGGCGCCGGTGATGCAGGAGTGCATATCGCTCAGAGTGGAAGCGCAGACACGAGCGGTGAAGGTAGAGGCGTTGAATTCGTGTTCGGCGTACAGAATCAGCGAAGCCTGCATTACCTGGGTGTGCAGCTCGGACGGTTTTTCACCGTGCAGCGTCCACAGGAACTGTTCAGCAATGGAGTCGGCACCGGTTTCCACTTCAATGCGCTTACCGTTGTGGCTAAAGTTGTACCAGTAGTTGATCAGGCCCGGGAACAGCGCCAGCATACGGTCGGTGGCGTCTTGTTGCTGCCCGAAGCTTTCTTCGGTTTCCAGGTTGCCCAGCATGGAGCAGCCGGTACGCATCACGTCCATCGGATGCGCAGAGGCCGGAATACGCTCCAGCACTTCTTTTAACGCCTGCGGCAGAGCCCGCATGGATTTGAGCTTGGCTTTGTAGGCATCCAGCTCGGCCTGATTCGGCAGTTCGCCTTTCAGAATCAGGTAAGCCACTTCTTCAAACTGGCAATTAGCGGCCAGATCTTTGACGTCGTAACCACGATAGGTCAGACCGGAACCGGATTTACCCACGGTCGACAGAGCTGTTTTACCGGCGACCTGACCACGCAGACCCGCACCGCTCAGTTGTTTTCCTGCTGCCATTGTTATTTCCTCGTTGTTATCGGTTAAGCGTTCAATGTTGAGCGTTCTGCGCGGGCGGTAATATCGACAATGCCCGCTGAACCCGGAACGCCCAACGCCGGACGAATTACTTGTTTTTACCTTCGGCAAACAGCGAGTCGAGCTTCTGCTCGAAGCTGTGGTAGTTCAGGTAATCGTACAGCTCCATCCGGGTCTGCATGATATCGACCACTTTACGCTGGTCGCCTTCTTCCAGCAGGCTCTTGTACACAGTTTCCGCGGCTTTGTTCATAGCACGGAAGGCGCTCAGTGGGTACAGGACCATCGCCGCACCCCACTCGCCCAATTGTTCACGGTTCCACAGTTCGGTCTGACCGAATTCGGTGATGTTGGCCAGAATCGGTACGTCCAGTGCGTCGGCAAAGGCGCGGTAATGTTCTTCGGTTTTGATCGCTTCGGCGAAGATGCCGTCAGCACCGGCTGCCACACAGGCCTGGGCGCGCTCAATGGCGGCTTCCAGACCTTCCTGGGCGAAAGCATCAGTACGGGCCATGATGAAGAAGCTCTCGTCGTTACGGGCATCCACACAGGCTTTGATACGGTCAACCATTTCGCCTTTGGAGACGATCTCTTTGTTCGGACGGTGGCCGCAGCGCTTCTGCATTACCTGGTCTTCGATGTGCACAGCAGCCGCGCCGGCTTTTTCCATCTGCTGGATGGTACGGGTAATGTTGAACGCGCCACCCCAGCCGGTATCAATGTCGACCAGCAACGGCAGGCTGGAGGCTGACGTGATACGGCGTACATCTTCCAGCACGTCATTCAATGAGGTCATGCCCAGATCCGGCAGACCATAGGATGCGTTGGCTACACCACCGCCGGACAGGTAAATGGCCTGATGACCAATGCGCTCCGCCATCATGGCGGCGTAGGCGTTGATGGTGCCGACGATCTGCAGCGGTTTGTTGTCCGCCAGTGCTTTACGGAATTTCTGACCCGGAGTCATAAACGACCCTCCTCTTCAGCTAATCGGGTTTCCAGATTGGTCAGCGACGCCTGAATATGACGGCGCATCAGCAGTTCGGCCAGTTCCGCATCGCGTGCGGCAATGGCTTCCACAATTCGTTGGTGTTCCAGCAATGCCTGCAACGGGCGCTTGGCGCTGGTACTGGTCTGGTAGCGGTACATGCGCACCAGGTGATACAGCTCACCGCACAGCATCTGATGCAGGCGGCTGTTCTGGCTGCCTTTGATAATGCGGTAATGAAAATCGAGATCGCCGGCTTTCTGGTAGTAGCTCTGGCCCTGTTCGGCGGCGATAGAGGCTTCATGCTCGGCCAGCAGGCCGTAGAGTTCGGCGATTTCGGCATCGCTCATGCGCTGGGCGGCCAGACGACAGGCCATGCTTTCCAGCTCGAGGCGCACCTCATAGATATCGCGCAGCTCAGACAAACTCAGCGACACCACCCGGGCCCCAGCATGGGGAACACGCACAACCAGGTTACGGGCTTCCAGCTTCTGAATGGCTTCGCGCATCGGCGCGCGGCTGCCGCCATAACGCTCCACCAGTGTCTGTTCTGACAATTTACTACCCGGACGCAACTCACCACGGACAATCGCCGTAGTGAGTTCCGAGAATACTTTGTCAGCCAGGGTTTGGGGTTCGCTCATGCAACTTGTCTACAATCACATTGAATGTGCTGCAAGAATACGGATTTAACCGGCTATTTCAAGGGCTTTACGACTAAGATTGTATACAATCCAGCTGTCAGGATCGTTTTAGAAGGGAGTTTCCGGCCATCAGGGCCGGATCGGTATACAAAGCGGTATACAAAAAAGCCGCCCACAGGCGGCTTTTCCGGTTGTCGGACTGCCTTACTCCGGCATGCTCAGCGCCTGCGGCGACACAATCACACCGTTATTGTCGGCGTAGACAAACTGGCCCGGTACAAACACCACGCCGCCGAATTTAACCTGCACGTTCACATCACCGATGTTGCGCTTGTCGGTTTTCAGCGGGTTGGTACCCAGCGCCTGCACACCCAGGTCAGTTTCCATAATGACGTCCACATCGCGGATGCAGCCGTACACAATGATGCCTTCCCAGCCATTTTTGGCGGCCTTCTCGGCCAGCATGTCGCCCAGCAGCGCATGACGCATAGAGCCACCACCGTCGACAACCATGACTTTGCCTTTACCGTCGGTATCGACCAGTTCTTTCACTTTGGAATTGTCTTCAAAACATTTCACGGTCACGATTTCGCCACCGAAAGAATCACGGCCGCCAAAGTTGCTGAACATCGGCTCTACGACCTGAATCAGCTCCGGGTAGGCATCACACAAATCTGGCGTTACATACTGGGTCATAGCAATCTCCTGTTGGATTGTTTGTCTGAAAAAACTTGTAAACCAATGGGTTAAGCAAGGAATAAGGTGTTGTTTATGAGCCGGCGTGCTGGCACAACCAGGTGCTGATCAGCGGCCAGACTTCGCGGGCCGCGTCTTTGCTGACCACCATGTCGATATGGCCATAGTCACGACTGAAACCATCCGCAGTGCCCAGTTTGATCACATCCTTGCTGCCACCACCGTAGAGCCTGGCAAAGCGCAGGCAATATTTAGCCGGATCGGATTCGTCGGCAGCCGCCGCCACGGCCAGCAGCGGCAACGTATTAAAAGCCTTCCAGACTGGCAGCAGTTTCTTACCCACTGTTTTCAGCCGCCAGCGGCCAAACCAGCCATGACTGGCAATGTATTCATTGATCAGACCCGCCGGTTCATTTTCCGGGCCGATTTTCAGCGCCCGGCCATCGAGTTCGCGCTGGCGGTGCACCAGCATCCGCAACACCATGCCAACCAGCGGAATCCACAGATACCAGGGCCGGCGCAGCACCTGGGTGCCCAGCAAAGCCATGCCGGCGCAGTTGTCTTTGTTCAGTTCACCGGCCGCCACCGCACTGGCGATCAGCACTCCGCCCAGAGAGTGCCCGAGCCAGACCGGCTTATGGCCGGATTTCTCCTGCACAAAGGCGTTGATGGCGGGAATATCATGCAACACGTAGCGCTCGGCGGTGTTGCGCCAGTAATCCTGATTGCGTGGCGATAAACCATGGCCACGCTGTTCCATCAGCCAGACATCAAAACCCTGTTCCAGCAGATAACGGGCCATGCCCTCACCTTTGCCGGATAACCAGAACCCCCGGTTGGTAAAGCTGCCGTGCAGTAACACCACCGCACCACGGGTGGGCTTGCGCCCGGTTAACCCCAGATGCGACACCGCGATCTGAACGCTGCGGTCCGGATCGCGATTGTGCTTAACCAGATACACATCTTCGCTCAGCTCACCCAGGATTTCGGCCCTGAACAAGCTGACCGGAAACAACTCACTGCTGCTTTTCATGGCGTTATTTATCCGCCAGGAAGAACCAGGTATCCATCACGGAGTCGGGGTTAAGCGACACACTGTCAATGCCATGATCCATCAGCCAGCGGGCGAAATCCGGGTG
This sequence comes from Venatoribacter cucullus, assembly GCF_016132445.1. Lineage (NCBI taxonomy): Bacteria > Pseudomonadati > Pseudomonadota > Gammaproteobacteria > Oceanospirillales > Oceanospirillaceae > Venatoribacter > Venatoribacter cucullus. The sequence continues at coordinate 1,390,199 of NZ_CP046056.1, read as the reverse complement.
ATCGGATGGGCCCTGACCGCAAATACCAATGTATTTACCGGCTTTTTTACAGGCGTTAATGGCGTTTTCCAGCAGCGCCAGAATGGCTTCATTACGCTCATCAAACAGGTGGGCAATGATGCCGGAGTCACGATCCAGCCCCAGCGTCAGCTGTGTGAGGTCATTGGAACCGACTGAGAAGCCGTCAAAGTGCTCAAGGAATTGCTCGGCCAGAATGGCGTTGGCCGGCAGTTCGCACATCATAATCAGCTTCAGATCGTTTTCACCGCGCTTCAGGCCATTTTCCGCCAGCAGGCTCACCACCTGCTCGGCTTCGCCGACCGTGCGCACGAACGGCACCATAATCTCGACGTTGGTAAAGCCCATTTCGTTACGGACTTTTTTCATCGCCCGGCATTCCAGCTCGAAGCAATCGCGGAAGTTTTTGGAGATATAACGGGACGCACCGCGGAAGCCCAGCATCGGGTTTTCTTCTTCCGGCTCGTATAAGCGTCCGCCAATCAGGTTGGCGTACTCGTTTGATTTGAAGTCGGACAGACGCACAATCACGCGCTTGGGCCAGAAGGCGGCCGCCAGCGTAGAAATACCTTCCACCAGTTTATCGACGTAAAAATCAACCGGACCGGAGTAGCCGGCAATGCGACGCTGCACGGTCGGTTTCACTTCTTCCGGAAGGCTGTTGAAGTTCAGCAACGCTTTCGGATGCACACCGATCATGCGGTTAATAATAAACTCCAGCCGCGCCAGCCCCACGCCTTCGTTCGGCAGCGCCTGGAAGTCGAAGGCGCGGTCGGGGTTGCCGACGTTCATCATAATTTTGAACGGCAGATCGGGCATCTGATCGACGCTGTTGGTGCGGATATCGAAATCCAGTGCGCCTTCATAGACGAAACCGGTATCACCTTCGGCACAGGAAACCGTTACTTCCTGACCATCGCGCAGTTTATCGGTAGCGTCTTCACAGCCCACCACCGCCGGAATACCCAGCTCGCGGGCAATAATGGCGGCGTGACAGGTACGGCCACCGCGGTTGGTAACAATGGCCGCCGAGCGTTTCATCACCGGTTCCCAATCCGGGTCGGTCATATCCGCCACCAGCACATCGCCTTCCTGCACCTGATCCATATCTTCGGCGCTGTGAACCACCCGCACCCGGCCTTTGCCAATACGGTGACCAATAGAACGGCCTTCTACCAGCACGGTGCCGGTTTCTTTCAGCAGGTAACGCTCCATCACGTTTTTATTGGTGCGGCTTTTTACCGTTTCCGGCCGCGCCTGCACGATGTACAGCTGCTGGTCGTCGCCATCTTTGGCCCATTCAATGTCCATCGGACGACCGTAGTGCTGTTCAATAATTAATGCCTGCCGCGCCAGTGCCTCCACTTCGGCATCGGTCAGGGAAAATACCTGACGCAGTTCGCGGTCAACGCGCTGGGTTTCCACCGAGCGGCCGACGGCAGCGTCTTTGTTGTACACCATCTTAATGGCTTTAGCGCCCAGGTTGCGGCGCAGAATGGCGGGACGGTTGGCCTTAAGGTTGCCTTTGTGAACGTAAAATTCGTCCGGGTTTACGGCACCCTGCACCACGGTTTCACCCAGGCCATACGACGAAGTAACGAACACCACCTGATCAAAACCAGACTCGGTATCCAGAGTAAACATCACACCGCTGGAGGCGGTTTCTGAACGCACCATGCGCTGAATACCGGCCGACAAGGCCACCTTGTGATGGTCAAAGCCCTGATGGCTGCGGTACGCAATGGCGCGATCGTTGAATAAAGAAGCGAACACATCGCGGATGGCGTGCAGCACGTTGTCGATGCCGACAATATTCAGATGGGTTTCCTGCTGGCCGGCAAAGGAAGCATCGGGCAGGTCTTCGGCGGTGGCGGAAGAGCGCACGGCCACGGCCATACGTTCATTACCAGCCTGCAGTTTACCGAACGCTTTGCGTACTGCCTGCTCCAGCGCCGGCGGCAGCGGCGCTTCGTAAATCCAGCCGCGGATACGGGCGCCGGTTTCGGTTAACGCGCGGATATCTTCCACATTCAGGGCATCCAGCGCCTGCTGGATACGGGTGTCGAGCCCTTCAAAGCTCAGAAACTCACGATAAGCATCGGCAGTAGTAGCAAAGCCACCGGGGACGGATACACCAGCCCCCGCCAGATTACTGATCATCTCCCCCAGCGAGGCGTTTTTACCACCGACCCGCTCAACATCGCCCATGGATACCTGATCAAACCAGAGTACATATTCAGTCAACGCACTGCTCTCCTGTATTTTTCCACGTTCGCCGCGGGCGCTCGCCTCATCGGGGATAATCGCCTAAAATCGCCTGCTGCGGCGATGGGCTGCGTAATACTAAGTGCAGAGGCAACAAATTTCCACATGAAGCGAACCGCGTTCTTTATCTCTGATGGTACCGGCATCACCGCAGAAACGCTGGGCAACAGCCTGCTGGCACAATTCGAAAGCATCGAATTTGAACGGATTACCCTGCCCTATGTCGATTCCGTGGAAAAAGCTGAGAAAGCGGTTGAAAAAATTAACCGTATCGCGGCTGAAACCGGCCAGGCTGCAATTATTTTCGACACCATCGTCGATAAAAACATCCGCAAAGTAATCGACGCCTCGAACGCGCTGAACATCGATATTTTTGCCGCGTTTCTGGCGCCGCTGGAAAGCGAATTGCAGGTGGAATCGTCTTACACCGTGGGTAAGTCCCATTCGCCGACCACCAGCCCGAATTACCTGGCCCGCATTGATGCGGTTAACTTCGCACTGGATAACGATGATGGTGCCCGCACCCGCCACTATAACGACGCCGATATTATTCTGATCGGCGTGTCCCGTTGCGGTAAAACCCCGACGTCTTTGTACATGGCCATGCAGTTCGGTATTAAAACGGCGAACTATCCGATTACCGAAGAAGACATGGCAGAACTGAAACTGCCTGCGGCGCTGCAACCATACCGGCACAAGCTGTTTGGATTAACCATTGATCCCGAGCGGCTGGCGGCTATCCGCACCGAACGCCGGGCCAACAGCCGCTACGCTTCATTAAAACAGTGCTATCACGAAGTGGATGAAGTGGAAGAAATGTATCAGCGGGAAAACATCCCGTTTCTGAGCACCACCAACAAATCCATTGAAGAAATCTCGACCCGCATCATGGCCGAAACCGGTTTGCAGCGGCGCCTGCAAAGCTGATTTTTTCGATCAGCGCTCTGCCAGGCAGCGGTTCATCACCGCAGCGATGGCTCTTGGCCGGGTAAACACCAGGCTGTGGTCTGCCCCATCCACCACTTCAAACTGCCAGTTACGGCTGGCCGCTGCCAGTTGCCGGTGCCGTTCATGCATGGCCGGCTCGCTCAGGCTGCCGACAAAACCAGCCCCGGCCCAGGGCGATACCCAGTTCAGGTAATAATCCGGTTGTTGCTGCAGCGCAGTACTGACCGCCGCCAATGCCTGCGCAAACCCCAGGGCATTAGCCTGCAGGCGGGCAATGGTTAACTGTTCGGTTTTATCCTGACGATTGCGCGCCGGCGACACCGAATCCAGAAAACGGACATAGGGAACAGAATCAGCCGGGTTGACCACAATCTGCTCAGCCACCTGCTGATACAGCTGCGCTTTGTTCAGCAGTACGTAGGCATCTGCGGCATAGAGCATGGCCGGCTCAAGTAAAAAACACAGGCCGTTAAATGGCCGTGAACGCAGCCAGTGCTCCGCCACAATGCCGCCGAAGGAATACCCGGCCACATCGAACTCCTGCCAGTCTAGCGCACCCGTCAGCTCGTCCAGCTGTTGGGCATAAGGGGCAACACCCGCGGCCGGCGCCGATAAAAAACGCGACCTTCCCATACCAGCCAGATCGGGAATCAGAATTTCGCGCCAGCCGGTTAAATAATTAGCCACATAGGTCCAGCTTAATTCCCCAGCCACGCCGGCACCGTGCAGCAACACCAGCCGCCGCTCTGTGGTAGCGGCAGGGTTGGTTAAGACAACAGCATGCTGATCGCAGTGGTCACTGCGGAAATTAAGCGGGTGTTTTTCCATGGGAGAATTCCGGCACGATTAAGGGCGGTATTCTACCTCAAGATTGGCGCGTGCCGGCGCACCGGCGGGGAAATACAGAATAAACGCCTGCACATCCTTGTCGGCAATACTGATCAGGCTTTCGTAAAAAGCCACCGCCTTCCAGGTCGCGTCGGTCAATTGTCGCTCCACCTGCGGGATAAAATGCAGTGGTTGCAGTTGTGCATCCAACGCAATCAGCGCCAGTGGCGCGTCGGTATCACGCAGGCGCAGCCGCAGTACCGGGTCCTCTGCATCAGGCGATAGTTCAGGCAACCGAAAATACCAGGCCGGCCGCTCACCGGTCTGGGTGCGTAAAGGCGCCGACAAATCCACCCGGGAAAATAATACCGGTTTAAAAGGCTTTAACTCTTCCTGAAAATACGCCTGATACAATCCGCAGCACCCGGAATTCCGTACCGCATCGCTGACCCGCCAGCCCGGTAACAGCGTGTGGTCAGATACCAGTACATCGTCTGCTGCGGCGGCCTGGGCTTCTTCTGAGGGTTGCGGAATGGTTTCATAGCGCAGCCGCCCTTCGGCATCAATCCAGGTGTAAAACGGTGGCTGCTCGCGCTGCAGACGTTCCTGCTCGGCTGCGAATTCGTCTTCAGTCAGGTAGTTATCATCAGACGATGATGAGGATGGCCGCTCGTTTTCACCGGCTTTTGACCGGTCATTTTTTTTACGGTCAGCGTCCGATTTAAGCGTGTTATGGATACGCCCTTCAGCGTCGATCCAGGTGAAATATTCCGGTTCCGCCTGAGCACTGCCAGCGCTCAGACAAAACAGGAACAACATAATCAGAACTTGGTGCGGAAACTGATACCTGCAGCGCCAATGGTCAGTTTGGTTTCGACGTTCAGGCCTGGATACGGGTTGGTCACGGTACATGTCAGACAGTTTCGGTTAATGGAGTCACTGGAATTCGGATATTCACCGGTCGCATCCGCACCTTGCGGGTCAGCCAGAATAACCTCTTCAGACTGCATGAAACTCAGGGATAAATCCACCACGGTATCTTTATCCCACTGATAACCCATACCGACGCTGTACAGGTTGGCATCACCCAATGGCGCCTGCACACTGCGGCGATCATCCGGAATGGAAGACTTACGCGGTTCATAACCCATGCGCAGTTTAATCCGCGAGTTCAGGTCATACTGCAGGCCAAAACCAAAGCTCCAGACACTTTCGTAGCCCATCGGCATGGTCAGGCTGTTATCCGTCACAATGTCCGGCGCCAGCAGTTTGGCCATGCTCAGGAAGCTGACGTTACGGTCGAATTCAAAACGCAGCGCATCCCACTTGTCAAAGTCGGTCCAGCCAGCATCCACGTTCAACTGATATTTTTCCAGAAAGCGTAATTTAATACCGGCCTGAAAATGCTGCGGATAGGTCAAACGAACCGACACATTCCCCGCCTCACGCTTAACCCCGGTGGGCAGCGAGAAAATAGCACCGCCAATGGCACCCACAATAGAAGAACGAAAGGTGCGGAAGAAATCGGCAAATTCGTCGGTATATTCCAGCTCAAAAGAGCCCTTCAGGTGCGCTTTCGCTTCACTCTGATAACCCAGACCCAGGGCAAACCAATCGGTCGGTTCCCACAACAAGCCCAGGTTGTAGGATGGCGACAGGGTTTCTTCGGTTAAAATCTGCAGCTCACCGATATCCTTGAACGGACCGACGCTGCCACCACAGAGTGTAATAATCGGCGCCAGCGGATCATTACCAGTGGAATTGCCGTTTTCATCAAAACAACCAAAGGCACCCTGCAGTTCTTCCAGTACCCCAATCAGCATATTCGGCGCCCGCACATCCTGATTAACAGCAACCGCCTGATGGGAAAACAAGAAGCTGGCACCCAACGCCAACTGGTCGTTGACCTTGTACCCGAAGGACGGCGAGAAATAGGTAAAGCGTTGTAAGGCAACTTCACGGGCCTGATAACGGCCAGCATCATCGCTTTCTTTGGCGAAACCGGCGGCCATCGGTGCATAAGCCGCATTGGCAAAGGTGAATTTAGAACCCGCCGGCTGGATGGACACGCCACCGGTTGGTAAGGTCAACACCGGCAAGTGCATGGGTAAAATGCCCACGCCTGGTAAATACGCCGCCGCAATGGCCTTGCTTTTCGGATCGTTGAGAATCGGATCTTCATGAATCGGCACCAGGCCAGCTTCATCCGGGTCGTAGTCTTCCGGCAAGCTGAAGTTGGCCTCGGCTGACAACATAATATTCATCAGCTGGATCTGGATCTGCCGCCCTTCCAGCTTGGTTAAGCCCGCCGGGTTAAAGTGAATATCCATAATGCCGGTCGGATCTGCGGTAACCGCGTTCCCCAGCGACATCGCTTTGGTATCGATGAACATGTTCTGAATCAGCTGAGCCGTTGCCAGCCCCGGTATCATCAGAAACAAAAAAATGAGAATGCGCATAATCGTTTGCCGCTACCCTGTTATTGTTATCGTTGAGCAAGCCAAAGCTTAATCAGTTGCCTGAAGCAGGTTTCACACCCTCGATATCAATGGGTAACGATAATCCAAGAATAATATCCGGCGACAGCTCGGTAAGACCAAAGCCGACGTTAACGTTGGCGATGGTTTTCGGCGACACCCGCACACCCAACGCAAAATTCATAATGCCGCTCATCTGGCTGCCGGCAATCGACTCATTTGTTTCTCCACCAGATAAAACCACAAACCGGGTTTCATCATTATAAGAACCCTGGAAAGAGGCACTGAGCGAAACATCGTAAGACAAGGAATAGGCAAAACCCATCGAGAATGACAGCGCATGTCCGGGATGCACTTCATCCAGAATGGTGCCACCACGACGCTGATTCAGATTTTCTTCTGAAAAATTGTAGGAATAACTGACGGAACCGAACAGCACTACCGGATCCATTACCTTAGAGGCACTGATACCGCCGCTGAGGCTGTAATAACCGGAACCGGTGGACAGGTTGCGGTCAATATCAATTTCGTATGGACTGTCGCCGGTCTTTAATTTAAGCGAGCCAAAGTAAGTCTGACTGACCTTGCCCGGCACATATTCAAACGGCTGCCAACGCAGTGAGCCACTGATATCGCCTAAGCCGTAGGCCGTTAAATCTTCTTCGGTATCGTACTTGGCAACGAAGGGTAACCGGCCACTGATGGTCAGGTTGTTCAGAATACCGTAGTCAAAAGTAAACGCGTTGGTAAAGGTATGACTGGCCACCGGGGCCACATCAGCGTTCAGAATGGTGGATGATCCTGATGGCACGCCCTCAGAATCCAGGGTGGGCTGAATAATCAGATCGATACGCTGGTCACCGTAATAGCTGTAGTCGAAATTATAATTAAGTGACTTACCACCCTTGCGTAATAACGAGTAGTTTTTTTCTGCCGCTTCAAACACCTGCTCGAGGGCTTTTTCGGTATCGGCGTCGTTATCCTGTTTTTGCAGCGCATCACGAGCCTTGGAAAGATCCTGCTCATCGGCGTACGCAGCCGGTATCACAGCCAGTAAAATTGGCAGAGACAAAAGCGTGGTTCGAATAAACATGAGAATTCCCTTAATCCTGTATCGTTATTATTTTCTTCTGAAGCGCAGCTCTTTCTCGAGGCGTTCAGTAGGATCTGTAGCAGCCCGGACATTAAAGTCTTCCGGTTTGACACCGTCTTCAGCTTTGCCGAATTCGATGTCATACACCACCTGGCCATCGGTGTTTTTCACATAATTACCACTGGCATCAAGGCGAGGTGAGTAACTGGAACGGGCATTATTATTCAATTCAGCTACCGCATTAGCGATTTTATCTTCGTAGCTCATCGCCAGTAACGGAAATTCACGAAAACTGTTTTCGGCAATTAAATAGTCCGCAACGAAGCGCATATCTTCTTCGCGTAATTCAAGACCATTAGCCGGTTTGTGGCCGTTCGGGAACACAATAAAGAGTACGTTGTTATCCCAGATTTCCAGAAAGCGATTGAGGGTAAAGCTCAGGTTACCCAGCGCCGGATCCGCCACATATACCCGGCCTTCATGGACGGAACGGATAACCACAAAATGCTTGAAGCCGGCGTATTCAATCGGCGCAATGGCCGGGTGGTCGAGCGCCACCAGATCTTTGGCTTCGGCTTTAAAGCCACCAGACGGGTGACCCAGAGCCGTAACCAGACGCTTCATATCCAGCAGGGAAAAACCCCGGCGCTGCACAATACGTTCGGTTTCACCAAAGCGCAGCAAGCCTTCCATTACCTGCCGCTCCTGAAAGTTACGGCCCAGGTAAAAATCGAGCAAGGTTGTTAACGCCGCCGAACCGCAGGAGTAGTCGTATTGCTGGCGCACTACGTTACGGAACTTCTGCACCACCAGTGGCTCGACATTCACCACTGTGTCGTACTGGTAATGCTCTTGCACCGCCACCCGCACAACGGTATCGCCCGGTTTGCGGTCTGGCACAATGGCCACTTCGTTGACCATGGCAAAGGCAATAATAGAGCCGAGGAGAATGATAAACACAGATGATGGCCTGAGGCCCCTCCGTTGCGTATTCGTTGTTATTGTTATTTTCTGTCTGAAGCCATGTTACATAAAAACACATAAACGACCAACAGAAAAATAGGCTTTTTTAAGCCGTTTACCGGGTTTTTTCACGGTATAAAAGGGGTATAAACACCAGTTCAAAAGAGGCTCAATAAACCCCACTGAAAAGCGGCATAAAAAAACCCGCCGAAGCGGGTTTTTTTTATGCGCCGTGCGCTAAGTGATCAGTGACCGTAAATGGTCTGGGTTACACCCGCCAGAACGATGTCGCTCACCGTCACACTGCCAATGGAAGCATTGCTGGCTTTACCCAGAGTAATGTCACCAATACGTAGATCACCCTGAATGGATTCCATGACAATGTTCAGACCTTTGTCGCTGGCAAAAATCTTCTGTTTGATCACAGCATTGCCGCCGTTATCGTCAAAAGTCAGACTACCAATTTTAACACCACCACCCAGAGCATCCAGGCTGCCGGAGGTGATTTTCAGTGATGATGAAGAGTCGATAACCATGGTATTGCCATCCACACCAGCATCACCAGCAGCGGCAGCAACCATACTGACATCAGTACCTGCAGCGGCAAAAGAGTCACGTGAACCAATCAGAGTGGTTGATTCACCCAGATCAACACCCAGACTTACATTGCTGACCAGTGCCTCACCCTGGGCAACACCAGCATCGTTAGCCAGATGCACAGAACCAACGCCCACCTGCAGACCAGTCACCGGATCAACGACAATCTTCAGACGACCATCCGCCTCAACGTCGATGTCCTGCTTGATGGTAATGCTAGTAGCAGAACCAACCCACACATCATTAATCTGGACCTGACCTTCATCGGTATAATCGATGCCGCCAACTTTAACGGCCGCATTGGCGCCAGTACCAGCCTGAAGATTCAATTCAATGGTCACACCGGCCTGACCAGTGGTTGCAGCCATAGTTTCATCATCCAGAGCAACCATGCCAGCCTGAGCAGAGATGGAAGCTGCTGCGATAGCCGCGGCGAGAGAAGCTTTCTTAAGGAATTTCATGTGCACACTCCTGATTATTTTTCTTAGGTTCGGACCTGCCGGTCCTATCACACTTCCGTGTCAGACAGATTCTGCACAGAGGTCGTGAATCTTGTGTTGGTTAACGTTCTGCTTTTATTTATTCTTATTCCTGCAGTTGAGCTTATGGCACAAGCCTGCTGAATTGCTGAACAATCTATTATCCGTACCCCGGGTTGTCCAGCCCTTTTTTTACGTTTCGTTACATGAACACCACAGTTTGTTCACACCAGCCGGCGAAAGGTGCCATAAGTAGTTGAATTTTTCTTTATTCATCAATAAGTTAGCCATCATCAACCACCCCTGAAACTGGCACAGAATGACACATCAATTATTGCCTTTCCGGGCAACAGAAATCCTGCAAATTGTGCATCTTCTAGACAATCCGGTGGTTCTGTACAGCGGCTCGCAGGCGCATGAGTCCAGCTACGCCATTCTGGCCTTTTCACCCCGGCAGCAGCAGACCTGCCACAACCGTAGCGATATCCGGCAGCTGGCCGAACGTATTCAGGCCACACCATCAGTTGCCAGGAAATCCACTGCAATATCTGACACGGCCGCACCCTCCCCCCGTTTCCGCAGCGGCTGGGCGGGTTATTTCAGCTACGAGGCCAGCCTGCATACCAGCAACCGCAGCCACCAAACCCCGCTGGCTGAGTTTTTTTACTATCCGGTTACCGTCGAACTGTGCCTGCAAAGCGACCGCTGCACCCTGCACAACCCGCAGTATTTACCCGGATCTGAACTGGAGAACTGGCTGCAACAGCTGCAGCAGGCTCTGCAGCAACGCACGAATAAGATCGCCAGCCCGGATAATATTCCGCAGCCACGGCACTGGCAGCCCGCCTGGAATGCCGGGCAATACCAGCAGGCGTTTGAGCGTACCCGGCACTATCTGCGGGCCGGGGATTGCTACCAGGTGAATCTGGCCATGCCATTTACCTGCAATGCGGATTTAACCAACGCCAGCCCGGTACCGTTGTTTGAACGCTTCCAGCCCTTGTTCGGTGCCTATTTCCACAGCAGGACAACCACGTTATTCAGCGTCAGCCCGGAGCGCTTTATCCGTATTCAGGGCAACCGGCTGGAAACACGCCCCATTAAAGGCACCATTAAACGGGGCCGCGATGCTGCCGAAGATGAACAGCACCGCCAATGGCTGGCTGCCAGTGAGAAAAACCGCGCTGAAAATCTGATGATTGTGGATTTATTGCGCAACGATTTAAGCCGCCATGCCGAGCCCTTTTCGGTAACGGTCGATCAATTATTCCATATTGAAACCCATGCCAATGTGCACCACATGGTCAGTACCATCAGTGCCGTTAAGCGGGCAGACGTCAGTGCGGCAGACATTATTATCGATGCCCTGCCCGGCGGCTCGATTACCGGTGCGCCCAAGTTACGGGCGATGGAAATAATCGCTGAACTGGAAGTGCAGCCACGCGGGCCTTATTGCGGCTCGCTGGGGTATTTTGATGATGCCGGCCACAGTGATTTTAATATTTTAATCCGTACCATTGTGGCCCGGCCGCAGGGCGCAGAATGCTGGGGTGGCGGCGGTGTGGTAATGGACTCCACCTGGGAAGATGAATGGCAGGAAATTCACACCAAGGTGCAGCGTATTCTTGATACGCCGCTGTAACACTTGAGTCTGCCTGACAGGCAAAAAAATACCCGGATTTACCGGGTATTTTTTAATCAGAAAGATAATTTACAAGGTCAGATTACGATTACTGGCCTTAATAAATTCTTTCTTCAGGTCTTCATAAGTATGCACCGCCGGGAATTGCGGGAACTCATCAATCACGTTTTGCGGCGCATGGAACAGAATACCGGCATCGGCTTCCGCCAGCATGGTGGTGTCGTTATAAGAATCACCAGCTGCAATGGTGCGGTAATAAATGGTTTGCAGCGCACGAATTGACTGCCGCTTAGGATCAGCCTGGCGCAGTTTGTAATCCACTACCCGGTCGTTTTCATCAGTAATTAAACGATGGCAGAACAGGGTCGGAAAGCCCAGCTGGCGCATCAGTGGCTGCGAGAATTCATAGAAGGTATCGGACAGGATAATGACCTGAAAGCGCTCACGCAGCCAGTCAACAAATTCCACGGCCCCGTCCAGCGGCTTCAGGGTGGCAATCACTTCCTGAATGTCTTTCAGCTTCAGGCCGTGCTGGTCGAGAATGCGCAGACGCTGCTTCATTAATACATCGTAATCGGGAATATCGCGGGTGGTGGCTTTCAGCTCTTCGATACCGGTTTTTTTGGCGAACTCAATCCAGATTTCCGGAACCAGTACACCTTCGAGGTCAAGACACGCGATTTCCATGAATACTCCACAGTTGGAATTGAACGTTGCAGATGGGCGCGTACTCTAGCAGAAGCGCGGGGTTTGACAACTGTACAGCAGTCGCATTAACGCCAGAGCCATAACAATATGACTTTTTATTATTATTTGAACTAAGAGAGCCGTGCTAATCTGCCCTCTTTATAACGACACTTCCGTTTTGCAACCAACGATCAGGCGAACCATGACTCAGACCCTGTCTGCTCTGAATGAGCAATTTGCCAGCCAGCGCCCCAAAGATTTACTGAAATACGCACTGGAACAACACGATGCCATCGGCCTTTCTTTCAGTGGTGCCGAAGACGTGGTGCTGATTGATATGGCCGTTAAACTCCGCCCGGATGTGGACGTATTCACCCTGGATACCGGCCGCCTGCATGCGGAAACCTATGAGTTTATTGAGAAGGTTCGCCAGCATTACGGCATCCGTATTGATATCCGCACACCGGACCAAACCGCACTGCAGACTTTTGTGAATGAAAAAGGCTTATTCAGCTTTTATGAGGATGGCCACCAGGAATGCTGTGGCGTGCGTAAAATTGCCCCGCTGCGTCAGAAGCTGAGCACACTGGATGCCTGGATTACCGGCCAGCGCCGCGACCAGAGCCCAGGCACACGCTCTGACGTGCAGCTGATTGAAGCCGACACGGCGTTTAAAGGCCGTAATGGTGAGCTGACCAAGTACAACCCGCTGGCGTTGTGGACCTCCGCCCAGGTGTGGGAATACATCAAGGTATTCGATGTGCCTTACAACAGCCTGCATGAACGCGGCTTTGTCAGCATTGGCTGTCAGCCATGCACCCGCCCGACGCTGCCGAATCAGCACGAGCGCGAAGGCCGCTGGTGGTGGGAAGGCGCAGGCCATAAAGAGTGTGGCCTGCACGCCGGCAATATCATTAAGAAAGGCTGATCGCCTTCAGACAGCCCGGTGTCAGCTTAAAACGAAGCTGGCACCGGCACTGCGCACAACCACTTTTCCATCGGCGGTTTCTTCCGCCAGCTCCAGCAAATCGTACCAGGCGTTTCGCGACAAACGCGCCCATAACTCTTGTCGCACATGAACTTCCGCCAGCAGCGTGCCATCCAGTACCGACATTACTAATGGATGCTGCGGCCCCAGCTCCAGCAAATCACCCGTCGCTGTGACCATGCTAATGATGTCACCCCGGCGCTCCAGCATGGTGATTAATAACGGCCGGTCTTCTACCCGGATACGCCACTTTTCCACTGGCGTGAGCAGAAAATACTCCTCGCCCTCTTTGCGCAGAATACTGGCAAATAAACGCACCAGTTTTTCGCGTTTAATCGGCGCACCTTCATGCCACCAGCTGCCGTCTTTACGGATTTCCATATCCATATCGCCCGACAGTTCCGGCTGCCATTTCTCCACTGGCGGCAAACGCCCGGGGCGGTCATCGCCTAATTGCTGCAACAGCAGATTCAGATCCATCAGTGTCTCCCGATTAAGCCAGGCAATGTTACAAACCGCGCTGCCACTCCTGCCGCAGATGAATGCGGTCAGGGGTATGAATGGCGGCATCCAGTTGCGCCAGCAAGGCGGCTTTATCCTGCCCCAGCGTGCCTTTTAAGGGCAGATAATTCGACGCATGATCGCTGCGAAACACGGTATTGGTAAGCTCCAGCGTTGCAATTAACAAGCGTAATTCGACAAACAAATCATGCTGCGACGGCAGCTGATAGTTGCCATTAAAACCGTCCACCACGCGCTGATCGCCCAGCGGGTAACTGACGATTAAGGTGGATAAAAACTCTGGCTGCGCCTCGTTCATCAACAGCGCCGAATTACGTGCATGCTGCTCGCTGTACGCCACCCCACCCATGCCATTCAGAATCATCACCGACGAGGCAATGCCGGCCTGTTTGATTTTTAACAAGGCATCCAGCGTGCTCTGCCAGGTTTCACCTTTTTTGATAAAGCCCAGAACTTCATCGTCGCCGCTTTCAGCACCGACATACAAAATACCCAGCCCCAACTCACGCATTTCGGTCAGTTCAGCCACGGTTTTTTTGCGGATATTGCGCGGTAAACAATAAGAACCCACCCGCTTTACCCAGGGTAAATGCGTGCGGATGGCCTGCAGAATATTCAGCAGCCGGCGCGTCGGCAGCACCATGGCATCGCCATCGGCCAGAAAGACTTTTTCAAAACGCGGACCAATAGCAGCCGCCTGACGAATTTCTTCCAGCACTTCGGCTTCGTCGCGGGCACGGAATTTTTTCTGCGGCTGGGTGTACATATCGCAGAAAGTGCACTGATTCCAGGAACAGCCGTTGGTGACCTGAAGAATTAAGGAACGCGCCTCACTGGGCGGACGGAAAACCGGCTCGATATAGTTCGGGAACATGATTTTTCCTGACAATAAAACAACAACAATCAGATAGTTTCTGAAGGTTAAACGCAGGGAGAGAGAATGTCATGCAGAGGTGTAGCAGAAGTTTTAAATGGTGCCCCGGGCCGGAATCGAACCGGCACGGCCGTAAGGCCGAGGGATTTTAAATCCCTTGTGTCTACCAATTTCACCACCGGGGCTTCTTGCCACGCAGTTCGGCGCAGAGTGGGATCACCGAAATCTTGGAGGCGCGAGCCGGAGTCGAACCGGCCTACGTGGATTTGCAATCCAGTGCATAACCGCTTTGCTATCGCGCCGAAATCATTGAAGAACAATGAAAAACTGGAGCGGGAAACGAGACTCGAACTCGCGACCCCGACCTTGGCAAGGTCGTGCTCTACCAACTGAGCTATTCCCGCTTTAAGTGCTGCGCATTCTAAACGCAGCGGTTACAGAGTCAAGCGTTTTTTCTTACTTTTGAAGCACTTATAGCCGTTCAGCGGTTTGCGGGCGCCGGGCGCAATTCCGGCCAGGCGGCTTTCAGATACACCAGCATCGACCAGATGGTCAGCACCGCCGCAACATACAACGCCGCATAGCCCAGCCACAGCAACCAGGGATGCACACCGGAACCCAGCAGCACGCCAATGGCGATCATCTGAAAGGTGGTTTTAACCTTACCAATGTTGCTGACGGCAATATTGGCCCGTTTACCTAACTCGGCCATCCATTCGCGCAGCGCTGAAATAACAATTTCACGCCCAATAATAATGCTGGCCGGAATGGTCAGCCAGACGCTGGCAAACTGCTCCACCAGCAACACCAATGCCACGGCCACAATCAGCTTATCGGCGACCGGGTCCAGAAACGCCCCCAGCGGGGTCGCCTGATTCCATTTACGCGCCAGGTAGCCATCAAACCAGTCAGTCACCGCTGCCAGGCCAAACAATAACGCAGCAATGACTTTTCCCAACGGGCCGAACCAGTAAAAACTGATCACCATCAGGGGAATCATAATAATCCGGCTGAGGGTGAGAATATTCGGCACATTCATCGGTACTGCTCTCCAGTGTTTGCTCCGGTGTAACGCCGTAACGGGTTATTCACCATGTAATTGCCGGAAAATATCCGCCGCCAGTTTGCGGCTGATTCCCGGTACTTTTTCCAATTCTTCCTGCGGCGCACTGCGCATATTGCTGAGGCTGCCAAAGTGCAGCAACAAGTCGCGGCGGCGCTTTGGCCCTACGCCCGCCAGCCCTTCAATACCTGAACTACTGCGGCTTTTGGCGCGGGCTTTACGGTGCCCGGTAATGGCAAACCGGTGTGCTTCATCGCGCACCAGCTGCAACACCCGGAAGCCTTCGTTGTGCGCGTCGGGGATTATAGGCTTGCTCTCGCCCGCTTCCCACAGGAATTCCCAGCCACTTTTACGGGTTTCGCCTTTCGATATACCAAACACCCGAACCGCCACGCCCTGCTCCGCCACCACCGACTGTACCCGCGCCACCTGTCCCTGGCCGCCATCGATCAGCAATAAACCGGGCAAGTCCTGTTGTTCGGCACAGCGCGTCAGATGCCGGCGCACGGCTTGCTCAAGGGCGGCGTAATCATCACCGGCGGTTACATCTCGGATACTGAAACGGCGATAACGGCTTTTGTTCAGACCTTCGTGATCGTAAACCACGCAGGAGGCGTAGGTCGCTTCGCCTTTGGCATGACTGATATCAAAACATTCGATGCGATTAGGTGCCGCAGCCAGGTTCAGTAACGCCGCCGCCGCTTCCAGCTTTTGTCGTGCCGCCTGATGACCGGACAACCGTGCCTGCGCACCGCTGCGGGCATTTTCCTGCGCCATATGCAGCCACTGCGCCGGCCGGCCACGCTGACCACGACTGTGTGTCAAACGCTTGCCCTGCTGTAACTTCAGCGCCTCCAGCAAAGCTTCCGCAGCCTCGGCCGGCACATCCAATACCAACTCATCGGGCAAGCCTTCCGCCGCATGTCCGCTGAGATAAAACTGGCTGACAAAATCCACCAGCAGCTGTTCGTAATCTTCACCAGCCAGATTGTCGGGGTAATAGTGCTTACTGCCCAACAGCCGGCCCTGACGGAAACTCAGGCGGTGAATACAGAGAATGCCCTGCCAGTCGGCCAGCGCCCAGGCATCACTGTTGTTATCAATACCGTAGACGTGTTGTTTTTCCTGCGTCTGCCGCAGCAGTTCTATGCGGTCACGCAGTTCGGCCGCCTGTTCAAACGCCAGCTGTTCAGAGGCCTGCAGCATTTGCTGCTGCAATTCCTGCAGCAGTTCGGTATTTTTTCCCAGCAGAAAGAGCTGGGCCTGATGCACACTCACCGCGTAATCAGACGTAGAAATTTTATTTACGCACGGTGCCGAGCAACGGCGGATTTCGTGCTGTAAACAGGGCCGGCTGCGGTGGGCAAAGTAACTGTCTTCGCAGGAGCGCAGCTGAAACAGTTTCTGCAGATGATTCAGTGCTTCACGCACGGCGTAACTATTCGGATACGGACCAAAATAACGTCCGTCGCGTTTCTTTTTGCCACGCCGGTAAGCCAGTAAGGGAAACTCATGCTCGCTGAGGTGCAGGTAAGGGTAAGACTTATCGTCTTTCAGCAGAATATTGTACGGCGGCCGGTGCTCTTTAATCAGCGTCTGCTCCAGCAGCAGCGCTTCGGCCTCGCTGGCGGTAACCGTTACCTCGATATGATCAATGCGGCTGACCAGCGCCACGGTTTTGCTGTTCAGACCGCGGGCACGGAAATAACTGGAAACGCGGTTTTTAAGATTTTTGGCTTTGCCGACGTACAGCAGCTCGTTATCGGCGGCGAACATACGATACACCCCGGCACGCTGGGTCAGGGTGTGCAGGAATGCTTTGATATCGAAACCGGCCATCAGCCGGCAACCACCGGGTCTGCCAGCCCGTATTGCAGCGCCATATGGGTGAGCGCCACATCGCTGTCGATGCCCAGTTTTTCAAAAATCCGGTAACGGTAGCTGTTCACGGTTTTCGGGCTGAGGAAAAGTTTTTCACCAATGTCATTCACCTTCTGGCAGCCGACAATCATCATCGCAATCTGCAATTCCCGGTCGGAGAGTTTTTCAAAGGGTGAAGCCTGATCCTGCTGAAAGGGGCGCAGCGCCATGCGTTGGGCAATGTCCGGACTGATGTATTTCTGGCCACTGAATACTCGCTGAATGGCCAGCACCATTTCATCCGCCGCCGCACCTTTGGTGAGATAGCCACAGGCACCGGCCTGCAACAGGCGGTTGGCAAAGGGGTTATCATCGCAGGCGGTTACCGCAATGACACGGATATCCGGTGCATAGCGTTTGATACGGCTGGTGGCTTCCAGCCCACCGATGCCCGGCATGCGGATGTCCATCAGAACGATGTCGGGTTCATGCTCGCGCACAAAGGCCACGGCTTCCTCACCACTGCAGGCCTCACCGATAACGCTGATGCCTTTGGCATCAGACAGCAGACGGGTAATCCCGGAACGCACCAGATCGTGATCGTCAACCACCAGCACTCTGATCAAAAAAACACCCCACTCGCCTGAACAACCGGCCTGCGGCCGGAATTTCCGAAATATAACAAAAGGTTAAAACGGGTACATGCGTTTTTTCTGCCAGGCGTACTTCATCGGGTTCAGGTTTTTACCCACTTCAACCACCCCTTCATCCATGTTGTGGCGCATGTGAAAACCCAGCCGCTCCGAGAGTTTCAGCATGCCGGTATTGTGCGGCAGTACGGTACCAAAAATCTGCAGCACGCCGCGCTTGGTCAGATAATCAATAATGCCCTGCATCAGGCGCAGCCCTAACCCCTCGCCACGACAGTTATCATCAATAATCACCGAGAACTCGGCGCCCACATCATCGGCATCAATCCAGACCCTTACCACACCGTACAGCACGCCTTCACGCAGGGCGACAAAGGCCATTTCGCGGTCATAATCAATCTGAGTAAAACGGGCCAGCTCGCGGTGGTCGAATTGCCGGCGCGCTGAGAAGAAGCGCAGCCGCAGCGATTCCGGACTGAGACGGTGGTAAAAATCTTCCAGCAAAGGCTCGTCTTCACCACGAATCGGCCGGATATCATACAGATGACTGTTGCGGCTTTCGTAATGGGTTTCTAGCTCGTTGGGGTACGGCATAATGGCGGATTTGACCGGCTGCCCGACTTCACCGGCCACACCAATCACCATGTAATGCCCCACCTTGCGACGGATAGCATTCAGCTCCAGCCCGGCAATCCAGGGATGGTTCAGCGCCAGATGCGACAGAGCCACCAGCCAACGCTCCAGCGTCACCAGTTCGCGCTCAATATTGTCGGAACGCTCTGACAATACCTGATAAAAATGGCTGCTTTTAATCAGCTTTTCCGCCAGCGTGGCGTTCAGCGGCGGCAAGGCCACCTGCCGGTCGACCAGAATATCGGCGGTGGAACCACCACCACCAAAAAACAGATAAGGGCCGACTTCTTCATCGCGGCCAATACCGAAGGAAAACTGCAGGTTATCCAATGCCCTGTGCATGGTTTGTACGGTGTAACCCAATACCGGGCTGCGCGGGAAGGCTTCAGCAATGGCCACTTCCAGCTCTTCGGCGGCGCGGGTCAGATCTTCGGTGGTTTTCAGGTTGCGCACCACGCTGCGCAGACGCTCACGCGGGTTGTCACCGTAAGCAAAGGGGTACAGATAATCGCGGTGATGCACGCGCAACACCCAGGGCGCCTTAACCTCTTCCGCCACATTCAGCAGCTCGGATAACGAGGTGCGGTAACGGTTGTCGGCACAGGAGAAACCATAGGCATGCAGCAGGTCCCACAGATGATTAGGGAGCAGGTAATCACCGGGGCGATGAGTCGCCAGAATGGCTTTATCCACCTCCTGATAGGCCGAGGAGATCGGAATTTCGAGACTTTCCGGTGTTTCCCGCAGCAGATCCTGGGTGCGCTGGTGCTGCACCATGTACATATAGGATTTAATGGCGTTATCCGGCGTTTCAAAGGCCGGCAGCTTGTTGTTATCAAAGCATTCACGCGCCGCCTCAACCGAGTATTCCCCCACCCAGCTGGTCAGCACGGTTTTATTGCTGGCCGCCGCGACCTTCACCAACGCTTCGGCATTTTCCAGCGGGTCAGAGCCGAGGCTGGGAATATAGATAACCAGCAACGCATCCACTTGCTTATCGCGCAGCAGTGTATTGGCCACCACGGTTAACTGCTGCGGTTTTAATTCCGGATTCAGCAGCACCGGGTTGTCGGTTTTTACATACTCCGGCAGCAACGAGCGCAGCTGGGTACGGGTTTCTTCCGACAACACCGCCAGCTGGCCACGATCATGCAGCAGCCGGTCCAGTGCCAGAATGGCCGGCCCGCGGCCATTGGAAATAATCGCCAGCCGCGGGCCGAAATGCTCCCGGCGGCTGTTTAAGGCATCCACGCAGTCAAACAATTCGTCAGTAGCCGACACCCGCAACACACCGGCCCGGGCCAGCACTTCATCGACCAGCGTATCGCGGCTGCGTAACCCTTTGGGGGTCGGAATACGGCTGAGCGGGCTTTCGGCAAAGCGGTTACTCTTCACCGCCAGCACCAGCTTGTGTCGTGATGCTGCACGCAAAGCGCGAATTAACGCCTTACCGGAACCGATTTCATCCAGCTGAATCAGCAGCGTGCGTACCTGCGGTTCCTGGGTAATAAAATCGAGCAGATCCGGCAAAGTAACGTCCTGGCTTTTACCCAGCGTCAGCACATGGGAAAAGCCAATATTGCGGCTGTAAGCCCAATCCATCACGCCGGACGCCAGCGTACCTGACTGCCCCACATAAGCCACATGACCACTGCGCACCGGCACGTGCAAAAAGCTGGCGTTCAGACGCCGGCCGGGAATCACCATCCCCAGACAATCCGGCCCCAGAATCCGCATGCGGGTTTGCTGCACCACCTGATTCAGGCGTTCAGAAGACGGCCGGAACTGCCAGGAGCGGGTACGGGCAATACCACCGGTCAGCAGCATCGCGGCCCCCACCCCTTTGGCATGCAACTGTTTGATAATTTTGGGGACGGTCTCTGCCGGGGTGCAGATAATGGCCAGATCGACCGGATGTTCCAGCTGACTGATGCGGCTTAACGCCGGCAGCCCGTAAATATTTTCATAGCCACGGGTATTGATGGGGATAATCTGCCCCGGAAACTCCCCCGCCTGCAGGTTGCGCATAATGGCCCCACCCAGACTGCCGGGCCGTTCCGACGCACCGATCACGGCAATGGATTTCGGCTGAAAAAACAACTCGAGCGAGCGCGTTCCCATGGCTACTGATCCTTAAGTTTAGTTGGCGGTACCCTGACCGCCGGATACACTGAACATTCAACCTGCAACGGTAATGACCGGATTATGACCACGGCCTACTTTTCCTTCCAGCAACATTTTACCCACGATACCGGTGACGACCATCCGGAACACGCCATGCGCATTCTGGCCATCGAGCAAGAGCTGAAAAAGCGCGGCCTGTGGGAGCAGCTCGATATCCGTGACGGTCAGACCGCCAACGAGCCCGATATTCTGCGCGCTCACAGCCCTGGGTATGTGGAGCAACTGCAACTGATCCAGCCGCAGCAGGGGCATATTTATGTCGACGAGGATACACCGATGTCGGCCGGCAGCCTTGACGCAGCTCGTTATTCCGTTGGCACCTGCACCCTGGCGCTCGATCAGCTGATGAAAAATGAATTCAACAATGCCTTTGTCGCCGTACGGCCACCGGGCCACCATGCTGAACACCGTAAAAGTATGGGCTTTTGTTTTTTCAATAATATTGCCATCACCGCCCTGCGTGCGGCCGAAGTGCATCACCTGCAGCGCATCGCCATTCTTGATTTTGATGCCCATCAGGGCAATGGCACCATCGACATTCTGAAAAATGATCCGCGTTTTCTGATGCTGTCCAGTTTTCAGCATCCGTTCTTCCCCTACACCCACTATCAGGACAACAAATACAGCAACCTGATTAACGTGCACCTGGATGCCGGCTCGGGCAGCGTGGAGTTCCGCAGCAAAATTGATGATTTATGGGGGCCGGCTCTGCGTGGGTTTGCGCCGGAACTGATTCTGGTCTCCGCCGGTTTTGATGCACACCGGGATGACCCGATGGCCGAGCTGTGCCTGCTGGATGATGACTACCGCTGGATGGGTGACTGGATCCGTGCTTACGCAGCCCCCCGCCATCTGCCGGTGCTGGCCATTCTGGAAGGCGGCTATGACCTGAATGCACTGGGCCGCTCGGTCAGCGAATTTATTGCCACCATGCTGCGCAGGGATTAATCCCTGCCGGTAACTCAAAGACACATAATCCGCACAGAATACCAACACACACCACCCGTCTCCTGAGCCATGCTGGTGATCAGCCAACAGGAGATGGGTTATGTTCAGAAAACAATCTTTACCCGGGCAGCCAACCCCCAGTGAAATGATGCTGACCACCACGTGGCCCGTCTGGGTGTACCGGCTGGAATGGCTGGCAGTAGGCGTTCTGAGCGCTGGCAGTTTGATGTTATTTTTGTTGGCTTTTATGTTGGAATAATTTTTCAGCGGCACGCCAATAACAAAAAAGCCCGCATCGCTGCGGGCTTTTTTGTATTAATTTGGCGGAGGGATAGAGATTCGAACTCTAGAACGGGGTAAACCGTCGCCGGTTTTCAAGACCGGTGCTTTCAACCACTCAGCCATCCCTCCAATGGCCGCGTATGATACCGAAGCCGTTTTTTACGTCAACAATTTTTTTATAAATCAACACACTACAGGGTTTATCCGGCAACAGAGTTGCATCCGCCGGTGCCGGCATTACCATAAGCGACATCTTTCAGCTGGCAAGGGCCATGGCAACCTTCACTCTGTTAATGACTCAATCCCCGTTAAGTGGCAGCTCGCATTATCTGGCGCTGGATTTTGCCCGGGCCCTGCTTGCCGCCGGACACTCATTGCAACGGGTCTTTTTTTATCAGGATGCCGTTTATGTGGGCCTGAACGGCCAAACCCCCATTCAGGGGCAGCAACCCTTACTGCAGGCGTGGCAGGAACTGGCTGCCACCCATCAGGTGCCGCTGCAGCTGTGCATTGCCAATGCCCTGCGCCGCGGCGTGGTGGATACCACAGAACAGCAACGCTACAACCTGCCGGCAGAGACGCTGGCGAGTGGGTTTGAATTAGCCGGGCTGGGTGAAATGGCCAGCGCCTGCCAGGAGAGTGACCGTGTTATCCGCTTCTGAACCCCGCATCAGTGTGGTCATACATACCGCGCCCAGCGCCGATCTGGAACCGGCCGAACTGATTCTGGCACTGGCCGCCTTTGATTTGCCCGTGCAGGTATTTTTTACCGGTAATGGTTTGTTCTGGTTGCTGCCGCAGGAAGCGCGCAAACCCAATGGCAAAGCGCCGTTAAAGGTGCTCAGCGCCTTTCCGCTATACGGGGTCGAAACCCTGTTTTATTGTCGCGATGATCAATCGGCCCTGGGACTGGAAACAGCGACACTGCCTGAGTACAGCGCACCGTTGTCAGCAGCGGAAATTGGCCGGCAACTTCAGCATTCAACCCAGGTTTTCACCTTTTGAGGCATGTATGACAATGCATATTCTGCTGTCCGGTTCAGTACAGCTGCCGCCACAGATTCTACCGCTTCTGGCCGACGGCGACGCTGTACTGCTGCTGGGTGATGGCGTCTATCTGCAAGCACACTTCAGAAGTCGGGCCCAACTGTATCTGCGTCAGCAGGATCTGCAGCAACGCGGCATCCAGGCCAGCACGGGCCAGACCATCAGCGATGAAGAATGGGTCGCCCTGACCTTAACCCACCAACCGGTTGTGAGCTGGAGCTGATGACGTTACCTGCACTGGATAAAGACGGTTTTCTGGCCAATCTGCATGACTGGAACCCGACCGTTGCGGAGCAGCTGGCCGCACAGGAGAGCATCACACTGACGCCTGCGCATTGGGAAATTTTGAACGCCTTACGCGATTTTTACGCCGAGTTTGACCTGTCACCGGCTATGCGCCCCCTTACCCGTTATCTGAAGGAAAAACTGGGCGCAGAAAAATCCAGCAGCATTTACCTGCTAACCCTCTTTCCCGGCAGCCCTGCCAAGGTTGCCGCCCGTATTGCCGGCCTGCCCCGGCCGGAGAATTGCCTGTGAGCCACCATCCGCTTGCTGATTATGTACGCATCCTGGCGCGGGGCAAAAATGCCAGTCGCAGCATGAGCTTTGATGAAGCGCGTTTTACCATGCAGAGCATGTTGCGCGGCGACTATCTGCCCGAACAGCTGGGCGCCATTCTGATGTTGCTGCGGGTAAAAGAAGAAAGCCCGGAAGAAGTGGCCGGCTTTGCCGCCGCCATTAATGAATACTGGCCCGCAGACGTACAGGCCGATCTGATCTGGGCCAGCTATGCCGGCAAACGCCGCCAGCCCTTCTGGTGCCTGTTATCGGCGCTGCTGCTCAGTCAGATGGGGTACCGCATTCTGTTTCATGGCAGCGAAGCCCACACCGAAGGCCGGCTGTATCTGCATGAGCTGTTCAGCGAACTACAATGGCCCGTTGTGCGCGACCTGAACGAGCTGCAACAGTCAGCGCCGTTACGTTACCTGCCCTGCCGCGTACTGCATCCGGAACTGCAGCGCTGGTTGCTGCTGAAAAGTATTCTGGGTGTGCGCTCCCCCATTAACACCGTACTGAAAACCATCGCTCCGCCCGGCATCGCCAGCGTACAGGGCGTGTTTCATCCCAACTATGCTGCCGCGCATCAGCAGGCCGCTGCCATCAATGGCCAGACGGTAGTGATTATCAAGGGCGAAGGCGGTGAGTTTGAAGTGAACCCGGAGCGGCGCTGTGAGGCTTATTGTCAGCTGCCGCAAGGGCCGGCGCAGCTGGAATTGCTGCATCAGCAATCTCATTATGAAGACAAAGGTGGTCTGGCCGGCTTAGCCGCCCTGCAGAGGGTATGGCGCAACGAGGAACAGCATGCTTACGCCACCGAAGCCATTATCGGCACCGCCGCATTGGCGCTCTGTGCCATCCGCGGTAATGCCGACTTATCGCTGGCGCTGGCCGATTGCCGGCAAGCCTGGGCGCAGCGGGATACCCGCTGCTTCTGACAGTAAATTAAACCCGGAACTGGCCGGTTACCTTGCCCAGCGTGCGGGCAATGTCTTTCAGCGAACGGCTGGCCTGTTCCACATCCTGCATACCGGCCATGGCTTCTGCTGAGGTTGATTTAATCCCCATCACGTTGTGTTTAATGCTCTGTGCAGCCTGCTCCTGACGGTCGGTAGCACCGGCAATCTGGCTGTTCATAGCGGCAATGGACTCTACCCGCTGGGTAATGGCCTGCAGGCTTTCATCGGTTTTTGCCGCATGGCTGACACTGGTACGGGCGCGCTCTTTGCTTTCGTTCATCACCCCTACCGCCGACTGTGCGGCGCTTTGCAGCTGCTCGATCACCGCCTGGATTTCTTTGGTGGAATCCTGAGTGCGGCTGGCCAGCGTGCGGACTTCATCGGCAACCACCGCAAAGCCCCGCCCCTGCTCACCGGCCCGGGCAGCTTCAATGGCGGCATTCAGCGCCAGTAAATTGGTTTGCTCTGCAATAGCGCGGATAACATCCAGAATGGTACCGACATTGGCCGTGTCGGCTTCCAGTTTGCGGATTACCTCCCCGGCCCGCTCCACTTCGGTCGCCAGTAAATTAATGCTACTGACGGTTTCATTAACAATACCGCGACCTTGCTTGGCCGCCTGATCCGCTTCGCGGGCGGCCTGGGCCGCTGAGCTGGCATGACTGGAAACTTCCTGCATGCTGCTGACCATATCATCCACCACCAGCGAAACCTCTTCGGTGGCACGGTTCTGCTGTTCGGTGGTCTGGGTGGTACGGCTGGTCAGCTGATGCAGATCATCGGCAACGCCGGTCAGTGGTTGTGAGGTTTTCACCAGCTCGCCAATGCTGCGGTGCAGCTTATCGATAAACTGGTTAAACCAATGCACCACGTCACCGATTTCATCGTCTGATGATTTTTCAATACGGCGGGTCAGATCACCGTCACCAGAGGCAATATCCTGCAAGGAAGACAACAGACTTTTCAGCGCGGTATCAATGGAACGGCTGGTGCTCCAGGCGGCAATAATCATCAGCGCCAGAATAACCAATGCCACCACCAGCCCCAGTGACTGAGCTTCCTGGCCGGCCTGAT
The DNA here is from genome assembly GCF_016132445.1 of Venatoribacter cucullus. Classification (NCBI taxonomy): domain Bacteria; kingdom Pseudomonadati; phylum Pseudomonadota; class Gammaproteobacteria; order Oceanospirillales; family Oceanospirillaceae; genus Venatoribacter; species Venatoribacter cucullus. The sequence continues at coordinate 1,364,560 of NZ_CP046056.1, read as the reverse complement.
TGGATTGTGAGACGGTGTCATCAAATGCCGCCAGGCTGCTGTCACTGTAGGCTTGCATATCGGCACGGGCACGCTCCAGCGCCGTATTCATACGCTCGATCATGGCGCCCATACCGGAGAAATCGATACTGCCGTCCACCATACCGGCGGATAACTCACGGGCAACGCTGAAGTAGGCATCAAAATCCTGCTGCATCACTGCCACATCGCTGCTTTTCTGCGGCCATAATTGCTGCAACTGACGCATGCCCTGGTTGACCTCATCACGCAACTTATCGGCGGTGGTAATAAAGTCCATTTCGCCGGTGCTGACCGCCGTCGAAAACAATTCTTCAATGCGGGCCAGCCGCACCAGATTCGCTTTGGATTCTTCCACCACCGGGAAAAACACCTGCTGAATCTGCTGCAGGCGCCCAGTGTTGGCCTGATTTATATTGAAATTGATCACCAGACTGATTACAAACCCCACAATGGCAACGGCGGCCAGCGAGAGGATTTTCACTTTGATACTGACAGAGCTGAAGAGACTCATATTTCCGCCTGAGGGTTACTGCAATAAGTTAAAAATAGCGCATAACAACAACGATACTCAGCGCCACTGCAGTTTTTTATGCAGGCTGACCACCGACCCGACAATGGTCAGCGTAGGAGCGCTGATGTCCCGATCCCGAACGTAATCAGGCATTTCCTGCAGCGTGCTGATATGCACCTGTTGCTCTGGCAATGTGCCTTTTTCAATCAGGGCTATAGGGGTATCGGCCGGCATACCGTTTTTCATTAATTGCGCGCAAATATGCGGCAACCCGGTCAGCCCCATATAAATCACCAGGGTCTGCTGCGGATGCACCAGCTCGGTCCAGGGCAGATCACAGGTACCGTCTTTGAGGTGTCCGGTGACAAAGCGCACGCTCTGGGCATGGTCACGATGAGTCAGCGGAATACCGGCATAGGCTGCACAACCGCTGGCAGCGGTTATACCGGGCACCACCTGGAAGGGAATACCGGCTTGCGCCAGTTGTTCAATCTCTTCACCGCCACGGCCAAAAATAAAGGGGTCGCCGCCCTTAAGACGCAGCACTTTTTTGCCGGCCAGCGCGGCATCCACCAGCAGCTGATTAATACCGTCCTGAGGTACGGCATGCTGACTGCGGGCTTTGCCTACATAAAAGCGTTCAGCCTGCGGATGCAATAAATCGAGAATCAGCGGATTCACCAGCCGGTCGTAGAACACCACCTCGGCACTCTGGATCAGACGCAGCGCACGGAAAGTGAGCAGGTCCGGATCTCCCGGACCGGCACCGACCAGCCAGACTTCACCCTTGCCGGCATCATCGCCAGACAGTAGTTCATCGGTTACTGCCGCCGCACGGCCGGCCTGACGCCCCAGAATCAGCTCGGGCGCCATGCTGTTCATCCAGCTCCGCCAGAACGCCGCCCGTTCAGACGGTTTCAGCAAGGCTTTAATCCGCTCGCGCAGCTGCTCGACATAGCTGCCGAGCTGGCGGTAATCCTGTGGTAAAAACGCTTCGAGGCGCTGTTTAACATGCCGGGTTAACGCCGGTGAAGCGCCCTGAGTCGACACACTCACCAGCAAGGGCGATCGGTCGATAACGGCGGGGAAAATAAAATCATTGTCGCGGGTATCATCCACCCGACACACCAGGCAGCCCTGACGGCGACCAGACTCAGCCAGCGCTGCATTGAGCTGTGGATTATCCGTGGCCAGTACCAGCAGGCTGCCGGAAGCAAAGACTTCTGCGGCCGTAGCCGGACGTTGTTCAAGCGTAATCTGAGTAGCCAGCGCCTGAATATCGCGGTGCAAATGCGGGGCAATAACGCGCACCGCCGCCCCGGCCTGCACCAGCGTACGGACTTTACGGGCGGCAACGGCGCCGCCACCAACCACGATAAAGGGACGGGCATCCCCCCGCAGCACGAGGGGTAAGGTCATCATGGACGGATAACCTCAAGCCCCCGCATATAAGGACGCAGAACTTCGGGCACCACGATGCTGCCGTCTTCCTGCTGATAGTTTTCCAGTACGGCGACCAGTGTACGGCCAACCGCCAGACCAGAGCCGTTCAAGGTGTGCAGCAACTCTGGTTTACCGGTTTCCGGATTACGCCAGCGGGCCTGCATACGGCGAGCCTGATAATCACCAAAGGTGCTGCAGGAAGAAATTTCGCGGTATTTCTGTTGGCCGGGCAGCCACACTTCCAGATCGTAAGTGCGGGCTGCAGAGAAGCCGAGATCGCCACCGCACAGCAGCACTTTGCGATACGGTAATTTCAGTTTCTGCAGAATGGTTTCGGCATGCCCGGTTAATTCTTCCAGCGCGGCATCGGACTGCTCGGCACGGACAAATTGCACCAGTTCCACTTTGTCGAACTGATGCTGGCGGATCATGCCGCGGGTATCACGGCCATAGCTGCCGGCTTCGCTGCGGAAACACGGCGTATGCGCCACTTTTTTAACCGGCAGCGGACCGTCATAAACGGCATCACGCATCAGGTTGGTTACCGGCACTTCAGCGGTCGGGATCAGATAAAAATCTTTATCACCCTGTGCCTGCGGGATGCGGAACAGGTCTTCTTCAAACTTAGGCAACTGGCCGGTGCCTTCCAGCGCCTGACGGTTCACCAGATACGGCACATAGGTTTCTTCGTAACCGTGTTCTTCACTGTGTACGTCCAGCATAAATTGCGCCAGTGCGCGGTGCAGTTTGGCCATGGCACCGCTCATGGCGGCAAAGCGGGAACCTGCTACCAGCGCGCCCTGATCGAAACTCAGGCCCAATGGCTCGCCCAGGTCAACATGGTCTTTCGCGGTAAAACTGAACGCTGTGGGTTCGCCCCATACCAGCACTTCAAGGTTATCGTTTTCATCGGCACCGAACGGCACTGCTGCCTGCGGCACGTTGGGGATGCTCATCAGCAAATCACGCAGGCTTTGCTCGGCCTGCTTGGCCTGCTGTTCGGCTTCGGTAATGTCGGAATCAATGCTGCCCATCACCTGTGCTTTGGCATCTTCCGGTGACATGCCCTGACCGATCAGGGCACCGATTTGTTTGGAGGCTTTTTTCTTTTCTGCCTGCAACGTCTGGGCGCGGGTTAAGGCGCTTTTACGCGCTTCGTCCAATGCCTGAAATTCAGCCTCATTAAACTGAAAGCCTTTTTTACCCAGAGCCGATTTGACCTGATCGATGTTGTCGCGAATAAATTTAATATCGAGCATTGCTATTAATACCAGCGCTTAAACCAAAGATTTTGAAACCCAGATACCGGCCGCCGTGGCCAGCAAACACCCCACTACACTGAGGCCGACATAACCACCAAAGGCCAGCCAGCGCTCCTGTTGCAGCAAGGCAATACTTTCCAGAGAAAAGGTCGAAAACGTTGTGAAGGCACCGAGAAAACCGATCATCAGCACCTGCTTGTGCTGCTCACTGCCCCACTGTTGCTGCACCAGCCAGACCCAGGCCACACCAATGGCGAAGGAGCCTAGCAGGTTCACTGTCAGCGTGCCATAGGGGAACGGCTGGCCAGCCAGGCGGAATACCCAGCCTGCCAGCCAGTAACGGGCCATTGCCCCCAACGCGCCACCCAGTGCAATCCACAACCAGATCATGAGCCATCTCCTGCCGGATAACGCTGCTGTGGCGATTGCTGATCCAGCTGACGTAACCAGGCTAACTTCTCCGCAATTTTGCTTTCCAGCCCTCGCGGCACCGGCTGATACAATCGGGTATCTTTCAGCTCCGGCGGGAAATAATTTTCACCCGCCGCGTAAGCATCCGGCTCGTCGTGGGCGTAGCGATATTCGGCGCCGTAATCCAGTGATTTCATCAGTTTGGTCGGTGCATTACGCAAATGCACCGGCACTTCATACGAAGGTCCCGACGCCACCAGCGCGCGCATCTGTTTATAAGCGCTGTAGACGGCGTTGCTTTTCGGCGCACAGGCCAGATACACCACCGCCTGCGCCAGCGCCAGCTCGCCTTCGGGGGAGCCTAACCGCTCCTGCACATCCCAGGCCGCGGTACAGATGCTGAGCGCACGCGGGTCCGCATTACCGATATCTTCACTGGCCATGCGCACCACCCGGCGCGCTACATAGAGCGGATCACAGCCACCATCCAGCATACGCACCAGCCAATACAAGGCAGCGTCCGGGTCGGAGCCGCGCACGGATTTGTGCAGGGCGGAAATTTGGTCGTAAAACACATCGCCGCCTTTATCAAAGCGGCGCGCATGGTTGCCCAGTAATTCTTTCACAATGGGTTCGGTCAGCGGCGCATGATTGGCCAACTGCAAACCGATTTCGAGCATGTTCAGTACCCGCCGGCCATCGCCATCGGCGGCGACTGCCAACAATTGCAGCGCCTCGGGCGTTACCTCCGGTACCGGCTCCAAACGCTGCAGCGCACGCTGCAACAGCTGCAACAATTGTTCAGCTTCCAGCCGTTTTAATACCAGCACCTGCGCCCGCGACAGCAGCGCGTTATTCAGTTCAAACGACGGATTTTCCGTGGTCGCGCCAACAAAAATAAAAGTGCCGTCTTCCACGTAAGGTAAAAAAGCATCCTGCTGGGATTTATTAAAGCGGTGCACTTCATCAATAAACAACACTGTCTTACGACCATGCGCACGATATTGCTGTGCTTTTACCACCGCTTCACGGATTTCTTTAACGCCAGCCAGCACGGCACTGAGGGTAATAAAAGCGGCATCCACATAATTGGCCAACAGCCGCGCCAGGGTGGTTTTTCCAACCCCCGGCGGCCCCCAGAAAATCAGCGAGTGCAGATGCCCGGCTTCCAGTGACCGGCGCAAGGGCGTGCCCGGGCCAATCACCTGCTCCTGGCCGATATAATCATCCAGTGTTTGTGGGCGCAGCCGCGCCGCCAGTGGTTCGTAGGCGGAATCGGCGGCGAACAAATCAGAGTTCATGACGTCCGTCGATCACGTCCACGCCTTCCGGCACATCAAAAATAAAGGCCTGATGATCGGTGGGCTTATTGGTTTTTATCCGGGCAAACACAATTTCCGTAATCTGACCGGCTGCATCGTAAATACGCATACTTTCCAGCTGTTGCTGCTGGTACTGAAATTCCAGTTTTTCAAACAACTGGCTGCGGTCTTTCGGGGTTAACTGATAACGGCTGAAATCACCCTGCAGGCTTTCGGCCACGGTAAAATTCTGCCCCACCTGCGCACTGTCGCCACTGAGCAGCAGCGCCGGTGTTTCCTGTACCCGCAGATCCATATTACGGATGGTGACCTGCTCCAGATCCATATCGTAAATCCACACCAGTTCACCGTCCGACACCACCAGCTGCTCATATGGAGCCGCCGTTTGCCAGCGCATTTTGCCAGGCTTAGCCACGGTTAAGGTGCCATTCAGCTGCTGCAGGGTACGGCCAGCGTTGTCACGGGTAACCTGAGTAAAGTCAGCCTCCAGTGACTGCAATTGCTGCAGCCGGGCCAGAAAATTAGCCAGCGCATCAGCCTGTGCTGACAAGGCCAGACTCAACAGTCCGGTTAATAAGGCAAAACGGACCATCAGACTGCGGATTTTCACAATAACAACCTCTGTTTAGTATTCGGGTGGTGAGCCGGCCAGCACTTCGCGGGAACCATTGTGCGCCGGGGAGGAAACCACACCGGCGGCTTCCATGGTTTCGACCAGTCGCGCGGCGCGATTATAGCCGATGCGTAATTTGCGCTGTACGGAAGAAATGGAGCATTTACCGCTTTCGGTGACAAAGGCCACGGCCAGATCGTAGAGTTCATCCTGCTCACCATCGCCCAGATCACCGCCGGCACCGCCGCCACCTTCATCGTCGTGCCGGGTAATTTCTTCAATGTAGTCCGGCGCCCCGCGCTGCTTCCATTCCGCTACCAGGCGGTGCACTTCATCATCGTCCACAAAAGCACCGTGTACACGTTCAGGCACGGCATGGCCAGGGGGCATATAGAGCATATCGCCGTGGCCCAGCAGCTGCTCGGCACCGCCCTGATCCAGAATGGTGCGGGAGTCAATTTTGGACGACACCTGAAACGAAATACGGGTCGGAATATTGGCTTTAATCAGACCGGTAATCACATCCACCGAGGGGCGCTGAGTAGCCAGAATCATGTGAATACCGGAAGCCCGCGCCTTCTGGGCAATACGGGCAATCAGCTCTTCTACCTTTTTGCCCACCATCATCATCATGTCGGCAAACTCATCGATAACGATGACGATATAAGGCAACGGCTGCAGCAATGGCGGCTGGGTTTCAAAGGACTGCTCAATTTTCCACAACGGGTCAACAATGGGCTGACCGGCCTCAATGGCATCGCGCACTTTTTTGTTGTAGCCGGCAATGTTGCGCACGCCCAGTGCCGCCATCAGCATATAGCGCCGTTCCATTTCCGCTACCGACCAGCGCAGCGCATTGCTGGCTTCTTTCATGTCGGTAACCACCGGCGTCAGCAGATGCGGAATGCCTTCATAAACGGAAAGTTCGAGCATTTTCGGGTCGACCAGAATCAGGCGCAGCTCATCCGGTGTGGATTTAAACAACAGGCTCAGCAGCATGGCGTTTACACCCACGGATTTACCGGAGCCAGTGGTACCGGCTACCAGCAGGTGCGGCATTTTGGCCAGATCGGTAATCACCGGATTGCCGCCGATATCGTGCCCCAGTGCCAGCGTCAGCGGCGATTTGGAGCGATCATATTCTTCCGAGGCCAGCACTTCCGACAGCGAGACAACAGCACGGTCTTCGTTCGGCACTTCGATACCCATCACCGATTTACCCGGAATAACCTCCACCACGCGCACGCTGAGCATGGCCATGGAACGGGCCAGATCGCGGGCCAGATTGGAAATTTTGCTGGCTTTCACCCCCGGCGCCGGCTGAATTTCAAAGCGGGTGATTACCGGGCCTGGGGCAACGGCGGTGACTTCAATTTTGACCCCGAAATCGGCCAGTTTCTGTACCAGCAGACGCGATAATTCCTGCAGGCGCTCAGCGGAAAAACCGGCCTTCTGATCAGCACGTGGCGGATCCAGCAACGCAATGGAAGGCAACGGCTGATCACCTTTAAACAAACTGCCCTGCAAATCCCGCTGTGCCCGCTCGCTGGGTTTACTTTCGCGTTTTTCCAGCGGCTGAATCGGTACCGCCAGCGGCTCGGCAGCAACCGCTGCGCGTGGTTTTCTGCTGGTCTGTGTGACAACCGGTTCATCATCCCAGGGCAGCAGTTCGTCATTGTCGTTGCGATCATCATCATCCACCGACAGCGTATCCAGCAGCAGCGGCGGTTCGCTACCCCCTTCCTCCGCAGTGCCATCCCCCAACGAAGGTTCGGCACGGCTACTGGTGCGACGACTGAACAAGCCTGTACGGGCGGGTTTTTCCACCACCAGAGCACTCAGCTGCGCCGGTTCATCATATTCAGCCCCGGTTACCGGTGCTGCAGCCGGTTTATCGGCTGCCGCCTGCGGTTGTTTCTGCAAGCGCTGCAGCAACCAGCCGCCCAGACGATCGAACAGTTGCAGCCAGGAAAATTCGAGATACAGCATCAGCCCCAGCGCCAGGGAGGCCGCCACCACCACCGCCGTGCCGGCAAAGCTGAACAGCGGCAACAGCACTGCCGCCAGTGACTGTCCGAGAATGCCACCGGCACCGGCCGGCAGTTGCTCACCGTGCCAGATACTCATTTCAGCCAACGCACAGAGCATCGACAGCGATAACAGCAAACCAAAGCTTCGGGTCAGCCAGAACCAGCCGTCTGTGGGCGCGGTTTTGCGGAACAACAACACCAGCTTGGTCATAACCAGCAGCGGGATAGCAAAGGCCAGATAACCAAAGGCATGAAACAGAACATCGGCCAGCAAAGCGCCGACTTTGCCGGCAGCGTTGCGGGCCGGCGTATCGCCGCTGACGGACCAGGCCTGATCCAGCGGCGAATAGGTGAACAGGGCCAGCAACAACAATAAGCTGGCCAGTAATAGCGCTAAAAATACCGCATCATGGCGGCGGCTCCAGCTGTTGCCGGACGCAACACTGGCATGACCTGCTGGCTGAAAATCCACTTCAGACGTATCCTTTGACAACTCTTATTCCTGCAAATATGACCGGATAGCGCAGTCTACCACGGGTTTTACATGATTGATTGGCTTGACGAAAACGGCGTTCCTGAGTTCCCGTCACCGCGCAAAGCGCTGTCCGACCCCAATGGTTTACTGGCAGCCGGCGGCGGCATGTCGCCGCTCTGGCTCGACACCGCTTATAGGGCGGGTATTTTCCCCTGGCACGATCCCGACGATGTGCGGCTGTGGTGGTCGCCGGCACCAAGAGCAGTCATCACCCCCGCCAGCTTCCGTATTCCGCGCTCCGTACGCAAATTATTGAAAAATCCCTGGCAGCTGACCACCAATATGGCTTTTGAGCGGGTGATGCGGGCCTGTTCAGCCCCCCGTTCCGCCACCAACGGGGTCTGGATTAACCCGCAGATGATCAGCGCCTACACCCGCCTGCATCATGCCGGCCGCGCATTAAGTGCCGAAGTCTGGGATGAAAACGGCGAGTTGTGCGGCGGTTTTTATGGCCTGCAGATTGGTTCGGTTTTCTTTGGCGAGTCGATGTTTTCACATCGTTCCGGGGCTTCACAGTTTGCCTTTGCAAGGCTTGCACCGTTGCTGTTTGGTCAGGGTATCGAACTGATTGATTGCCAGATGAAAACCGACCACCTGGCCCGCTTTGGCATTATCGAACTCGGCCGCGACGCCTTTGAGCAGCATCTTACGGACCATACCAACACACCCACTTTGCCCCCACTGCCCGGATTCTGTTAATGCACTCCCGCACCTTCCGGCTGTTTCAGCCCACCGACACCCATTCCTGCAGCTATCTGAATGATCGTGACGCCCGCAGTACTTATGTGGATCCGGGTGAAGAGCTGGATCAGCAGTCTCTGACCCTGCTCAGCCTGAATGGGTTCCGCCGCAGCGGCCGCCTGCTGTACCGGCCCGATTGCCCCGGCTGCAGCGCCTGCCAGTCGGTACGGCTGCGCCTGAGTGATTTCAAAGCCAGCCGCAACCAGCGCCGGATTCTGCGCCGTAATCAGGATCTGCGCCTGAGCGTGGCCAAACCGATGCAAGCCGAAGCCGGCTGCTACGCCTTATTTGAACGCTACATTAATACCCGCCATGCCGACGGTGATATGTACCCGGCCAGCCGTGAACAGTTTGCCGATTTCCTGCTCAGCGATTTTGGCACCAGCCGCTTCCTGCTGGCGCATCGTGACGGCGAGCTGGTGGCCTGCATGGTGTTTGATCTGCTACTGGACGGGGTGTCGTCGGTCTATTGTTTTTATGCCCCGGAAGAGGAAAAACGCTCACTGGGCACCTTTATGATTCTCTGCCTGAATCAGCTGGCCCAGGGTTTGTTGTTGCCATACAACTACCTGGGTTACTACGTAGAAGGCAGCCGCAAAATGGATTACAAAGCGAATTTCAGCCCACTGGAAGCCTGGAACGGCCATTATTGGCAGCCACTGACGGAATGAACAGCCCACTGCTTTGCTTATTGTGTCGAATTAGTGCAGAATGCGCGCGCATTGTGCAAGGTCTACACAGGTGACGAATGGCAAAAGATGATCACATTGAAATGGAAGGTGAGGTAATTGATACCCTTCCTAATACGATGTTCCGGGTAAAACTGGAAAATGGGCACGTAGTAACGGCTCATATTTCCGGCAAGATGCGTAAGAACTACATCCGCATTCTGACCGGCGACAAGGTTAAGGTGGAATTAACCCCCTACGACCTGAGCAAAGGCCGGATTACTTACCGGGCACGCTGATGCCAGCCTGCCCGGATGGGTACCGACCTCAGGCCGGTACTTCTTCGGGCACCGCCAGCACCAGCTCGCCCTCTTCCGCAAGAATATCCACTTCCCCGCCCTGACTGAGCTCGCCGAACAGAATCTTTTCGGCCAGCGGTTTTTTGATTTTATCCTGTACCAGACGAGCCATGGGACGAGCGCCCATTTTTTCGTCATAGCCGTGCTCGGCCAGCCAGCGGCGTGCATCCTCACTGACGTTCAGCAGCACCCGTTTTTCGTCCAGCTGCCCCTGCAGTTCGGCCAGGAACTTATCCACCACGTGCAGAATGGTATCCCGTGACAAGGGCGCAAACTGCACAATGCTGTCGATACGGTTGCGGAACTCCGGCGTAAAGATTTTCTTCAGCGCTTCTGCTCCATCGCTGCTGTGATCCTGATGCGTAAAGCCAATACTGGCACGACTCATCTGCTCGGCACCGGCGTTGGTGGTCATAATCAGAATCACATTACGGAAGTCGGTTTTGCGGCCGTTGTTATCCGTTAACGTACCGTGATCCATCACCTGCAACAGAATATTAAATACTTCCGGATGCGCTTTTTCGATTTCATCCAACAGCAACACGCAATGCGGATTTTTGTTGACCGCTTCGGTCAGCAGACCACCCTGATCAAAACCGACATAGCCCGGTGGCGCACCGATTAAGCGCGATACCGTATGCCGCTCCATGTATTCCGACATATCAAAGCGGATCAGTTCCATACCCATCACGGCCGCCAGCTGGCGGGAAACTTCGGTTTTACCCACCCCGGTCGGGCCGGCAAACAGGAAGGAACCCACGGGTTTCTGCGGTGAGGTTAACCCGGCACGGGCCATTTTAATGGCGGTGGACAGCGTCTGAATGGCTTCATCCTGACCAAACACCACCATGGATAATTTGTCTTCCAGCTTAAACAACAACTCTTTGTCCGAAGCCGATACGGTTTTTGGCGGAATGCGGGCAATGGATGCCACCACCTGCTCAATTTCGGCCACATTAATCACTTTCTTACGCTTGTTAACCGGCAACAGATGCTGCATGGCACCGACTTCATCGATGACATCAATGGCTTTATCGGGCAGGTTACGGTCAGTAATGTAGCGTTCAGATAACTCGGCGGCCGCTTTCAGGGCTTTGTCGGTGTAGCGGATACCATGATGCTCTTCGAAGCGTGACTTCAGGCCTTTCAGGATTTTGTAGGTGTCTTCCACCGATGGCTGGGCCACATCGATTTTCTGGAAACGACGGGTTAAGGCGCTGTCTTTTTCAAAAATACCGCGATATTCAGTAAAGGTGGTGGAACCCACGCAGCGGATTTCGCCGGAACTGAGCAGTGGCTTCAGCAGATTGCTGGCATCCATCACCCCACCGGAGGCGGCACCGGCACCGATAATGGTGTGAATCTCATCGATAAACAGAATGCCGTGCGGCTGTTTTTTCAGCTCAGCCAGCAGTGCTTTTAAGCGTTTTTCAAAATCACCCCGGTATTTGGTACCGGCCAGCAGTGCGCCCATATCCAGGCTGTACACCACCGCATCGGCAATAACCTCCGGCACGTCGTGGTCCACAATACGCTTGGCCAGACCTTCAACAATGGCGGTTTTGCCAACACCGGAATCGCCCACCAGCAGTGGGTTATTTTTACGCCGGCGCGCCAGTGTCTGCACCAGGCGACTGACTTCATAATCACGGCCAATCAGCGGGTCAATCTTACCTTCCCGCGCCAGCCGGTTAAGGTTGGTGGCATAGCCTTCCAGGGCGCTGCGGGAAGTGCTGCCGCCCTCATCGTCAGAATGTTCCGACATGGAGTCTGCGGACTCTTCCGGGCCGGATACCTTGGAAATACCGTGTGAGATGTAATTCACAACATCAATTCGGGCCACGTTCTGCTGTTTCAGGAAGTAAACCGCCTGGCTTTCCTGTTCAGAGAAAATCGCCACCAGCACGTTGGCACCGGTTACTTCCGCTTTGCCGGACGACTGCACATGGAATACTGCCCGCTGCAGCACACGCTGAAAGCCCAGCGTCGGCTGGGTTTCGCGCTCGCCGTCATGTTCCGGGATCAGCGGTGTGGTGGAGTCGACAAATTCTTTCAGATCTTTGCGCAGGCGCTCGATATCCGCCCCACAGGCATGCAATACCGAAGTTGCCGCAGGGTTGTCCAGTAAGGCCAGCAGCAGATGTTCAACCGTCATAAACTCATGACGCTTACTGCGGGCATCACGGAATGCTTCATTCAGGGTCTGCTCTAACTCGCGGTTCAGCATAATGCCTCCTAACCCTCAGTCTTCGGACGGAACAATTTCACAGGTCAGCGGATGCTGACAGTCTCTCGCGTATTGATTCACCAGCGCTGCTTTAGTTTCAGCAATATCGCGGGTGTATACCGCACAAACGGCACTGCCTTCGTGATGCACCGCCAGCATAATGCGGGTGGCCTGCTCTGGAGTCTTGGCGAAATAACCCTGTAACACCTCTACCACAAACTCCATCGGCGTATAGTCATCATTCAGCATAACCACAGCGTACATGGACGGACGCTTTAATTCCGGCTTAGCGGTATCCAGTGCCAGCCCGCCATCCTGTCCGTTGTCTTCGGCGCTGTTTTGTAAGTCTAGTTGAGTTTTGGAGTGCTGAGGCATAAGGAACCAACAGAATAAAAAGATGTGTGCATGATACCCGCCAGCACGCAGGGGCTCCACCCTGAACCCGGATGACAAAACCGTTACAAAAAACCCATTGACAGAATCCGCCATTATTAAAACCGGGTGCTTGACGCTGTCTTTTTCTGGGCGTAGGTTACGGATTAACCCGTTCACAGAGACGAACTGTTCGCTCTGATATGCAGATACGCAGTTAATGGAGGTTATCCGTATGAAAACAGGGAAAGTAAAGTGGTTTAACAACGCCAAAGGTTACGGTTTTATCCTGGCCGATGACAGTAATGAAGATTTATTCGCGCACTACTCCACCATTCAGATGGATGGCTACCGCACCCTGAAGGCTGGCCAGACCGTACAGTTTGAAACCAAGCCCGGCGAGAAAGGTATTCATGCCGTCAATATCCGCGCCCTGGACAGCACACCGCAGCTCTGAGCAGGCAGGTCACCCGACCAGGCTCACGCAGGCAGTAAGCAAAAAACAAAAAAAGCCCGGCAAGTATTCACCTGCCGGGCTTTTTCCGCGCTGTTAATCAGCAGTGATGCTGATCAATCAGGCCATTCAGTGTATTGCTCGGACGCATGACAGCAGCCGCTTTGACAGGATCCGGACGGTAATAGCCGCCGATCTCTACCGCATGACCCTGCGCGGCCATCAGCTCCTGAATAATTGTCTGCTCATTCTGTTGCAACGCAGCGGCCAACGGCGCAAAACAAGCCTGCAAGCCAGCGTCTTTGTTCTGAGCTGCCAATGCTTCAGCCCAGTACAACGCCAGATAGAAATGACCAGCACGGTTATCCAGATCACCCAGCTTACGGCCAGGTGATTTGTTGTTATCCAACACTTTACCGGTCGCAATATCCAGGGTCTCGGCCAGAATCTGCGCACGGGTGTTATTGGTTACCTGAGACAAATGCTCCAGCGAAGCGGACAACGCCATGTATTCACCCAGTGAATCCCAGCGCAGGAAATCTTCTTCCAGCAATTGCTGAACGTGCTTGGGCGCCGAACCACCCGCACCGGTTTCAAACAGACCACCACCGGCCATCAGCGGTACGATCGACAGCATCTTGGCACTGGTGCCCAGTTCCAGAATCGGGAACAGGTCGGTCAGGTAATCACGCAGTACGTTACCGGTTACCGAGATGGTGTCTTTACCATCTTTAAGACGCTCCAGAGTAAAGCGGGTTGCCGCTTCCGGACTCATAATCTGGATATCCAGACCACTGGTGTCATGATCCTGCAGATATTTTTCTACCTTGGCGATCACCTGGGCATCGTGCGCGCGGTTTTTATCCAGCCAGAATACGGCCGGAGTGTTGCTCAGACGGGCACGGTTTACGGCCAGCTTCACCCAATCCTGTACCGGGGCATCCTTGGTCTGGCACATACGCCAGATATCACCCTCTTCCACGGCATGCTCAAGCAGCACAGCGCCGCCGGCGTCGATTACCTTAACGGTACCGGCAGCCGGAATCTCAAAGGTTTTGTCGTGCGAACCGTATTCTTCGGCCTTCTGCGCCATCAGACCTACGTTTGGTACGCTGCCCATGGTGCGCGGATCGAAAGCACCGTGTTCTTTACAGAACTGAATGGTTTCCTGATACACGCCGGCGTAGCAACGATCCGGAATCACGGCTTTGGTGTCGTACAGGCCACCGTCGGCGCCCCAGAACTTACCGGACGCACGAATCACCGCCGGCATTGACGCATCGACAATTACGTCGTTGGGGAAATGCAGGTTGGTAATACCCTTATCAGAGTTCACCATGCCCAGCGCCGGACGCTTGGCTAAGCAGGCAGCCACATCAGCTTCCAGAGCCTGACGATCTTCTGCCGACAACCGTTCCAGGCGGGTGTAAAAATCCGCCATGCCGTTATTAGGCTTGAAGTTCATAATTTTGATTTTGTCGGCGTGCTTGGCAAACACATCCTCAAAGAACACCGATACGGCATGACCGAAAATAATCGGATCAGACACTTTCATCATGGTGGCTTTCAGGTGCACCGACAGCAGTACATCCTGTGCTTTGGCATCATCCATCGCCTGGGCAAAGAACTTGCGCAGCGCGTTACGGCTCATGACCGAAGCATCGATGATTTCCCCCGCCAGCAGGTTGGTTTTTTCTTTCAGTACAGTGCGCTGACCGGCGGCATCAAACAGCTCAATGCTGACTGCAGTAGCGGCCGGCACAGTGACGGATTTTTCGCTGCCGTAGAAGTCACCTTCGGTCATGTGCGCAACGTGGGATTTGGAATCTTTGCTCCACTCACCCATGGAGTGCGGGTTATTGCGGGCGTATTGCTTAACCGAGGCCGGTGCGCGGCGGTCAGAGTTACCTTCACGCAGCACCGGGTTTACCGCACTGCCTTTGATTTTGTCGTAACGGCGACGGGCTTCACGGTCTTCTTCGGTTTTCGGCTCTTCCAGGTAACGCGGAATGTTAAAGCCTTTATCCTGCAATTCTTTAATAGCGGCTTTCATCTGCGGTACAGACGCGCTGATATTCGGCAGTTTTATAATGTTGGCTTCCGGCTGATTAGCCAGCTCACCCAGCTCGGCCAGTGCATCGGCAACGCGCTGATCATCTTTCAGGTATTCCGGGAACGCTGCCAGGATACGGCCGGATAAAGAGATATCGCGGGTTTCAACAGCAATACCTGCCGATTGAGCGAATGCCTGAATGATCGGCAACAGAGAGTAAGTGGCCAGTGCTGGCGCTTCGTCAGTCTCTGTGTAGATGATTTTGGGGGTAAGGTCGGACATTCTGACTCCTGATTCGTTCGGTTGCTGTGGCGCAAGGCCGTGAGAGGGATCGCTTGTGGCCATCCGATTACGCTAAACTCACCGGCCTGTCGGGTGCTGCACCTGCTTTGCGGTACAGCGCGGAGGTTGCCTCCGCCAATTCTGGTGCCGCCCTTGTTGGAGCTGGCGGCGGTAATTTGTAGTTTTTCTACAAAAAAAGCAAGCTAGACAAAAGAATTAGTAGTTTTCTTACAAAACCGTTTTTTTCCTCCGGAGTATCCAGCCCAAATCCATGGCCAAGCTGATTCTGCTGAATAAACCTTTTAACGTTTTGTCACAGTTTAGTGACTCATCCGGACGCTGCACATTAAAGGCCTGTATTGACCTGCCTGGCGTCTATCCGGCCGGTCGGCTGGACTATGACTCAGAAGGATTGCTGCTGCTGACCGATGACGGCCGGTTACAAGCCCAGATCGCCGACCCGCGGCATAAAATGGAAAAAACCTACTGGGTTCAGGTAGAAGGCATTCCGGACGAGCCGGCTCTGCAGGCACTGCGCGACGGTATTACCTTAAATGATGGCCCGACCCGACCGGCCCAGGTGCGCCGACTGGAACCGGAGCCCAGTCTGTGGCCACGCAACCCACCGATCCGTCAACGCAACAATGACATCACCAGCTGGCTGGAAATCCGTATTAAAGAAGGCCGTAACCGGCAGGTACGCCGGATGACCGCTCATATCGGCCATCCAACCCTTCGGCTGGTGCGGGCACAGATAGGCCCCTGGACGCTGGATAATCTGCAACCGGGTGAATATCGCCAGCTGGAAATTCACATACCGGCGGCAAGCCCGAAGGCCTTGCCCGGCCGCCCGCGCCAAACGGCGGCCAAAACCAACACCAAAGGCCGGCACAGCCATTCCCGCCGGTCGCGTTAATTTGAGCCAACGCCCTGCTTTCAGGTAAACTCACGCCCTTCGTCTTACACCGGAACTGTCATGTCTGAACGCTGGACACCCCATGCTACCGTCGCCACCGTGGTTGAACACAACGGCCGTTTTCTGATGGTCGAAGAACTCGCTCATGGCAGCACACCGGTGCTCAATCAGCCGGCCGGGCATATCGAAGCCAACGAAAGCATTGTTGACGCCGCCCGCCGTGAAACGCTGGAAGAAACCGGCTGGGAAGTCGAACCGGTCGCACTGGTTGGCCTGTACACCTACACCGCCCCGGCCAATGGTGTTACCTACCACCGTTATTGCCTGCAGGCCCGTGCCATCCGCCAGATAGCCAACGCCACGCTGGATGATGGCATTATTGGCCCGCGCTGGATGACCCTGACCGAACTGGAACAAAGCACACAGTTGCGCAGCCCGATGGTGCTGACCTGTGTTAAAGATTACATGGCCGGCAAACGCTTTCCGCTGGACATTATTGTTGAGCACCCATGATGAAAACCCCTGCTGAAACCAAAGTCATCGTCGGCATGTCCGGCGGCGTCGATTCTTCCGTATCGGCCTATCTGTTAATGCAACAGGGCTATCAGGTCGAAGGCCTGTTTATGAAGAACTGGGACGAAGACGACGGCACGGAATACTGTACCGCCAAGGAAGATCTGGCCGATGCTCAGCAGGTGTGCGACAAGCTCGGTATCAAACTGCATCAGGCTAACTTTGCGGCCGAATACTGGGATAACGTCTTTGAATACTTTCTGGCCGAATACAAAGCCGGACGTACGCCCAACCCGGATATTCTGTGTAACCGCGAAATCAAATTCAAAGCCTTCCTCGAATACGCCAAAGTGCTTGGGGCCGACCTGATCGCCACCGGTCATTATGTCCGTCGCCGCGATAACGATGGCCAGACGCTGCTGCTGAAAGGTCTGGATCCGAACAAAGATCAAAGCTACTTCCTGCACGCCGTGGGTGGCAACGAAATCGCCCAAACCCTGTTCCCGGTCGGTGAGCTTGAAAAGCCCGAAGTGCGCCGCATCGCCGAACAGCAAGGGCTGGTCACCGCCACCAAAAAGGACTCCACCGGTATTTGCTTTATCGGCGAGCGCCGTTTCCGTGACTTCCTCAAGCAATACCTGCCCGCCCAGCCCGGTGTAATTGAAACCGACAGCGGTGACGTTATCGGTGAGCATCAGGGCCTGATGTACCACACGCTGGGGCAACGGCAAGGCCTGGGCATTGGTGGTTTATCCGGTTATTCCGATAACCCCTGGTTTGTCGCCGGCAAAGATCTGGAGCGCAATATTCTTATTGCCGTACAGGGCAAAAATCACCCGCTGCTGTTTAAAGAGTGGCTGACCGCCAGCCAGATTTTCTGGGTCAACGACGAGCCGGCGTTGCCGCTGCGCTGCACCGCCAAAGTCCGTTACCGTCAGGATGACCAGCCCTGTCTGGTCGAAGCCCTACCTGAAGGCGGCTATCGGGTTACCTTTGACCAGCCGCAACGCGCCATTACCCCCGGTCAGTCCGTGGTGTTTTATCTGGATGATATATGCCTGGGAGGCGGTGTTATCGAACACACCGGCAATGACGACCAACCGGGAGAAACGCAGTGAATACCGCAACCCTGCAACAGGTAACCGCACTGGCGGCGGTTATTCAGGCGGCCACCCTGGTTGAGCAGCTGGCCCGCAGCGGTGATATTCCGGCGGCGGAAGCAGAACCGTTGCTGCAGGCGTTGTTTATACAGTCGCCCGATCGTTTTGAAGATGTTTATGGCGATGCATCCACCCGGCTGGCCGGTGGATTAAACAACCTGCAGACCATTTTCGGGCAACCGGGGCGCGGCATCAGCCCGGACGTTACCCGCTACGCCTTAAGCCTGCTGCATCTGGAACGCAAACTGCGCCAGAACCCGGATATGCTGGCCGAGCTGGGACGCGGCATTCAGACCGCCGCCCGCCAGTCTGAACACTTTGGTGTCAGCCACGAAAACACCATCGCCGCACTGGCGGATCTGTACAAACAGACTCTCAGTAACCTGAGTTTCCGTATTCACGTCACCGGCAATCCGTCTTTTCTGCAAAATCCCCATACCGCTAATCGTGTCCGTGCCCTGCTGCTGGCCGGGATCCGCGCCGCTATTTTATGGCGTCAGGCCGGTGGCCGGCGCTGGCATCTGCTGTTCAAACGCAGCAGCTGCCTGAAAGCCAGTGAATTACTGCAACAGCAGCGGGAAGCCTGAGATGCCGGTTAACCGTACGTTCTCGACCGCGCCGATGATGGATTGGTCTGACCGCCACTGCCGGATGTTCTGGCGCCAGTTAACCAGGAACACGCTGCTGTACAGTGAAATGGTTACCACCGGCGCGCTGCTGCATGGTCAGCGCGAGCGTTTTCTGCAGTACAGCAACGAAGAACACCCCATCGCCCTGCAACTGGGCGGCAGCGATCCCAAAGCCCTGGCGGAGTGCGCGCGCTTTGCTGAGCAATGGCACTACGACGAAGTGAATCTGAACGTCGGCTGCCCCAGCGACCGGGTGCAGAACAACATGATTGGCGCCTGTTTAATGGCCCATCCGCAGCTGGTGGCCGACTGTCTGAAAGCCATGCGCGATGCCTGCAGCATTGATGTGACGGTGAAGCATCGTATTGGTATTGATGATCAGGACAGCTACGCCCAGCTGTGTGATTTTGTCGGCACCGTGGCCCAAAGCGGCTGCACCACCTTTATTGTGCATGCCCGCAAAGCCATTCTGCAGGGCTTATCGCCGAAGGAAAATCGTGAGATTCCGCCACTGAAATACGAGCTGGTGTATCAGCTGAAACGGGATTTTCCGCAGCTGGAAATCATCCTGAACGGCGGCATCACCACCCATGAGCAATGCGCAGAACATCTGCAGCATCTCGATGGTGTGATGCTGGGCCGTGAGACTTACCACAACCCCTGGATTCTGGCCGAGGCCGACCAGCGCTACTTCAACGCCGCGGCCAACCCGGTAACCGACCGGATAGACGCCCTCCGCGCGCTGCTTCCCTACATTGAGCAACAGCTCAGCCAGGGCGCGACCCTGCACCATATTACCCGCCACACCCTGGGCTTATTCAACGGCCTGCCCGGTGCCCGCCAGTTCCGCCGCCATCTGAGCGAACATGCCACCCGCAAGGGTGCCTGTACTGACGTGCTGGAACAAGCACTGAGCCGCCTTACTGTACCGGCCTGACCGTTCAGGCCGCGTCTTATCTTGTGCGCTTAAGCCGTTGTCTTGCCTCAGTTTTCAACCTTTGCGCGGATTGACCTGAGCCACCGCTTGCGACACTCTAGGCAGCATCCGGCCGCCAAGGTGGCCAATTACAATCTCTCCGCCCCTGCGGTTTATACAAACGGATCTGATATGAACAAACTGGATGCCTTACGCTCCATGACGGTGGTGGTTGCCGATACCGGCGACCTGGAAGCCATCCGCCGCCTGCGCCCGCAGGATGCCACCACCAACCCCTCATTAATTCTGAAAGCCGCTCAGCTGCCCGCTTATCAGCCGCTGTTGCAGCAGGCCGTGCACTGGGCGCAACAGGCCGGTAACAGCGACAGCCTGGTGGATAACGCGGCCGATAAACTGGCGGTAAGCATCGGCTGCGAAATTCTGCAGGTGATTCCAGGCCTGATTTCCACCGAAGTGGATGCCCGCCTGTCTTACAACACCGAAGCAACCCTGGCCAAAGCGCGCAAACTGATCGCCCTGTACGAGGCCGAAGGCATCCAGCGTGACCGCATTCTGATTAAAATCGCCTCCACCTGGGAAGGCATTCAGGCTGCCCGTCAGCTGGAGCAGGAAGGCATTCATTGCAACCTGACCCTGCTGTTCAACTTCACCCAGGCAGTGGCCTGCGCCGAAGCCGGTGCCACCCTGATTTCGCCCTTTGTTGGCCGTATTCTTGACTGGCATAAAGCCCAGCAACCCTCAGCAGACTTCAGCGGCGACAATGATCCGGGTGTACAGTCGGTCAGCCAGATTTACCAGCACTACAAAACCCATGATTATCAGACCGTGGTGATGGGCGCCAGCTTCCGTAACCGTGGTGAAATTGAAGCACTGGCCGGCTGCGATAAGCTGACCATCAGCCCGGAATTACTGGCTGAGCTGGAAAGCACCGCCGGTGAACTGCCGCGCCGACTGCAGCCACACAGCAGCAGCGCCATTGAGCGCTTCAGTGTGAACGAACAACGCTTCCGCTGGGATATGAATGAAGATGCCATGGCCACCGAAAAACTGGCCGATGGCATCCGCCGCTTTGCCGCCGACCAGCGCCTGCTGGAACAGCGCCTGCAGGCCTTGCTGTGATCGCCCGTCTGCTGCAGCTCTTTGCGCAACCGGCGGCCCGGCCGGACCGCCATACACTGGACCTCGCCTGCGCCGCCCTGCTGACGGAAATTATGCGTGCCGACCACCAGCTGAACGCGCAGGAGCAAGCCAGCCTCCAGCAGACATTACGCAGCCTGTTTCATCTGAACGAACAGGAAACCGCCGAGCTGATGCAGGAAGCCCTGCAGCACAGTCATGGCGCCAGTGATTTATTCCAGTTTACCGACGTCATCAACCGCCACTGGCAGGCTGAGGAGAAATTCCGCCTGCTACAGGGCTTATGGCAGGTGGCATACAGTGATGCCCATCTGGACCATTACGAAGAACACATGATCCGCCGTATCAGTGACCTGCTGCATATTCCGCACAGCGAATTTATCCGCGCCAAATTAAGTGTAAAAAATCCGGACCAGCAGCCATGATCCGCGAACTGCACGAGGCGTTTGCCCGCCTTGCCGATGAACTTTCGCAGCTGCAACTGGAGCTGCTGCGTCAGCGGCCAGCGCATTGGCTGCCGCTGAGTGCGCAGGAACAGCTGATCAGCGACAGCCTGACCGTGCTTACCGGGTTAATTACCGACCTCTGGTATGAAGATGGCCAGGACGGCCGCGAAACCCGCAGCCGTCATGGACTGGTGATGATTACTGCCGACATTGCCGAACATGTCCGGCGCATCAACCAGTGCAAAGATGCCTTTAAACAGGCGGTACTGAAAGCCCGTGCGGAACTCAGCGAGGTGGAATGGCGGGAAGAATACGGCCGCCTCGGTCAGCCCGATGGCCTGCGCGAATCACTGCATTTTGCCGGTTTAAGCCGGGTGCATCTGCGCCAGTGCTACCGTCATTTGCCGCTACTGGAACACCGGCCGGTAAAAGTCGGCTTCAGTTGGTATGTGAACGGCCGCAGCATCCGCAAGCTCAGTGTGGCGCAGGCCGAACAGGCGCTGCTGGCGCTGGGCGAAGACAAACCCCATATTCAGGTGCAATTACAGAAACTGCACCAGTTGGCGGCTCATACCCCTCTGGCACAGATTCAGACGCTGGCACCGGTGGTGCGCGCCAATATGGTATTTGCTGACGACGCACCGCAACCACGCAAAGCCATGAACGTGCCACTGCCACTGTTTATTGTCGACACCGGCGCCGGTCTGCCAGCCTTTAATGAAATTGATTTACTGCCGCCACCGGGCCGTACCCGCCGTGAGCGCAGCGACCAGAAAATCGCCAGCGAGGTGTTTCTGCCCAGTCTGCGTATTCATCTGTACCGGTAAATCATTACCGTAAAATAATGCGCGCAAAGACAATAAAAAACCCGGCAAGCCGGGTTTTTTATGCACTGCAACAGGCCGTAATTACAAGCGGTTCAGACCATTCAGTGCCGCCACCCGGTAGGCTTCGGCCATGGTCGGGTAGTTAAAGGTGGTATTCACAAAATAACGCAGTGAATTACCTTCGCCTTTCTGCTCCATAATCGCCTGACCAATGTGCACAATTTCGGCAGCCTGGTCACCAAAACAGTGAATACCCAGAATCTCCAGCGTCTGACGGTGGAACAGGATTTTCAGCATGCCCACCCCTTCAGCGGTAATCTGTGCGCGGGCAATATTTTTGAAAAATGCCTGCCCCACTTCATAGGGTATTTTTTCTTCCGTTAACTGACGTTCGGTTTTACCCACGGACGAAATTTCCGGAATGGTATAAATACCGGTCGGCACAGAATCCACATGACGGAAATCTTCCGGTGCCGCAATAATGGCGGCGGCCGCCCGGCCCTGATCATAAGCAGCGGACGCCAGCGACGGCCAGCCGATAACATCACCAACCGCATACACATTTTCTACCGCGGTACGGTACTCGTGATCCACTTCAATCTGACCACGGCTGTTCGGTTTCAGGCCAATATTTTCCAGCGCCAGATGCGCGGTATTGCCGCTGCGTCCTGCCGCCCATAAAAAGGCATCCGCTTTCACTTTTTTGCCCGATGCCATCACCATGGTGACGTAGCGGTCGTTACCTTCCACGGAATCAAACTGCTCGTTATGGCGGATTAATGCGCCTTTATCACGCAGGTGATAACTGAGGGCATCTGAAATTTCGTCATCGAGGAAATTCAGCAAACGGTCACCGGGGTGAATCAGGTCAACTTTAACGCCCAGACCGGAAAAAATAGAGGCGTACTCACAACCAATAACACCGGCACCATAAATAATAATGGTACGTGGCGTGTGGCTGAGTTTCAGAATGGTATCCGAGTCGTAAATACGCGGATGAGTAAAGTCGATGTTGTCCGGACGCCACGGGCTGGAGCCGGTCGCTACCACAATTTCCCGGGCGTGCAGACGGATATTGCTGGAATTACCGTTGAAAATATCGATGGTGTGGTTATCAGCAAACTTCGCCGTACCCTGGTACACGTTAATACGGTTACGGCCGTAAAACTCAGTGCGCAGTTTTACCTGCTTGGCAATGACACGCTCGGCGTTCTGCAGCACACGGGGAAATGAAAACCAGCGCGGCTCCCCGATATCCCGGAACATCGGGTTGGTATTGAACTGAATAATCTGCTTAACCGCATGGCGCAACGCCTTGGACGGAATGGTACCCCAGTGGGTGCAGTTGCCACCCAGCAGTGGTTTGTCTTCCACTACCGCTACTTTCTTGCCTTTTTTGGCTGCGTTCATCGCAGCCCCTTCACCGGCCGGGCCGGCGCCAATTACAACGACATCGTAGTGATAGTCAGCCATGCGTGTTACTCCATCATTCCATCGGTATTATTCGTGTATATAAAAACAGACAACTGTATTGTAGGCCGTTAAATCAGAGTGCCGATTAGCGCTTAGTAGCATCATAAAAATCGGCACCGGCAGAACCTGCCGCCGCTTTTTCATTTTCTTCTTTGCATTTATTACGGTCGCCGCCGCAGACATCACAGGCGCCATCCATGCCAATAGCGCTCATGCCGCCGCAGGAACCACTGATCGGCTTACGGCCCATCAGAATACCGATGCCCATGGCAGCCACCACCAGCAACATAAACACAAATACGATAATCAGAGTATTCATCAGTTCTCCTGTACTTCCGCAACGGGCGGAAAGAGTGCGTTAAACCGGCTGGATGTGCGCTGCACAAAGCCTGCCGGTTCTTTGGTTAACAGAAAGACAGCCAGACGGTGCTGCTCAGCCAGCTGCAGGGAACGCTCGGCCCCCAGCACACTGAAAGCCGTGGCCCAGGCATCCGCCAGCGCCGTTGACTCATGCAGCACCGACACCGAAGCCAGGTTGTGCTGTACCGGATAACCGCTGGCCGGATCAATGGTATGCGAGTAACGCACACCCTCTTCTTCAAAATAATTGCGGTAATTACCCGAGGTTGCCAGACCGGTATTGGCAGGGGTAATCACCAACGCAACTTCCCGGCCGTCGTCCTGCAACGGCGGACGCTCAATGGCAATGCGCCAGGGCTGTCCGTCCGGCTTACTGCCTGCCGTACGGATTTCACCACCAATTTCGACCATATAACCACTGATGCCATGCTGTTCCAGGATGGCCGCAATTTCATCGACCGCCCAGCCTTTGGCAATGGCCGACAAATCGATATACAGGGGTTTTTGCAGCTGCAGACGTTGTTGCCTGGCATCCAGGCGAATGGCGTCACTGCCGATGGCCGCCAGGGTTGTGCGGATAAAACCGGCATCCGGGATATGCTCTGGACGGGCTTGCGGACCAAAACCCCAGGCATTGACCAGCGGACCGATGGTGACATCGAAAGCACCGCCACTGTCACGCCACACCTGCAGCGCCAGCGCCAGAACCTCCGTCAGATCGGCCGAAAGACGGACCCAGCCATCGGCTCCGGTGGGTAACAGACCACGATTCAGGCGGGATAATTCGGACTCCGGATCATAGGTCGACATACTGCGGTTGATGGCGACCAGGCGGGCATCGACCTGCTGCTGCAGTGTCTCGCGGTCATGCTCACTGCCAGCCCAGGCAATATGGTAACTGGTGCCCATGGTCGGGCCACTGATACGCACCACAGGTTGCGGCGCCGGTGTACAGGCCAGTAACGACAGAATCAGTCCCAACAGAAGCGGCAGACGCATGATACCTCCGGTTAAAAACCGCCTGAGTATACTCTTTGTCAGCCGCCATTGCATGAACCCTGCCCCGGAGTCAGTAGCAGCCTCTACGACTTTATGCTTATTTTTAGTTATAAGCATATAGCGAATTATTCATCTGAATAAGCACATAGTTATATTCCGGCGCGCCCGCTTGATTTAAAATACCCAGTTTGCGGAGGTAAGCGATGCGGGAAAATATGTCTGAAGAAATGCTTGAATTGATTGCCCAGCGTTTCCGGCTGTTGTCGGACCCTATGCGGTTGAAAATTCTGCATCAGCTGCAGGATGGCGAGAAATCGGTTACCGAACTGGTAACAGCGACTGGCGCCTCTCAGCCCAATGTCTCCAAACACCTGTCTACCCTGCGTTCACATGGTCTGGTGAAGCGGCGTCAGGATGGCAACATGGCTTATTTCAGCATCGGTGCCACGTTTATTTTTGATGTTTGCAACACCGTCTGCGACAGCATGAAGGACGAATGGCAGCAGCGCCATCATTTGCTGGAGCGCTTTGGCACGCCGGTCTGAGCCGGTTGCCACTTCTTTTGTGAATGCGGTTATTCGATCACGTTACCGGTTGCCTGCCATACTGCCCGGCCTGCTTCGCCATTGCTGCGGATTAACCCCAGCACTTTCCAGTTTTGTAACATCTGCTGAAACTGCGTACGACTGATGCGGATATCATCCACCGCATGAGCATTCGGCTTACGCTCCAGCAGCTGCGTACGCACCGTGGGCGAAATCAGCCCTTCCAGCTGACTGCGCAAACGATCTTCACTGGCACCTTTCTGCAACAAGCCCTGCAACGGATTCAACAATTTATCCAGCCGCGCCGGCAGCAGCACTTCTTCCAGCGACAAATTACCGCCCTGGTACACCTTGGCCGTCACCTGCAGATTGAGCATCTGACGACTGCGGGACTGACGCTGACGTGGAGTCATGGGTTCTTCTGTGGCTGCAGGAACTGCCACTGCCGGTGGCGGCGCAACACTGCACTGAGCCGGAATCCAGCCCGGACCAATGGTCAGTAGATTGCTGGATAATGCCGCCCGGACCTGTGACAACAGCTCTTCGCGCAGATGCCAGAGTTTATAAGGGGATTGCTGCGCCACAATACGATGCAGCCCGAGCAGGCGTCGTTGCGCTTCGGTATGATTTTTTTCAGGCAGACTGTTTTTGATAAAGGCCAGCGTAGGCTTATTCAGTGATTTGGCGTGCACAAACTCACGATGCAGAAAGCTGATACCAGTCGGCGCCATCGGGCCGTAGTCATCACCCAGCAGCAAAATAAATAAATCAGCGCTTTCGATCTGGCTGCGCACCAGATTCCAGTCATAGGGGCCGGCATCCTCGCGGCAGGCCAAGCCAACATTGACCATGCCATGCCGGGCCATCAGCCGCTGCACTTCATAGCGTTCAACATCCAGACCACTGGCATTGGAGGCCAGGTAAACCAGATAACGCTTATCAGCAGGTGGGTTACTCAACGCAAATAATCCTTCAGAGCCAGTGAGTCAAATTCAACATTACTTACCAGGGGCGTTCCAGCACCTGTTCAGCCACATCATTCAGCGGGCGGGCCAGTAATCCTTTGGGCGTCAGATGCACACTGAACACCGCCCCGTTTGCCAGAGGCATATACACGGCGCTGCCTGACTGCGCCTCCAGCCACCAGGAACGGCCATGCAGCCAATCCCAGACATCAAACCAGCGCGACTCCTGCAAAGCGTACACCGTACGGCCGGCGTTGCGCTCCTGTTCCAGTGACAAGTAACGCCCCGACAGGCGATCAAGACGGTACAGCGGCATGGTACCTGCACTCAGGAACGGGCCTTTCCACACCATTAGCCGCACATCCAGCTGCCACTGATCGCCCAGTATTTTGTAACGCTCTTCGCTGCCTTCACCGGTCGCCAGCGTAATGTCGTATTCCTGTGGACCCAGTTCATAAACACTGACGGTGGCCAGCGGCTTTTCTTCCAGCAACTGCCGGTAACTCCACAAATCCGCCAGTGAAAATGCCAGCACAATGGCCAGCACCAGCATCAGCATACCCGCAGTGCCTTTCAGCCATTGGATAAACCAGCCACGACGCCACCACAGCAGCACAATCACCACCACTGCCACGATCAGCAGCAGCACCAGCGTGGCTGAAAGACTCATCTGCAGCATATCAACCCCGCAATTGGCGAATGCTGTCAGCAGCCAGCTGAACGGCCTCTTCCGCGCCGGCCGACTGGCCATTCAGGGAATCGAGGTAGTATTCAATGGCCGAAATGGCATCAGCAAAGGCTTCCATACGCCCCGCCGGCGGCTGAATATCCGTATCCAGCACCTGTTTACGGATAAATTGCTCCAGCTGCAGCAGCATCTGATACACGGGTTCTTTTTCCAGAAACATCATGGCACCGGCCACATCAATCAGGCTCTTGCCAACGTTGCGGATATGCAGCTTATCGTTATTGGAATCCAGATAGGATCCCATTGCCCGCTTAATCATGGTCAAAGCCGTCATAGACTCTGACAATACCGCGATGCGTGCTTCATTCAGGCTGACCGGGTCAACCAGCGCCGCGCTGTCGAGGCCGTGCTGGGTCAGCGCCCGCATGGCTTGTTCAATGTGGATAATTTCGTCAGCGGTATAAGTCAGTTCACGCTGCAATCCCTGCGCCCCGCTTTGTTGCAGGCGCTGTTCCAGACTGCGGGTGCGTGCAGCGGCATCCGCCAGGTTGGCGATCTGCAGAGTGTCGGCAATACGGTTCAGCGATACCAGCAGTTCATCAAAATTCTGTTCACTGATGTCCGTACGCTCAAACAAATCGATCAGATCTTTTACGGATTGCAGCTCTTCTTGCAGGGCTTCAGCCAGTGAATTCAGCGCCGATTGATCCGGCCCGCTGAGGCGGCCACGGGTGAGGGCCAGCTGCTTTTCACGCACTTCCTGACCAATATGATAAAGGCTGTGCAACGCTTGCAGATGGGGAGTTTCCGGTTCGGCCAGTGCCACCAGATAGAGAAATTCTTTCAGCAGCCAGTCGGGGATTTTTTCACTGAAAGAGCGACCTTCGGTGTCCTGAATACGACGCACCTGCCGGTCGAGTGCGCCCAGCAGCGACAAGCGCTGCGGGGTCATATCGAAGTTATCCTGCGACAAGGCTTCCAGCGCTCCGGCCACCACGTTCCAGAACGACCAGGAGGCACCGCCACGGCTGGCCTGTTCAAAGCGACGCACCGCCCGCAACATAACCTGCACCGGACCACGCCGGCCATTACCACGGATAAGACCAATCAGCCCCAGCTGGTACAGCTGGCGGGCGCGCCGGAATGGAAAATTCTGCAGGCTGCCGGTAGCATGTGGCGCCGCCAGTTTCGGACGCAGATTTACCAGAAAGAAGTAGGCTTCCGGCAGCGGTTTTTCGCGGCGTTCACGCCGCACCAGATTAATGGTCGGAATCAGCAGACTGGGGGCCACGGCTTCGCCGTTAACGGCAAAATCGACGTAGCGCTTCAGGAATACGATGGCCTGGGTAAACGCCCCCAGGGACGATTCGGTCACTTCCTGATTGCGCACCACCCGCCCGGTTTCCGCCAGTTCTTCACACAGACGTTCACCGGCCCGGAAATCCAGCATTTTAAAGGTGCCACGAATTTGCTGAACCTCTTCCAGAAAGGCGCGCAAATGCTCGGCATTCCCCTGTTCTGCGTAGGCATCAAGCTGGGTAGCAGCCTGGTCCAGAGCATTGGCGAGTTCGTTTTTCACCAGTCGCAGTGACACTGCAAACTGAGAGGTTTCACTTCCTGTAGATAATTCAGCCATGTCCAGCAATATTCATTGTTATGATGAAATTCATTCTAACGACTAACAAGGCAAAGGGCGAAGCGTTTTAATTGCCCGCCCGGCAGACCCGGTCAGTCATTCCCCTTTTTAAGACATTTCAGCGCCGCCACACCGCCTGACCGCTTTTTTTATCCAGCAGGTCGAGCATTTTTTCATGGGCGGCCAGCTCATCGGCACTGGCTTTTACCACACGCAATTCCAGCGTACTGAGATCCAGATCACCAAGATCCACTTCAACAATTTCTTCAGCCTGCTCTTCATCCGGCAACGCCAGCGCAGTCTGGCCACCGGTCATCATCAGATACACTTCGGCCAGAATCTGCGCATCCAGTAATGCACCGTGCAGCTCACGCTGACTATTGTCAACATCGTAACGCTTACATAACGCATCCAGACTGTTACGGGCGCCGGGGTGCATCTCCCGCGCCAGCAGCAGCGTATCCAGCACCCCGCAGAATTCACGGGTAAGGCTCAGATTCAGACGGCGGAATTCCGCATCCATCATGCCGATATCGAACGGCGCATTGTGAATAACCAGTTCGGCACCCTGAATAAACTCGCGGAACTCATCGGCAACGCGGGCGAATACCGGCGCGTTGCGTTCCTGCAGCCACTCATTGGTAATGCCGTGTACATTGGCCGCTTCCGGATCAATATCGCGCTGCGGATCGATATACACATGGTATTGGCGGCCGGTCAGCTTACGTTCAATAACCTCAACGCAACCAATTTCAATAATGCGGTGTCCTTCGCCGATACCGGTTGTCTCAGTATCCAATACCACCTGTCTCATGCACTTACCTCTGCTGCACCGCGGTTGGCCAGAATATCAGCCCGTTCATTTTCAGCGTGGCCAGCATGCCCTTTTACCCAGTGCCATTCGACCTGATGACGCTGGCATTGTTCATCCAGCTGTTGCCATAAATCCTGATTTTTAACCGGCTTTTTATCCGCCGTGCGCCAACCATTACGTTTCCAACCGGCCAGCCAGCTGTTAATACCCTGTTTCACGTACTGGGAATCGGTG
Source organism: Venatoribacter cucullus (assembly GCF_016132445.1). NCBI lineage: Bacteria > Pseudomonadati > Pseudomonadota > Gammaproteobacteria > Oceanospirillales > Oceanospirillaceae > Venatoribacter > Venatoribacter cucullus. The sequence continues at coordinate 1,334,977 of NZ_CP046056.1, read as the reverse complement.
GTCAATACCACTTCGCAAGGGCGGGTTAATGCCTTCAGGCCTTCAATGGCGGCCATTAGCTCCATGCGGTTATTGGTGGTATGGCCTTCGCCGCCCCACAATTCTTTTTCATGGGCGCCGTAACGCATTAATACCCCCCAGCCGCCCGGGCCGGGGTTGCCTTTGCAGGCTCCGTCTGTAAACAAATGCACCGTCATGTTATGTCCCGGGTCGTGCCGGTGGCTGAACGGGAGGCAGCAGGCACCGGCATAGCAAAAGGATGTTCAGAAAAATACCAGCGCCGCGGACGAATGGGGGTTACCCCGGCCACGGTCTTACGCGCCACCATCAGATAACAGGCCGCCGGCAACAGCTGACTGCCGGCCAGCACCCGGTCAACACGGCGGCTTAATTGCTCAGAGCCTGCGCTCAGCGGCCACCAGTGCGCACAGGGAAACTGCTCTTCCAGCCGCAAATCCAGCAAGGTCAGCCAATCCTGCAACCGGGCCGGCGCCACCGGACGACTGACCCAGGGCAGGCGGGTGGAAAAATTACGCAGCCAGCGCCAGGCCCCCCAGGGGCTGTAGGGGTTAAACCCCGTAATCAGCAAATAGCCTTCCGGTACCAGACAGCGCACCGCTTCGCGGATCAGCTGATGCGGCCGCCGGCTCAGGTCCAGGCTGTGTTGCAGAATGACCACATCCACACTTTCATCAGGCAAAGGCCAGGCATCATCCTGAATACGCGCATCAACCTCGGCACAGCCGGCCGACCAGGGTAAGCCCAGGCGGAAGCTGTGACGGATGCGGGCGCGCTGCAAAAACCGCGGCTGCGGATCGATTCCGCAGTACAGCAAATGGCAGCCGTGCAGCCCAGCCACCCGGTCACGCAGCCAGCCGGCCTGCAACGCCAATAAGCGCTGCGTGGCCGGTTGCTGTAACCAACGCTGAAATTCTTCCGGTTTGATGCGGCTGACCGTGACCGACATAACACCTCTTAACTTGCCCGCGATGGCCAGCCTAATTAGACTGCCTGTACATTCAGACGACGCAGTATTTTTATGAAGGTTATCACTTTATTCCTCCTGTCGGCAGCACCGCTGGCTTTTCTGAGCGCCTGCAGCAGCATTCCCGGCCCCGATACTCATGCCGAGGAACAGCGCCGTACCGAAAACAGCCTGACTCTGCTTGACGACTGGCAACCTGAAGCTCAGCCGCAGGCCGCTTACGAGGATATCTGGCAGCGCATTATCGCTTCTTACAAGCTGGATCTGAACAGCAGCAACCCACGCATCGACTCGCAACTGAACTGGTATAAGTCCCATCAGAATTACCTTGACCGTGTCGCCGAGCGCGGTGTGCGGTATCTGCATTTTATTGCTGAACAAATTGAAGCCCGCGGCGTACCCGGTGAACTGGCCTTACTGCCCATTGTGGAAAGCGCCTTCGAGCCTTTTGCCTATTCCCATGGCCGCGCCTCCGGGGTGTGGCAGTTTATTCCGGCCACCGGCCGTGATTTTGGTCTGCAACAGGACTGGTGGCATGACGGCCGGCGCGATATCCGCGCTTCCACCGAAGCAGCCCTGACTTATCTGGATGCCCTGCAACGGGAATTTAACGGTGACTGGATGCTGGCTCTGGCGTCGTACAATTCCGGCGCCGGCACCGTACGCCGGGCCATGCGCCGCAACCGCGAGCGGGGCCTGCCGACCGATTTCTGGTCGCTTGATCTGCCCCGCGAAACCCGCGATTACGTCCCTAAACTGATTGCCCTGGCCAAACTGATCCGGGACCCGGAGCGCTACAATGTCACATTGCTGCCGGTACCGGACGAGCCGTACTTCGCCGTCGCCAATACCGGCGGCCAGATTGATCTGGCCCAGGTCGCTGAACTGGCCGATACCTCACTGGAAGAAATTTACCGGCTGAATCCCAGCTATAACCGCTGGGCTACACGACCAGCCGGCCCGCATGAAATTCTGATTCCGGTGGCTCAGCTGGATGTCTTCAGCGAACGGCTGGCCGCCCTGCCCGATTCCGCCCGCATCAAATGGCAGCGCTATGCCGTGAAATCCGGCGACAGCCTGATTACCATCGCCCGTCAGTTCAACACCACACCGGATGCGCTGAAAGACACCAACAATATCCGCGGCAATATTATCCGTGCCGGTGAACAGCTGCTGATTCCGGTGGCGTTCCGCTCACCGGAAACCTACTCCCACAGTCAGCAGCAACGTCTGAATCGCCTGGTCAGCCAGCGCCAGCCGGCCAATACCAGCCGCATCAGTTATCAGGTTCGTTCCGGTGACACCCTGTGGGATATCGCCCGCGCCCACGATGTCCAGGTTGCCGCCCTGGCCCGCTGGAATGGCATGGCCCCGCGTGATCCGCTGCGCCCCGGTCAGCAGCTGGTGATCTGGAGCCAGAAAAACAGCGCCAGTCCGGCCCAGCGTGAAGTCATCCGTAAAATTCAGTACCGGGTACGCTCAGGCGATTCACTGGCGCGGATTTCCCAGCGTTACAACGTGCGTGTTTCCGACGTTAAACGCTGGAATCAGGCCCAGGTAAAAAACAAATACCTGCAACCGGGCCAACTGCTGACCCTGTACGTTGATGTAACGCGCTAAGGCCGGTTGTGAAATTTAAGACACAATATGTGGCTGAATGAGGAATTGGCACACTCAAACGCTCAGATTAAGATGCCGGTATGAAGAACCTTCTGCATCCGCTTCTGTTGCTGCTGACACTGTCCATTCAGCCCGCTCTGGCCATTCCCACCCTCTGGCACAGCGTGGGTATTCAGCCCGATGTGCGCTGGCAAACCAACAGCAACAGCCCGACCTGGGCGGCCGCCGCAGACCCGGGCGGCTACCTGAACCTGTACCTGCCGGAATTCCCGCCTCATTTACGCCGTTTCGGCCCGGACACTCCACATACCAGCAGCCCGATACTGGAATCTCTGCACCTGCCGTTACTGGCACGCCATCCGCGTGACCAGAGCTGGCTGCCCATGTTGGCCAGCCACTGGGCTGCCGATGAAAGGCACCGCATTCTGTACCTGCAAATCAACCCGGCAGCCCGCTGGTCGGATGGTCAACCGGTTACCAACCGTGATATTGCCTTTACTCTCAGCTTTCTGACCGATCCCGCACACGGTGCTGACTGGCAGCGCCAGCGTTTACAGCAGCGAATCCAGCGGGCTGAATTTTTTAACGACCATCAGGTCGCCCTGCATCTGCACCCACCCTTTCAGCAGGCCGTGGAAGAAATAGCCGCCCTGCGCCCACTGGCCGCGCATTTTTATGCGCAGCAACAATGGCCACAGGACGTTAACTGGCAGCCAGAACCGGTAACCGGCCCCTACCGGTTAAGCCGTATCAAACATGCACACAGCCTGGTCTTTGAGCGCCTGAAAAACTGGTGGGGCACCAGTGAGCGTTATTTTCAGGGACGTTTTAATGTTACCCGCGTCACCCTGCTCAGCGTTCCTGACACCGCAAAGCTGCTGGAGCACCTGCAGCGGGCTGAACTGGATCTGCTCCCGGTCAGTCACGACCTGCTGCAACAACCGGGCTTGCAGAGCCTGCACCAGCAACAACGGCTGGTGCTGACAGAACAGCACCAGCAGCACAACGCTATCAGCCGTATCCTGCTGCTGAACCCGGCGTTCAGCGCCGATAAACAGCAACGCCTGCGCCTGCTTAATGGCGCCGCTCCGGCAACGGAATATCCACCCCTGCTGACTCATACCCCCGGACAGCCGGCCGGGCTGCCGGCCGCTATCCACACGCAGCAGCTTAACGCTGAGGTGTTGCTGCAGCGCATCCGCAGTGGTCGCTTCAGCCTGGCTGAATTGCGCTTTTTGCGGCCCTTAAGTCCGGCTCAGCTGGAGGCCCAGCTGGCCGACTGGCTGCAAGAGTGGCCCGGCGACATCCACCTGCCGGCCCTGCAGCAACAAGGCCTGCTGCACATCAGCCAGACGCCCGCGGTTCGCTACACCCTGCACTGGCCCTGGCTGCATCTGCCGGAAAACCCGCTGCTGCCCTGGCTGGGGGATTTATTTGATCCCTTCGATGCCGTCAGCGGCGGCCTGTTCAGCATTGACCGCAAACAACGCACGGAGGTGCTGGCCAACCCGCAGCGCAGTACCCGTGAAACACCAACCCGACACATACTGGCACCGGAAACCACGGTTTCCGGGCTATCCTTACCCATTCAGCCAAGCAAGGATTAATCATGGGAATGTTAACCGGTAAAAAAGCACTTATTGTTGGCGTGGCCAGCAAACACTCCATTGCCTACGGTATTGCCGATGCGTTCCACCGCGAAGGGGCGGAACTGGCCTTTACCTATCAGGGCGACAAACTGAAAGAGCGGGTAGAAAAAATGGCCGCGGAATGGGGCTCTGATATCTGTCTGCCCTGCGATGTTGCCTCGGATGAAGAGATTGCCGCCGTGTTTACCGAACTGGAAAAACGCTGGGGCCATCTGGATATCCTGATTCACTCCGTCGGTTTTGCCCCGGGCCATGAACTGGATGGTGACTACCTGAGCGTCACCACCCGGGAAGGCTTCCGCATTGCGCATGACATCAGCGCCTACAGCTTCGTGGCACTGGCCAAAGGTGCACGCCCGCTGATGCAGGGCCGTAATGGCGCCATGCTCACCCTCACCTACCACGGCTCTACCCAGACCCTGCCCAACTATAACGTGATGGGGCTGGCCAAAGCCGCTCTGGAAGCCGCCGTACGCTATATGGCCGGCAGCCTGGGTAAAGACAATATCCGCGTGAACGCCATTTCCGCCGGCCCGATCAAAACCCTGGCCGCCGCCGGTATCAAAAGCTTCCGCCGGATGCTGAAGAAAAACGCCGAACGCGCCCCGCTGGGCCGCAATATCACCATTGACGAAGTGGGTAACACAGCCGCTTTCCTGTGCTCGGATATGGCCTCCGGTATTACTGCACAGAACATCTACGTCGACGCCGGCTTTAACTCCTGCGCCATGAGCGTGGATGAGATGGAAGATCCGAACGACAAGTAAGCAGGATACAGAGCATTAAAAAAGGGCCCGCAGGCCCTTTTTTAATGGGTTGAAAACCCTGGTGCCAGCACCTCAGTTTTCAATATCACTGACCGAACGGGCCCAGGTTTGATAACTGAGCATATCCGCGCGGCTGTTCTGCGCCCGACCGGCTTCGGTCAGCTCTTCAGTAACGGCCACATCCTGCCAGTTTTTGCTGTTGATGCTGTCCAGCGTTACCACGGCAAAACCACCGGCTGAGCTGACCATATCGGTTTTACCCGGCTGCAAGCCAAAAGCACGCTGCTGAGCCTGACGTGGCGCAGCAGAAGGCTGAGCGAAGGTGGTGGTAATGGTTTTCCAGTCACTGCTGGTTTCAGTACCGGCAACAATGGCTTCGGCACGGCTGCGCGCCATTTCCAGTGCCCGCTCACGACGCAATGCACCAACCACCTGGCCGCGTACTTCATCCAGCGGCCGTACCACGGCTTCCTGATGAGAGGCAATCGCCATCACCAGAGCGCTGTCATTCAGCTCTACCACGGCACTGATTTCTTTATCCAGCAACACGCTGTCACTGAAGGCCATCTGGCGCACATCGGTATTACTGGTAATGCCATCACCCTGTTCCCGGGTAAATACCGCACTTTGCTCAACGGTCAGCCCCAGAGCATTGGCAACATCGGCCAGCGACTCGGCGGAAAACGCCAGATTAGACAGCTCCTGCAGCTGTTCCGCGAACAGCGGCTCAGCTTTTACCTGACGGATTTCATCTTCCAGGGTGCTGCGCATCTCAGCCAGTGACTTGGCCGGCGCTTTCACCACCTTAACCGCCTGAATCAGATGCACACCGTACTCAGTTTCCACCGGGGCTGAAATCTCACCCTCGGCCAGTTCAAACAGCGCCGCATCAAAGGCATCCGCGTAGGCACCACGGGCACTCAGACCCAAGTCACCACCCTGATCGCGGGTAGCAAAGTCATCTGAGTATTCTTTGGCCAGATCCGCAAAGGATTCACCGGCGGCCAGACGGGCGCGCAGATCAACCGCCAGTTCCAGCGCTTCATCACGGCTGCGGTCAGCGGTTTCCAGCAGAATATGGCTGGCCTGACGCTGCTCACGAACGGCTTCACGGGACAGATATTCATCGTAGGCCTGCTGCAACTCGTCTTCAGACACAGTCTGGCTGGCTACCAGGCGGTCACGACGCAGCTGCACATAGCGGATGCTGGCCTGTTCCGGTGCCATATAACGGTCGCGGTCGGCTTCATAGGCAGCCTGAATCTCTTCTTCGCTCAGATTCACTTCCGCTTCCAGCGCCCGGGCATTGATTTCAGTAAAGCGGAAAGTACGCTCTTCCTGGTTCAGGGCTTCGCTTAAACGGGCTGAAAACGGTGTTTCCAGGCTGCTCAGAATAAAGGCCGCACGCGCCTGATTGGTGATGATGTCTTCGGCCAGGCTGGCGCGGAACATCAGCGGGGTCATGCCGTTAATACGCAGCACATTCTGGAACTGCTCGCGGTTAAAGCGGCCGTCCAGCTGAAATGCCGGAATGGTAACGATGGTTTCATCCACGGAACGCGGTGATGCGCGCAGGCCCAGTTCCTGTGCCTGAACCAGGGCAATTTTCTGCTCGATCAGTTGCTCCAGTGCCGACTGGCGCAGGAACTGTTCGTTAAACAGATTTTCATCGTACTGATCACCAAACTGGCGGCGCAGATTCGCTTTCTGCTGCTCAACCGTACGAACAATATCTTCTTCGGTAATATCTTCACCGTTTACAGAGGCTGTCGCAGAAGTACCAGAGCCAATGCTGACGATACTTTCCACACCCCATAAGGCAAAGACGACAATAATGAAACCAACAATGATCTTGGCAATCATCCCCTGCGCATTATCACGCATCGTCTGTAACATGCTTCCTCCAACTGTGACTGCACGCCACTCATTATTATTGATAGCGCCAATATAAAAAAAGCGCATCCGGGATGCGCTTTTTTATCTGGCTGACCGGCCGGGACCAGGCCCTGCGTCCCGACAGTGCAACCCGGAACTAAAGGTTGCTTGCCGGTCATTAATCACTTAGTTGACAGCGTCTTTCAGCGCTTTGCCAGCTTTGAAACCAGGAACCTTGGCGGCTTTGATTTCGATCGGAGCGCCAGTCTGCGGGTTACGGCCGGTACGGGCAGCACGTTCTTTCACCAGGAAAGTACCGAAACCAACCAGAGCAACCTGATCACCGCTTTTCAGTGCAGTGCCAATGCTGTCGATCATGGCGTCCAGTGCACGACCAGCAGCCGCTTTAGGAATGTCCGCCTGAGCGGCAATGGCATCAATCAATTCAGTTTTGTTCACACTAATCCCCTTTATTCTGTGCGCAATTGTGAATTCTTGTTATGCGACTGGGTGATCGCTACAGGAAAAATTTGAGCGTCGATTTATACCAAGCGCCCCCTGCAGCGTCAAGCCGCCTTAATGCGTACTCGGCCTTCCAGCCTCTTCTTTTTTCGATCCGTTCTCATCTTTGCTGATTATTTCACCAACAATCGGTTGCGGCTGGCTTTCCAGCGCCAGGTCCAGTACCTCGTCGATCCAGTCAACGGCCACCACATTCAGGTCAGCGATGATGTTGGCCGGGATCTCACGCAGGTCTTTCTCGTTCTCTTTCGGAATAATTACGGTTTTGATGCCACCGCGATGGGCGGCCAGCAGCTTCTCTTTCAGACCACCAATGGCCAGTACCTTACCGCGCAGGGTAATTTCACCGGTCATCGCCACCTCCGCGCGCACCGGAATGCCGGTTAACACCGAGGCCAGAGCCGTTACCATGCCGATACCGGCGCTGGGGCCATCTTTCGGCGTCGCCCCTTCCGGCACGTGCACGTGCAGATCGTGCTTCTCGAAATAATCATCTGCCACGCCCATACCGACGGCGCGGCTGCGCACCACGGTAAAGGCTGCCTGAATGGATTCCTGCATCACATCACCCAGCGAGCCGGTTTTTATAATGCGGCCCTTACCGGGTGTTGCAGCGGCTTCCAGGGTGAGCAATTCACCACCCACCGAGGTCCAGGCCAGACCGGTCACCTGGCCAATCTGGTTTTCTGCGCCGGCCAGGCCGTATCGGAACTTCGGTACGCCCAGGTATTCTTCAATCAGTCCGGCATCAATAACCCGGGTTTTCTGGTTACTTTCCAGCATATTGGCTTTCACCACCCGGCGACACAGCTTGGCCATCTGCCGTTCCAGCCCCCGCACACCGGCTTCGCGGGTGTACAGGCGGATAATGGTGCGCAGGTGCTCATCACTGATTTCCAGCTCGCGCTCATGCAGGCCATTCTGCTTAACCTGTTTGGGCAGCAGATAACGACGGGCAATGCTGACTTTTTCGTCTTCGGTGTAACCCGGAATACGGATAACTTCCATCCGGTCCAGCAGCGGGCCGGGAATATCCATGCTGTTGGCGGTACAGACGAACATCACATCCGACAGGTCGTAGTCGACCTCCAGATAATGGTCGGCAAAGGTGGAGTTCTGCTCCGGGTCCAGCACTTCCAGCAAGGCAGAAGCGGGGTCGCCACGGTGATCCATGCCCATTTTGTCGATTTCATCGAGCAGGAACAGCGGGTTCTTAACCCCCACTTTCGACATTTTCTGCACCAGTTTGCCCGGCATAGAACCAATATAGGTGCGGCGATGACCACGAATTTCCGCCTCATCACGCACACCACCCAAGGCCATACGCACAAACTTACGGTTGGTGGCCCGGGCAACAGACTGCCCCAGCGAGGTTTTACCCACGCCCGGCGGACCAACCAGGCACAGCACGGCGCCTTTCACTTTCTTAACCCGGTTCTGCACCGCCAGGTATTCCAGAATACGTTCTTTCACTTCGTCCAGACCAAAGTGGTCGGCATCCAGAATCTCTTTGGCGTTGACCAGATCGTGATTCACGCGGCTGCGTTTTTTCCACGGCAGATTCACCAGCCAATCCAGATAACCGCGCACCACGGAGGCTTCTGCCGACATCGGCGACATCATGCGCAGTTTTTTCAGCTCGGCATTGGCTTTTTCGCGGGCGTCTTTGGTCATGCCCGACTGTTCAATCTTGTGGTTCAGCTCATCAAACTCGTTACTACCGTCTTCCAGATCGCCCAGTTCTTTCTGAATGGCTTTCATCTGTTCGTTCAGGTAGTACTCGCGCTGGCTTTTTTCCATCTGCTTTTTCACCCGGCCACGGATGCGTTTTTCCACTTTCAGCAGATCAATCTCGGATTCCATCAGCTCCATCAGGTGCTCAACCCGGTCACGCGGGTCAATCATTTCCAGCACCTGCTGTTTTTCATCCAGCTTCAGGGAAATATGCGCGGCAATGGTGTCCGCCAGACGAGAGGCATCTTCAATGCCGGAAATGGTCGACAGCACCTCAGTCGGTACTTTTTTCGACAGCTGTACGTATTGTTCAAAATGGCCGGTTAACGAACGCACCAGCACTTCGTTTTCACGCTCGGTTGGTTCCTCAACCTCGACCGGGCTGATAGCCCCGCGGAACAGCTCATTTTCGTCCAGCAGCTCATCCAGCCGGGCGCGTTGGTCACCTTCGACCAGCACCTTCACGGTGCCATCGGGCAACTTCAGCAACTGCAATACATTGGCAACGGTGCCGATGCTGTGCATGCCGTCCATGCCTGGCTCGTCATCGGCGGCGTCTTTCTGGGCCACCAACATAATGCGCTTGTCCTGCGCCATGGCCTCTTCGAGTGCCTGAATAGACTTTTCCCGACCCACAAACAGCGGGATGACCATGGCCGGAAAAACCACTACATCGCGCAGGGGTAATAAGGGAAGAATTTCGTGTGTCATGAATAAAATACCTGGTCACTGCGTGTCTGACGCCAATATGTCAGGAAGTAAGGGCGCGAAGCAAGAATTACAAGGCAGTGAAAAAGATTTACCTGTCAGCCGCCCCATCGTATTGAAAAAACGCTGAAAAAACGTCAAAAAAGCAGAAGAAAACCAATTAATAATTCAAAAAAACTCAGAAAACGCGCAAGAAAAAGGGGCCACAGGCCCCTTTTTACCGACACTTACCGGCTTACTCCGCCATTAATGCTCAGGCATTATCCGGAGAAACCTTATCCAGATCGGCATTTTCGTAAATGATCAGAGGTTCGGTATCACCGGTAATAACCCCTTCTTCAATCACCACTTTGGCAACATGCTGTTCGGACGGAATGCGGTACATGGTATCCAGCAGCGCACCTTCCAGAATGGAACGCAAACCACGGGCACCGGTTTTACGCTCCATGGCCAGCGTGGCCACTGCGTCCAACGCTGCTTCGCGGAATTCCAGTTCCACCTGCTCCATTTCAAACAGCTTCTGGTACTGACGCACCAGCGAGTTGCGCGGCTCGGTCAGAATACGCACCAGCGCCGGCTTATCCAGCTCTTCCAGGGTAGCGATCATCGGCAGACGACCAATAAACTCCGGAATCAGACCGAATTTCACCAGATCCGCCGGTTCCACTTCGCGCAGCAGATCACCAATGGCTTTCTGCTCTTGTTTACCTTTTACGGTCGCGGCAAAACCAATGCTGCTCTTCTCGGAACGGTCACGGATAATGTTGTCCAGCCCGGCAAAGGCACCACCACAGATAAACAGAATATTGCTGGTATCAACCTGCAAAAACTCCTGCTGCGGATGCTTACGGCCACCTTGCGGCGGTACCGAAGCGACGGTGCCTTCAATCAGTTTCAGCAACGCCTGCTGCACGCCTTCACCCGATACGTCGCGGGTAATGGACGGGTTATCAGACTTGCGTGAAATCTTGTCAATTTCGTCGATGTAAACAATGCCACGCTGGGCTTTTTCCACATCGTAATCGCACTTCTGCAGCAGTTTCTGAATGATATTTTCAACGTCTTCACCCACATAACCGGCTTCGGTCAGGGTGGTGGCATCGGCAATGGTAAAAGGCACATTCAACAGGCGCGCCAGAGTTTCGGCCAGCAAAGTTTTGCCACTACCGGTCGGGCCGATCAGCAGAATGTTACTTTTCGCCAGCTCGACATCGTCCTTCTTACCGCCACTGCTCTGCAGACGCTTGTAGTGGTTGTACACCGCCACCGCCAGCACAACCTTGGCTTTATCCTGGCCAATAACGTACTCGTCGAGGGTGGTTTTAATTTCCTGCGGCGTCGGCAGCTTATCGCCCGAGCCTTTGTTGTCGGCTTCCTGTACTTCTTCGCGAATAATGTCGTTACACAGATCGACACATTCATCACAGATGAACACCGATGGCCCGGCAATCAGCTTGCGTACTTCGTGCTGACTTTTACCGCAGAACGAGCAGTACAGCAGTTTGCCGTTATCGTCGCTCTTGCCTTTTGTATCGTCGGACATTCGACTGCCTCATTATCAGTGACAGGCCCGCGGGCCTGCCGTCGTAAAAATTCAGGCCTGCAGCGCAGGCCGGGTACATCAACCGCGGTTAACCAGAACCTTGTCGATCAGGCCGTAAGCCAATGCAGCTTCCGGGTCCATAAAGTTATCGCGCTCGGTATCGGCGGTAACCTGCTCAATGCTCTGACCGGTATGGTGCGACAAAATTCGGTTAAGACGCTCTTTGGTGTCCTGGATATTACGGGCATGAATCTGAATATCCGTTGCCTGACCCTGCGCACCGCCGCTGGGCTGGTGAATCATAATACGCGAGTTCGGCACACTGTAACGCTTGCCCTTGGCACCTGCCGCCAGCAGGAAAGCACCCATGCTGCAGGCCTGACCAATCACCATGGTGCTGACGTCCGGTTTAATAAACTGCATGGTGTCGTAAATCGACAAACCGGCAGACACCGAACCACCAGGTGAGTTGATGTACAGGTGGATGTCTTTATCCGGATTTTCGGATTCCAGGAACAGCAACTGGGCTACCACCAGGTTCGCCATGTGGTCTTCCACCGGGCCAACCAGAAAAATGACACGCTCTTTCAGCAGGCGCGAGTAAATGTCGTAAGCACGTTCGCCACGGGCTGACTGCTCCACCACCATTGGTACAAGACCGCTGGCCTGGATAATTTCGGACTGTTGTTTCATGGAGTCAAACATTCGACCCTGTACTCCCTGACATTATGAGCTTGTTTACAAAAACAGCCGCACTAAAGGCGGCTGTTTCCGAGTTTAGCCACAGATTGGCTTGGTGTCAGTTACTTATGACAAATCAGGCCGGCTGATTAGCGGCACGGATGACTTCTTCATAGGTAGACTCAACCTGGCTGACCTTAGCCGCGGCCAGCACTTTCTCTACCACTTGTTCTTCCAGAGCCAGCGCTTCAACCTGAGACTTCTGCTGCGGGTTGCTGGCGTAGAAATCACGCACTTCCTGCGGGTCCTGGTAAGTTTCGGCCACTTCTTCGATCAGGGCGTTCACTTTGTCTTCTGCCGGCTTCAGATCGTTCGCTTCAATGATGGCGTTCATCAGCAGACCAATCAGTACACGCTTCTGCGCCTGATCTTTGAACAGTTCAGCCGGCAGACGGTTCGGGTCCATGTATTGGGCGCCACCGAATTGCTCAACCGCCTGACGACGCAGACGATCAATTTCCTGGTCTACCAGAGCCGACGGAACATCAATGCTGTTGGCAGCGATCAGGCCATCAACCACCTGTTGCTTGGTGGTATTACGCAGAGCGCGGGCCAGTTCGCGTTCCATGTTCTTACGGATTTCTACTTTGAAAGCGTCCAGATCAGCCGCTTCAACACCGAAAGACTTGAAGAACTCTTCGTTCAGTTCCGGCAGCTGAGCTTTCTTAACCGCGTTCACAGTCACTTTGAACTGAGCGGTTTTACCTTTCAGATCATCTTTGTGGTAATCCGCCGGGAACGCCAGATCCAGGGTTTTCTCTTCACCGGCTTTGGCGCCAGCCAGGCCTTCTTCGAAGCCCGGAATCATAGAGTTGGAACCCAGGGTCAGGCTGTAACCTTTGGCAGCGCCGCCTTCAAAGGCAACACCATCAATAAAGCCTTCAAAATCAATCACAACCTGGTCGCCATCAGCAGCGGCTTCGGCAGACTCTTCCCACTGAGCGTTCTGCTTACGCAGGGTGTCCAGCATTTTGTCCAGATCGGCGTCCGTAACAGCAGCGGTTTTCTGTTCAACGCTGATGCTGTCAAAACCGGCTAAGGTGATTTCCGGATACACTTCAAAAGTGGCTTTGAACTGCAGATCCTGACCGTCTTCATCGACAGTCGGCTCGAACGTCGGCATACCAGCCAGCTTCACATTCTCTTGCTGAACGGCCTGGAAGAAAGACTGTTGCATCTGCTGGTAGATAGCTTCGTAACGGGCTTGCTTACCGAACATCTTCTTGGCAGTCGCCGGAGGAATCTTACCCGGGCGGAAACCATCGATACGGCGACCCTTCACCAGCTTCTTCAGTTCAGTTGTTACCTTCTGCTCGACCTCGGCAGCCGGTACACCAATAGTCATAACGCGCTGAAGACCGGAAGTCGTCTCAATGGACACTTGCATAGATGCCTCTCAATACAGATTCAAAGGTGACGCACAGAGCAATTCTGCACGCCGTCAAATTCAGAAAGTCGCGGAGTATAACGTAAGCAAGGGACTGAATAAACCACCCGGCAGAGGCTGAAAACCTGTGGCAGGTTTTGCCGGATGGTTGGGCTCTACCCCGTGCTCACGGCACAGCTCTGGCACCGGAATGCCACTTTCAGCTTGTTTGAGGACTGACAGGACCTGGTTGTCGGGAAAACGTGATTTTTGACCGCTGCGCGTTACTGCGTTGCATTGCAGAATCTCCCTGCGTGTAGCTTACGGAAAATTCTACTGTTGATCACCGTTGTTTTCTGGGGGAGATTACCAAATGCGAAAAAGCGCCAGAACAGCAAGGTCAAACCGCAAATCAGATATTTTTGACTACACAGAGCGGTTCCATAACCCGAGAATGAAACACAGACTTGCAACACAAGATCAGCATTACCGCGCCGCTACTTCAACGCTAACAATCCGCACGCGAGGCTTAGCACCGTGAATGACACCACGAACAGCGTCCAAATCACGTCCGAAGCACCCAGCCAGGACGAGGTGCCCTATCACCTTATGAGCTACAACATTCCGTGCATCTTGCGCCGGGGTAATATTGGCAGCGACAAGGCATCCCCGGCTCCGGTAATAAACAAATCTGGCATCGACTGGGGCCTCGAACGGAAGTTCGACTGGGAGCCGCACTACGGAAAGCGGCGGGGCATTCTTCAGTTGTTGCGCTAGGTGCTGGTAAAGCCGCTCAAGCTGCTCAACCGAAAGGCCCCCGGATTCTGAGTCGCGCCGGCTGGTGCATGAGAAATGCGGGCCGCCACTGGCAGCACCTACATTCGCACCCATAACGTTAAGAAAAAATTGGGACGGACGGTACAGGCCTTGGCCATAAGACGTGCAGAGTGATGGCGCTGTGTGATCTGAAATTAAAGAAGAGAGAGACAACGGAACAAGAGAAGATCAGCGCTGACAGGCAATGCTGGTTAAATTTACAGACCATATATTCCGGAAATACATTCCGAAACAGGGATTTTTTAGTAGGTTTTATATCGGAGAAACAGCGTGGGAAGTGGGGTGGCCGACGGGGCTCGAACCCGCGACAACAGGAATCACAATCCTGGACTCTACCAACTGAGCTACGGCCACCACATAATCTGCTGAGCTGCCACTTGAGTGGCGCACCCGGCAGGGATTGAACCTGCAACCCTCGGCTTAGAAGGCCGATGCTCTATCCAATTGAGCTACGGGCGCATGTCCATTTAATGCAAGGATTAAATGGTCGGGGTAGAGAGATTCGAACTCCCGACATCCTGGTCCCAAACCAGGCGCGCTACCGGACTGCGCTATACCCCGAACGATCACTTACAAGGGGTGTTCCCTGTAAGTGCCGCGCATAATATAGAGGCACCGCGAAAGCGTCAATGCCTTTTTAAAAAAATTAATAAAAACAATCGGTTCTGCCGGTTTTGGGGCTGCTGGCAGTGCTGCAGCCTGCCCTTCCCATAGCGGTACCTGCTGCCCTGCTCTTTCTCTGTATAAGCCTGTTCAGGAAAGGACACAGGAAAGGCAAACGGGGCTTGCCGGCCTTTGTGTTTACCGGCGTTGCGTGCGAAAATCGCGCGCCTTGATAACTGCTACAGGTTTATTGCGCCCATGACCGCCCAACTGATCGATGGCAAAGCCACTGCCGAAGCGATTCGTGAAACTATTAAAGGCCGCGTTCAGGCCCGTCTGGATCAGGGGCTGCGCGCACCGGGTCTGGCGGTGATTCTGGTCGGCAACGATCCGGCTTCGGAAGTGTATGTGGCGCATAAGCGGAAAGACTGCGAGCAGGTCGGCATTATCAGCAAGGCCTACGACCTGCCCGCCACCACTGGTCAGCAGGAACTGCTGGACCTGATTGATTCCCTGAATAAAGACAGCGCGGTAGACGGCATTCTGGTGCAGCTGCCCCTGCCCGCCGGCTTAAAAGCTGACGAGATTCTGGAGCGCATTGACCCCACCAAAGACGTTGACGGTTTCCACCCGTTCAACATCGGTCGCCTGGCTCAGCGTATGCCGATGCTGCGCCCCTGCACGCCGTTTGGCATTGTTGACTTGCTGGAACGTACCGGCGTAGACATCCGTGGCAAGCATGCTGTGGTCGTGGGCGCTTCCAACATTGTCGGCCGCCCGATGGGGCTGGAACTGCTGCTGAAAGGCTGCACCGTGACCACCTGCCACCGTTTCACGGCCGATACCGCCAGCCATGTGCGTCAGGCCGATATTGTGGTGGTGGCCGTGGGTAAGCCGGGTATTGTGAAAGGTGAATGGATTAAAGAAGGCGCCATCGTCATTGATGTGGGCATAAACCGTATGGCCGATGGCAAGCTGATTGGTGACGTCGATTTTGAAGCAGCCGCTGCGCGCGCTTCCTTTATTACCCCGGTGCCGGGTGGTGTTGGCCCAATGACCCGCGCCAAGCTGCTGGAAAATACCTTGTTTGCCTGTGAGACCTTGCATAGCTGAGCAAACGCGGTACGCACAATGGGAGACGCCTTGTTTCCCAATCAGGCAATAAAAAAGCGGGCATGGCCCGCTTTTTTATTGCTTACCGGTTTTTAAAACCCGGTTTATTGCTTGCTCCAGCTGGTGCCTTCCGGCCCATCGCGCAGCACAATACCTTTAGCCAGCAGTTCATCGCGCACCGCATCGGCGGTGGCAAAGTCTTTGGCTTTTTTGGCGTCTGCACGTTTTACAATCATGCTTTCAATCCATTCGGCTTCATCGCCGGCACCAGATTGCAGAAATGCCTGCGGATCGGATTGCAGACAACCCAGCACACCACCCAGGAAACGCAGCTGGCCGGCTAACGCTGCCTGCTCTGCCCCACTGGTTTTGTTTACTGCGCGCACCAGATCAAACAGAGCAGCAATGGCTTCCGGTGTATTAAAATCATCGTCCATGGCCGCATGGAAACGCTGCGAATAGTCGTTATCAATATCCGCTACGTCGCCCACCTGCACACCCAATAGCGCGTTATAAAAACGCTCCAGCTTGGTTTGTGCTTCTTTCAGGCTGTCTTCGGAATAATTAATGGCGCTGCGGTACTGGCTGGACAGCAGGAAAAAGCGCACCACTTCGGCCGGGTATTTTTCCAGAATTTCACGGATGGTAAAAAAGTTGCCCAGAGACTTGGACATTTTTTCGCCATCCACTCGCACTGCACCGGCGTGCATCCAGGTGTTCACAAATTTTTTGCCGTTCGCCGCTTCCGACTGGGCAATTTCGTTTTCGTGGTGCGGAAATTTTAAGTCCGGGCCACCGCCGTGAATATCAAAGGTATCCCCCAGGCAGCATTTGGACATGGCGGAACATTCAATATGCCAACCCGGGCGACCAATGCCCCAGGGCGATTGCCAGTGCGGCTCTTCCGGCTTAGCGGCTTTCCACAACACAAAGTCGAGCGGGTCGCGTTTGTGCTCGTCCACTTCTACCCGCGCGCCGGCTTCCAGCTCGTCGATAACTTTGCCGGATAATTTGCCGTAACCGTCGAATTTACGCACCGCGTAATACACATCACCATTATCCGCTGCGTAGGCAAAACCCTTGTTAATCAGGGTTTCATTCAGAGCAATAATGTCATCGATGTGCGCTGTCGCTTTGGGCTCTGCACTTGGGCGTTCAATGCCCAACAGGTCGGAGTCTTTGTGCATTTCGGCGATAAAACGCTCGGTTAAGGCATCAAAGGCTTCGCCGTTTTCGTTGGCACGCTTAATAATTTTGTCGTCGATGTCGGTGATATTACGGATGTAATTCACCTCGTAACCGCGATGACGCAGATAACGCGCAATCACATCAAAGGCGACCATCACCCGGGCATGGCCCAGGTGGCAGAAGTCGTACACCGTCATGCCGCACACGTACATGCCGACTTTACCGGGCACCAGCGGCTGGAAAGTTTCTTTTTGCCGGGTCAGGCTGTTAAAAATCTGCAGGCTCATAAGCTTCCTTATTCCTGTGCCAGGGATTTGTCTTCACGCAAACCAATGGTCAGGTTAAACACCGGCTTGGCGGGCGCATGGTCGTAACGATCAGCCACGTAATAGCCTTCGCGTTCAAACTGGAAATTACTTTCCGCTGCCACTTCGGCCAGAGCCGGTTCGATAAAGGCGGTAATAATTTTCAGGGAATCACGGTTAACGTATTCCATAAAATCACCGTCGGTTTTGTCCGGAGTCTGGTGTGTGAACAGGCGCTCGTACAGACGCAGTTCGGCTTCTTTGCATTCGGTCGCCGACACCCAATGCACCACGCCTTTCGGTTTAATGTCATCGGCCGGATCCGTACCCAGGGTGCCTTCAATTAATTTGGCGGTCACCAGCACCACGTTGCCATCGGCGTCTTTTTCGTAGCCGGTGGCTTCAATCACATAGGAATGACGCAGGCGGATACGGTTACCCGGGGTAAATTTCTTCTTGAATTTCTTGCTGTACTCTTCTTTGAAATCGTCCTGATCAATAAAGAGTTCACGGGTAAACGGCATATCGCGCGCGCCCAGATCCAGCTCCGGGTGATAATCGGCGCGCAGCATTTCCACATGGCCTTCCGGCAGGTTTTCGATCACCACTTTCAGCGGCCGCAGCACGGCCATAGCGCGCGGGGCGTTTTTGTTCAGGTCGTCACGCAGTGCGTGTTCCAGCATGGCCACGTCCACCATGCCGTCACTGCGCGATACGCCGATCATGTCGCAGAAGTTGCGCACCGAACGCGGGGTAAAACCACGGCGACGCATACCGGAAATGGTCGGCATACGCGGATCGTTCCAGCCAGCGACGACCTTTTCATCCACCAGAAACTTCAGCTTACGCTTGGAGGTAACGGTGTAATCCAGATTCAGACGACCAAATTCGTACTGACGCGGACGCGCCGGTACCGGCAGGTTGTCGATAAACCAGTCGTACAAGGGCTTGTGGTCTTCAAATTCCAGCGTACATACGGAGTGCGTAATGCCTTCGATGGCGTCCGACTGGCCGTGGGTAAAGTCGTAGGTGGGGTAAATACACCACTTATCACCGGTCTGATGGTGATGCGCTTTACGGATGCGGTACAGAATGGGGTCACGCAGGTTCATGTTGGGTGACGCCATATCGATTTTGGCGCGCAGTACGCGGGCACCTTCGTCGAACTCGCCGGCGCGCATACGGGCAAACAGGTCGAGGTTTTCGGCCACACTGCGGTCACGGAACGGACTGTTTTTGCCCGGCTCGGTTAAGGTGCCACGGTATTCACGGGCCTGATCAGGGCTTAAATCGCACACATAGGCTTTGCCCTGTTCAATCAGGTAGACCGCCCAGGCGTGCAGCTGGTCAAAGTAGTCAGAGGCGTAACGCACGTCCCCATGCCAGCGGAACCCCAGCCATTGCACGTCGTCTTTAATGGCGTCGATGAATTCCTGGTTTTCTTTTTCCGGGTTGGTGTCGTCGAAACGCAGATGGCAGACACCGCCAAACTGCTCGGCCACACCGAAGTTAAGACAGATGGATTTGGCATGGCCAACGTGCAGGTAGCCGTTCGGCTCCGGCGGGAAACGGGTAACCACGCTGGATACACGGCCGGCGGCCAGATCGTCCTGAATGATTTTGGCAATAAAATTATGAGTGATGGAGATAGTGTCTGTCATAGCCGTCCGTTCTTGTTAAAAGGCTGGTGTGCGCGGATGCGCCAGCCGGCAATGCGGCCGCCCTGCTGCTGAGCGGCACAAAACGCGCTATTATACGCAGTCTTTAACATTCCTGATACGCACACACAGAGGTTTACTATGATCCTGCTGAAAACCAATTTCGGTGACATTAAAGTGGAACTGAACCACGAAAAAGCCCCGAAAACCGCTGCCAACTTTGAACAGTACGTTAAAGAAGGCTTCTACGACGGCGTGATTTTTCACCGCGTGATCGACGGTTTTATGATTCAGGGCGGCGGTATGGAGCCGGGCATGAAGCAGAAAGAAACCCGTGCCACCATTGAAAACGAAGCCGATAACGGCTTAACCAACGACGTCGGCACCCTGGCCATGGCCCGCACCATGGACCCGCACTCTGCCAGCGCGCAGTTCTTTATTAACGTGTCCGACAACAGCTTCCTGAACCACAGCGGTAAAAATACCCAGGGCTGGGGCTATGCCGTATTCGGTAAAGTGGTTGACGGCATGGATGTGGTGAACCGCATCAAAGGCGTACCGACTACCAGCCGTATGGGCCACCAGGATGTACCGGTAGACGACGTGATTATTCTGAAAGCGGAAATCGTCGCATAATGGCGGTGTATTTTATTTCCGACCTGCATCTGGAGCCGGCACGTCCGGCTCTGGCGCAGGGCTTCGCCGGCTTCCTGAACCAGCTGCAGGATGCCGAGGCGCTGTACATTCTGGGCGATTTTTTTGA